>JAILHV010000173.1 GCA_024695625.1 Treponema sp.
CCGTTTTCCGCAGGCTTGTCGTAGATTGGGTGCCATCTTCTTGTAAAGGGAAGCTCGTAGATTGCGTCAAATTCTTCTGTGGTTAGCGGAAGGGCAGGTGGCTCTTGTACTACATAGCGGCTTTCCGCTGCTTCTATAAGCTTGTGGGCATTTATTGCATCCGTGTTTTCTTCTTGAACAAGATAGGATCTTGCAAAGAGGTCTTTGCATTCTTCTGTGTCTTTGCAGATTTCTGCGTACGGGGGAAGCATTAGGGCAGGCTTCTTTTTGGAAAGTAGCGCGTCATTTGCGGAAGCTTCTGTTTCTGCTGCTGTTGCCGGGTTTGCATCTGGTGCCTTAAGTGCGGGGACGTATTGGGGCAGTTCTTCGGCTTTTCCTGTGTACCAGCAGGTTCCCCTTACCCCGCGGATTTGCCTTACAGGTATTCCTTCCTTTAGCTTTGCCGCTATTTCAAGTATTGCGTGTTCGCCCATGCCGTACATTAAAAGGTCTGCCTTTGAGTCAAGAAGGATTGAACGCTTTACGGTATTAGACCAGTAGTCGTAGTGGCTGAACCTTCTGAGCGAGGCTTCTATTCCGCCGATTATTACAGCGACCCCCTTGTATGCTTCGCGGATTTTTGCAGTGTACTTGATGATGGCTCTGTCCGGTCTTCGGCCTGCAATTCCTCCGTGGGAATATGCGTCTTCTGAGCGGGGTTTGTTGTTTGCGGTGTAGTTGCTTACCATGCTGTCCATGGCACCCGCGCTTACAAGAAAGGCAAGGCGGGGTCGGCCAAATTCCTTAAAACTTTCTGCGCTTTTAAAGTCTGGCTGGGCAAGGAGCCCTACTGTGTATCCGTTTGCTTCGAGCAGTCGGCAGAGCAGGGCGGCGGCAAAAGATGCATGGTCTACATAAGCGTCTCCGCTTACAAAAACAAAGTCAACCTCTTTTATGCCGCGCTTGTCCAAGTCCTCTTTGCAGATGGCAAGAAATTTGTTTTCCATAAACAGCTTTTTAAAACTAGCCTTGTAAGACTAGCGTGTGATGTTTACGGAAGAAAGCGAAATTTCCTTTGTGTACTTTAAAGGCAGGTTTGGAGCGTATGATGTCTCCGGGAAGGAAAGGCCTGAATCAAGTACGAATGTTGGGTTAGAGCCTTTTTTGTTCAAGAGCTGGATTATAAAGGAACCAGACTTTAGCGTGTTGAGAGAAACTTTCATCGGGATTTTTCCTGATGATGCGCTGATTGAATTTCCGCCTACGGGAGCTACGTTTGCAAGTGTCTTTCCTGCTGTGTCCTGCAGTGAGCAGGAGTTGATGAGGAAGTTCCAGGCAGCACTTCCTGCATTTGCAATGTTAAGGTCAAAGTTCATATCAAGGTTAAGGTCAACTCCGTCAAAGGTGTCTGCGCTCAGCTTGTTTCCCGCCAGAATAGAGGCGGCCACTGTTGCGGCCTTTAGCGGGTTCATTCCGCCGTTTACCAGGGAATTCTTTAGGTCGGCAAGCGTGGGAAGGGAAATCTTTGGGTTTGAAACGGAGAGGCTGGGCTTAATTACAGGTACTTCAAAGCTCTTGCTGAAGGGAAGGGTAAGGTTCTGTCCTGCACCAAGGGCTTCGCTAAGGTTAAGGGATACATTGCCGTCGAATGTGAATGGAAGGGCCTTTTTGCTGCTTGAAGAAGATGCGCCCTTTGCCATGCTGATGATTTTGTCGTATGGAATCTTAAAGTTAACGCTGTTTGTCTTTGAACCCATTGCGGCAACGCTTATGCCTTTGTCCGTAACAATTTTTGCATAGGTTTCGCTGTCCTGAAGCAGGTTTCCTTCCAGCTTGTCGATTGTGAATGCAACCGGATATGGGTTTGTGATTGAATAGTCAACATTGAATGTAATTCCTTCCAAATCCAGGGATTTGATTCCTACTCCCTTCATGGAAAGAGATGGTGTAGCTAAAATTCCCGAAAGGGATTCGCAGGAAAATGTTATGACGGAAAGAATTGCCGCCAAGGCTCCGCATAGAAAGACAGATTTTTTCATAAATAGACTCCTAAAAATTACAACTTTTTGGAAACGCTGCTTTAGCCCTGTCCTGCATAAGGGTTTCAGGGTGCTGTAATCAGCATTTCCCTAGAGATAGCTTCTATTTTAATGCCTAAACATAGGAAAATTCAAGACAAATTAAACGAAATTCGTTATACTTTGCTTGGAGTTCAATTTGAAGAAAATACTGCCCGTATTGTTTTTTATTCTGGTTTGTATACTTACGCTTGTCTATCTTGGAAGGGCCATTCCCTCTTTTGGAGCCAACGTTTCCGCCAACAAGGGCATTTACAAGGCCATTCCTCTAAACCGCAGCCAGTTTTTGCGGCAGACATACAATAACTGCGCACCCTATTCAGCGATGGCTGTTATTTCAATACTGCGGAAAAATATCATTGACCCGGAAAAGCTTTCTGACGAGATAAACTGGAGGATGGAAAAGAACCTGACCTTTCCCCAAGGACTTGTGAACCTTCTGCACAATTATGATATAGAAACAAAGGAATACGCAATGTCCTGCTATTCCAACGAGGAAAAAATCAACTGGCTAAAGAATATGGCAGACAATGATACCCCCGTGATTCTGCTGGTAAAGGAAGGGGGAATTCTTCATTTTATAACCTTGCTTGGCTATGATTCTCACGGCTTTATGTTCTATGACTCTATGCAGGACCGCCGCGGTGAGAATTCCGAAATGACAAAGGTTGACCATCCCGAATACGAAGGCAACCGCTATTATTCAGCAGAAGAATTTCTTCCCATGTGGAATGAAGGACATGTAGGCATTTTCTTTAAGAACTGGGCTGTTGTCTGTTATTAAGTCTGTTACTAAGTCTGTTACAAGATAAATAAAAGGAGATATTTATGGAATTTAATTCATTTGAAAGGACAGGAAGCAAAAGTACTGAACCTGTAGCGCGTGAGGCTGTAAACCGCAAGATTGCCCGTGAGTCTGCCGCAGAAGGAATGGTTCTTTTGCAGAATGACGGTGTTCTGCCACTTTCAAAAGATGAAAGCATAGCAATATTTGGAAGCGGGGCAAATCACACCATAAAAGGCGGAACCGGTTCTGGCGAGGTAAATGAGCGCGAGGCCGTAACCATACTTGAAGGTTTGCGCAATGCCGGCTTAAAAATAGAAAATGAGGACTGGCTAAAGGTCTACGATGATTCATACCAAAAAGCCCGCCTTGAATGGAAGGACCGCATAATCGAACGCTGCCACGGAAATACTGAATCTGTGGATTTCTTTGTTGCCCATGCAGAAAATCCTTTTAGGGCTCCAAAGGGCAGGGAAATTACAAAGCAGGATCTTGGAAAGGCAGACGTTGCAATTTATGTTGTAAGCAGAATTGCAGGTGAGGGAAGCGACCGCAAAGAAGAAAAAGGCGACTACTATCTTAGCGATTCAGAAGAGCTTGAACTTAAGACACTTTCTTCCATTGCAAAAAAGCTTGTTGTCCTTATAAATACCGGTGCCCAGATAGACATGGGCTTTATTCATTCCCTGCCCAACGTTTCTGCCATTGTGGACGTAAAGCAGCCTGGAATGGAAGGTGGAAATGCCGTTGCAGACCTTCTTACCGGAAAAGTTACTCCCAGCGGAAAGCTTACTGCTACTTGGGCAAAAAAATATTCTGATTTTCCCGGAGCCGCAAATTTTAGCTATAAAAACGGAAACCTTCAGAAGGAATACTATAATGAAGGAATTTTTGTTGGCTACAGGTACTTTGACGCATTTGGCATAGCCGTTGACTATCCCTTTGGCTTTGGACTTTCCTACACGGATTTTTCTATTAAATTCATTTCCGTTAAGGCAGATAAAAATGTCCGCGTAAAGTTTTCCGTTACAAACACAGGTTCAAAATTTGCAGGAAAAGAAGTTGTCCAGCTTTATGCTTCTTGCCCACAGACGGCACTTATAAAAGAAGAAAAAAGACTGGTTGCCTTTGCCAAGACACGCCTTCTTAATCCGGGTGAATGCGAGGAAGTTGAACTTTGCTTTGCAACAAAAGACATTGCATCTTTTGACGAGCAGAAGAGTGCCTGGGTTCTAGAAAAGGGGCTCTATGCTTTGTCCGGTGGAAACAGCAGTGCGGATGCAAAGCTGTGTGCTGTCTTGAAAGTTGAAAATGATTTTGTGGTGGAAAAGGTAAACCATGTTTGTCCGCTAAAGGAAGAGCTTAAGTCTCTTGAACCAAATAAGGATTTGCTAAAAAAAGCGGAAGAAGCTTGGCAGTCAAAAGCCAGGGAGCTTGGCCTAACACCTGTGGAATTTGTTCCAAGCGCAGAAGAAAAAATGCCTTACCAAGAAGATGAAAAGGATGCCCTTGCTAAGAAAATGGCGGCTACGCTAAACCGTGAGCAGCTTATTACTTTTGTGCACGGCGTATTCAACAAGGCAAAGGGTGCAACTGTTGGTGATGCGGGAAAGCGTGTTCCAGGTACGGCGGGCGAGACAACCGATGAATTGGTGGATTTGGGAATTCCCCCGGTAATAATGGCGGATGGTCCTGCTGGAGTGCGCATTGTACAGAAGTACGAAGTGGACAGGGCAAGTGGAAAGCCATATTTTGACGGCCTTACCCAGTCAATGGCACAAGGCTTTTTTGCCATGGATCACCACAGGCAGAATGTGGACATTTACTGGCAGTTCTGCACAGCCTTCCCAATCGGTTCCCTTCTTGCCCAGACATGGGATAAAGATTTGATTGCAAAAGTTGGTAAGGCTGTTGCTGTGGAAATGGAAGAATTCCATGTTTCCTGGTGGCTTGCTCCCGGAATGAACATTCAGCGTAACCCTCTCTGTGGACGCAACTTTGAATACTTCTCCGAAGACCCCCTTGTAAGCGGAATTTGTGCGTCTGCAATGACGGACGGAGTTCAGTGTGGAAATGGAACTGGCACTACAATCAAGCACTTTGCCTGCAACAACCTTGAGGACAACCGCAAGGGTTCGGATTCAGTCTTGAGTGAGCGTGCCCTGCGCGAAATCTATTTGCGAGGCTTTGAAATTGCAATAAAGAAGTCTCAGCCAATGGGATTGATGACTTCATACAATCTTGTTAACGGAGTTCACTCTGCAAACAGCAGGGATCTTTGTACACAAGTTGCCCGCAATGAATGGGGCTACAAAGGCATGATAATGACCGACTGGACTACAACTGATTCTCTCGGTGGCAGTGAAGCCTGGATGTGTCCAAAAGTTGGCAACGATTTGATAATGCCCGGCGCCCGTTCTGATGAGGAAAGCATGGCTGCGGCTCTGGCGGAAGGAAAGCTTACCGATGATGACTTGCGTTCATGTGCGGAAAGGCTTATCAACGTAATTTTGCGCACCAATGCCTTTAAGAATTCTGTTTCCTACAAGTCCAGGTTTAATTCTTAGGAATTCAAGCGGCGGAAAAATTTTCAAGGCCAAAGATGGTGGTCGGGGAATCTGGCCTTGAAAAATATTTTTTCTATAACTATTGCATATATTGGAAATATAAACTAAACTAACTTACTTTAGAAATACCATATTTGTACAAGGATAGGGTAAAGCCGATGCAAAATTCCTTTTACATTAGCCGTCAGGAAGAAACGGAGTCAAATGCGCGTTC
>JAILHV010000061.1 GCA_024695625.1 Treponema sp.
GAAATGAGGTCTATGCTCTTAGAGGTTATCGTAAAAGGCGGCGTATACATACCATAATTATATCAGAAAAAGCTTTTTTTGTTTAGCAAATCAGTCATTTCACAAGGAATTCAGCCCGTCCCCACATTGACAACTTCTTACGGAGTCCTTGCCCACAATCCTAGCCCCGATTGGAAGGGTTGCGCAGCAAGACCGCCACAAGGCGGGCCGGAGCGAAAGCGGAGCCCTGGAAAGCGGGTTAAAGGTGGCACTGCGGAATGGCGTAGCCTTACGCACAGTAAAAAAACAAAAGTGGCTCCAAAGAAAAAATATAACACCACTTGCCTACGCCGCACCCCTTGCGTGTTGTTGAATTCAAAATGCAAATTCATTATAATTACTAGCTATTACAAATACCCAAGAAATTTACCCAGAGGTCAACATGAAAGCCATTGAACTTGAAAAGGCATACAATCCCAAAGACTTTGAAGAAAGAATTTACGGTGAATGGCTGGAAAAGGGCTGCTTTAAGCCTGCCAGCGACGAATCATCCCCAATGCACCAGTGCTACCTTAAGAACAAGGAAAAAGGCAAGGCCGGAAAATATACAGTCGTAATCCCCCCGCCAAACGTAACAGGCGTTTTGCACATGGGCCACGGCCTTAACAACGTTTTGCAGGACATCGTAGTCCGCTACCACCGCATGAAGGGAGAGGACACCCTCTGGGTAACAGGAACCGACCACGCAGGCATTGCAACCCAGAACGTGGTTGAGCGTGCCCTCAAAAAAGAAGGAAAAAGCCGCAACGACCTTGGAAGAGAAAAATTCCTTGAGCGCACATGGCAGGTAAAGGAAGACCACCACAACACAATCGTAAAGCAGCAGAAAAAGCTCGGAAACTCCGTTGACTGGGAAAGGGAACGCTTTACCATGGACGAAGGCTTAAGCAAGGCCGTACGCGAAGTGTTCGTTTCCCTCTACGAAAGGGGCCTCATCTACCGCGGAAACTACCTTGTAAACTGGTGCCCAAGATGCGGAACCGCACTTGCCGACGACGAAGTTGACCACACAGACACAAACGGCGCAATGTACCACATCTGGTACGAATATGCCGACGGTCCAGCCCCAGACGGCTCCACAAAGATAGAAATTGCAACAACCCGTCCAGAAACCCTCTTGGGCGATACGGCAGTTGCAGTAAACCCAACGGACGAACGCTACAAGGACATCGTAGGAAAAAAGCTTAAGCTTCCGCTAACAGACCGCACGATTCCCCTCATTGCAGACGCTTACGTAGACAAGGAATTCGGAACCGGTATGGTAAAAATCACACCGGCCCACGACCCCAACGACTACCAGGTGGGAAAGCGCAACAACCTGGAAATAATCAACATACTGAACCCGGACGGAACCCTTAACGAAAACTGCCCGGAAAAGTACCGCGGAATGACCTGCCAGAAGGCACGCGCACTTATCATACAGGACCTCACAGACCTAGGCCTTTTCAAAGCGGAAGAAAAAATCACCCACTCGGTTGGCCACTGCTATCGCTGCGGAACAGTCGTTGAGCCTTACTTAAGCGACCAGTGGTTCGTAAAGATGAAGCCGCTCGCAGACAAGGCCCTCGAAGCATGGAAGAAGGGAGAAATCGTCTTCTACCCCCGCAAGTGGGAAAACACATACACACACTGGATGGAAAACATCCGCGACTGGTGCATAAGCCGCCAGCTCTGGTGGGGACACAGAATCCCCGTATGGTACTGCCAGAAGTGCGGAAAGGTAATCGTAAGCAGAACAGCCCCTGAATGCTGCCCGGACTGCAAAGCCCCCGCATCAGAACTAAAGCAGGACCCGGACGTACTGGACACCTGGTTCTCATCATGGCTCTGGCCCTTCTCCACACTTGGATGGCCGGAAAAAACAGCAGACCTTGCGGAATTCTACCCGACAAACGCACTGGTAACAGCCTACGACATAATCTTCTTCTGGGTAAGCCGCATGGTAATGGCAGGCCTCGAATTCACAGGAAAGGCACCATTCCACGACATCTACATCCACGGCCTTGTCCGCGACAAGCAGGGACGCAAGATGAGCAAATCCTTGGGCAACGGCATTGACCCGCTAGAAATAATCGACATGTACGGAGCAGATGCCCTCAAGTTCACCATGAGCTACATGGCCGCACAGGGACAGGACATACTTGTAGACAAAGACTCCTTCAAGATGGGAAGCCGCTTCTGCAACAAGGTCTGGAACGCAAGCCGCTACATCCTGGGCAACCTGGAGGGGCGGACGCTCATTCCCGTCAGCGACGCAGACCTGACGGAACTGGACCGCTGGATTTACTCCTGCCTGAACCGGGCGGTGAAGGCTGCCGATGCGGCGATGACCGGCTACCGCTACAACGAGGGGGCACAGGCGCTCTACGAGTATTTCTGGAACGACTTCTGCGACTGGTACGTTGAGGCGACCAAGCTTTCATTCCGGGGCGACGATGAGCACGAGAAGGACCGGGCGGTTTCCGTCCTCCTGAACGTAATGGAAGAGAGCCTGCGCCTGCTGCATCCCTATCTGCCCTTTGTTACCGAGGAGATTTACGGCAAGCTCCCGCTCGACGAGATTTTTGCCAACCGCACGAAGGCGGGGGCTCAGAAGATTATCGCGAATGAGACCTGCCGCCTCTTGCTCGTGGACAGCCCCTTCCCGGAGGCTTGCGAGAGCCGCGAGGATGCGAAGGTGACGGCCCGCTTTGCCGTCCTGCAGGAGCTTATCCGCAACGTCCGTGCCCTCCGTGTGGAGTGCGGCCTTGACCCGGCATCCAAGCTGCATATCGCCGTCATGATACAGGCGGGAAGCGACGCGGAGGTCATTAAGGAAAAGACCGATATGATTGAACTGCTTGCCGGCGTGAGCAAGATAGAC
>JAILHV010000070.1 GCA_024695625.1 Treponema sp.
CATGATGTGCTTTTCTATGTAATTACCGACCTTTGTTTCTTCTATTTTATTGATTTCAATCTTGTAGACTGGTTCAAGGCCTGTCTTTTTGCTGAGCACGTTGCAGAAGTTTACGGCATCGTACCAGGTTACGTTTTCTACGGGGCGGTACTTCTGGGTTTCTCCCTTTACAAGGGATTTTTCCAGTGAGCTGGAAGGCTTTGCGTCAAGTTCGAAAATTTTGCCGCTTTTTGTAGAAACTGTTTCGCCAGCCAGAACGGCTTCGTAGAATTCCTGCGTTACTTCGTACTTTCCGATATAGAATGAATCTACGTTTGGCACGTCATCCAGCAGGCTTGAGTCTCCATGCTCAGCGGCAGCACCCTTTGTTGAACCGCCCTTTACAAAAACTTCGCTTGCCTTTGAATAGGACTTTCCGTTTACAAGGATTGCTCCCTTTTCTTCTTTTGCGGCAGGTCCTTTTGGCGGGGTTTTCTTTTCCGGTTTTACGGGTGCAGGTTTGGCTTTTGGTGTAACTTTGCCTTTTGCCTTGCCTTGTGCGAATGAGCTTGAAACTAATAGTACAGACACAAGGATTAATGTGGAGAATTTGCAAATTCTTTTCATGTAGAACTCCTTTGGTTTTAAGCTTTCAATAAAAAGAACAATTTTCTTTTATTGAAGTTACATTGAAGTGTACAGTGGATTATCGGGTCGAGCCCGATAATGACATATTTTAGCAGGCGTTGCGGGCGGCGTTTGAGCCCGCAGAGGGGGTAGGGCGCAACGAAGTGCGACCGCAGGGGGAGACTTCCCCCTCATAATGCAAGAGAAGCAGGGGGTATTCGCAGCGCAGCTTCGAGCGGACTTCCCCCTCCTTTTGGGCTATTCGTCTGCGGATTCCAGTTCTTCTAGGTACTGGTCGGCTTCGGCTTGCTTCTTTTTTCGCTCGGCTTCCTTTTCCTGCTCCTTAAAGAATTCGTCCAGGGTCTGGTTAAGGACGGCTGGCGAGACAGGTTTTAGAAGGTAGTTTGCAGGCTTTAGTTCCAATACCTTTTTTACGATGTTTTTGTCGTCCTTGGAGGTAAGGAAGATTACCGGGATGTTCATGGTGGCCTGTTCGCTCTTTAGGATGCGGAAGACTTCCTGCCCCGAAAGGATTGGCATTTCGTAGTCCAAGAGGATAAGGTCTACGGTGTGGTTCTTTAGGAAGGTTATTGTGTTCATGCCGGAGTTTGTAATGTAGACGTTGTACTTGTTGCCAAGCAAGGTCTGCATTGAGCGCAACAGGGCAGAGTCGTCGTCTACAAGGAGAATCTTTTTCTTGGAAGAGTCCTCCGGGCCGCCTGCATTGGGTTTGATTACGCCGGGAAGTTCCGCCTCGTAGTTGTAGCCTGTGCTTATTAGGTCAAGCTGGGTGATTAGGTCCGTTGTGTTTACAGGACGCTTAAATACTGCGCTTATGAGGGACTTGGGGAGCGAGCGGTAGGCAATGTCCAGCTCTACGGTGTTGCCGATGAGGAAGAAATAAACCGGGTCATCTATGGTCTGGTGGGAAAGCCTTTCTGCATAGTATTCCAGGGTGGAGACATAGGCCGTAGCGTCATTGTCCAGGTAGAGTATGGAAATGGACGGCCTGTTCTTCATCTCCGCAATTTCTTTTGGATGGGGCTGGGAAAACACAACCTCGTAGCCGCCGTTTTCCAGAGTCTTGGCAAGGGCGGTTATCAAAAAACTTTCTGCAAAACTGCTTATGAACAATATTCTCTTTTCCATACTAACACTCCTTTAAGGCTTCTACAATTGCGGCAGAATCTCCTGAGCGGATATACTGCTTTATTTGCTCGTAAAACTCTTTCTTTGAATCTGGAATTTCGTAGCCGTCCAGCATTTGTACGATGCTGTCAGCTGCGTTAAAGTCGAATGACTGGGCATACTCCCTTAGGGCAGACATGGCCTCGCTGAATTTCTGCCCGTCAATCACCTCTTTGCCTGCCTTTTTCCCATCCTGCTGCCCGGAGTCTTTGGGATAAAGAGGCGACAGCTTTTCCGCATAGCTTCTGTAGAGGGTCAGAAGGGCTGGGGTTTTAGCTTCTATTTCTGCTTCGTTCTTTTCGTCACCGCACTTTTCAAGGTAGGCGGCCTGTTCGGAAAGTTCCATTGCACCTATGAGCTTGGAAGAGCTTTTTAGGGCGTGGGTCTGTATCGTGTAGTTCTTAAAGTCTTTTTTGGCGGCATAGGACTCTATGTCGTTGGCACGCTTTGTTATGTTGTTGTAGTATTCCTTTAGCGCAATCAGCAGGATGTCCTCGTCGCCGCAGTTCTGCATTGCAGTCTCAAAGTCTATGCCGGAAAGCCCCTGGGGAATTTTGGAGTTCTTTGAAGAAGGCAATGTAAGGAAGGAATTCTCATCTTCGCCGCCCCGCTTCGTGTCGTTCATGATTCCCAAATTCCTTTGGACAAGGGATGGTGGCAAAAGCTTTATCAGGACCTTTTCTATCTTGTCGCTGTCAACAGGCTTTGCAAGGTAGTCGGCAAAACCTTCGTTGATATAAAAGTCCCTGGCACCCGATACGACGTTTGCGGTAAGGGCAACTACGGGAGTCTTGAGGTTAAGGTTCCCGTCCATGGCCTGCATAAGGTGGAAGGCTTCAACCCCGTCTATGTTGGGCATGCGGTGGTCAAGGAAAATAACGTCGTAGCGCTTGCGGCACACCATGTCAAACATTTCCTGAGCGCTGAGGGCTGTGTCAACCTGTACCTGGGTGTCCTTGAGCAGCCCAACGGCAACTATGATGTTCATCTTTGTGTCGTCAACGATGAGGATGTGTGCGTCAGGCGCGTGGAAAGTCTCCTTGTAGTTGTCAAGGCCCTGCAGGTAGTTCTCGTAGCTTTCGTCAAAGTCGCCGATGGGATCCCACCAGACGACCCTCTGCTCCACCTTAAAGGAAAATTCTGAGCCGGAGCCGTATTCACTCTTAACGTCAAGCTTGGAGCCCATAAGTCCCAGCAGCATGCTCACTATGTTAAGGCCAAGGCCGGAGCCTTCTATTGTGCGGTTGCGCCGTTCGTCAAGACGCTCAAATACGGTAAAAAGCTTGGGCACATCCTCTGGCTTGATTCCGATGCCGGTGTCCTTTACGCGGAAGATAAGGTAGATTGTGTTCTCGTCCTTGGTCTCGTAGTCCATGGACATGGTTACGGTACCAGCGTCCGTATATTTTGCCGCATTTGTAAGCAGGTTCAGCATGCACTGCTTTACGCGGATTTCGTCGCCGTTCAAGAGGTGGGGGATGCCGGGGTTGATGTCCAGCTTGAATTCCAGGTTCTTGTCCTTGATTCTGGGGCTTATCATGTTGATTAGGTCGGTCACGACGGAGGAAAGCTCGTATTCAGCATTGATGATTTCCATCTTGCCCGATTCAATCTTGGAAAAGTCAAGGATGTCGCTTACGATTTTTAGCAGCGTGTTGCTGGAGCTCTTTATGTTGCGGGCATACTCAAGCACCTTGGGTTCCTTTGTCTCCCTGATGAGCATCTCGTTCAGACCCATGATTGAATTTATAGGCGTGCGGATTTCATGCGACATGTTGGCAATGAAGGAAGTCTTTGCCGAATTCTTGGCCTTTTCCACCTCAATCTCGGAATTGACTAGCTTAAGGTTCATTTCCTCGTTCCGCCTTTCGTTCTTGCGGAAAATGCTGGAAAGAACCATGCTCAGGCTGGTGAACATGGAAGCCGCTATAACGTCAATGAGGAAAACATCGGTTGGCTTGTAGCGGTAGGACGCCCCGAATACTGCAAGTATGATTACGATGTTGTTGAATACCTCCGACCTTGCGCTGTTGTCCCGGATAAGGACGGCCGCCAGTATGCGGAAACCGATTACAAGGACAAAGGGGTGCGGCAGGGGCATGCTAAGGTTAAAGAGAACGCCCAGAGAGTAGCAGGTAAAAAAGAACATGTAGACCTGTATGCGCGAGTGCCTGAGGGAAAAAGCCCGGAAAATGTTCACAAAGGCAAACCAGACAAGGCAAATGAAGAAGAAAACGACATACAAAACCTTTGAGCGGGCGTTAAAAATGGTCTCCAGCCTGTACAGTCCCGGAACAAAGGAAAAAGCTGCAAGCATAAGAAGCACAAAGGTGGAAAAAAAGAGAAGGTCCTTCAGCACGCCGTAGTTGAATTCCGCGTCAATCTGCTTGTGGTCAATCAGAGCCGTGATTTCCTGAGGATTTTCGTCTTTGTTTGCAGTGTTCGTTTTTGTAAGCTTCATTTACCTTAATTATACCATAGAATTTTTATAAGGCAACCTAGAAAAAACTAACTTTTTTAGGACTTTTTAAGACTATTCTGGAGCGCACCCCTATTTTTACTGTGCCCGGCACTCCTTGTCCGGTCAGACTCCGCAGATTAAAGAATACCACTACTGGAAAAACATGCCGAAATATGATATATTGCAAGCTGAGGGACAAGATGATAAGAATTCAAAATGCAAAAGATGTAGAAGAAAGTTTTTTCGCAGGACGTGACTTTGGGGATTCAATCCAGACGGTCCGCGACGTACTAAAGGACGTAAGGCAGCGCGGGGACCAGGCCCTTCGCGACTACAGCCGCAAATTTGACCTTTCTTCCCCGGCAAAGCTGGAGATTCCACAGGAAGAGCTAAAGGCAGCAGCCGAAAAGATGGAGAGGGAAAACCCGGATCTTTACAATTCCATCTGCTACTCCCACGACCTTGCCCTCAGGTTTGCAAAAAAGCAGAGGGAATCCTTTGATGACTTTGAGATAGAGCTGGAACCGGGCATCTTTACCGGCCAGAGGAACATAGCCGTTGACAGGGCGGGTGCCTATGTGCCGGCAGGAAGGTTCCCTCTGGTAAGCAGCGTCATAATGACCATAACACCGGCAGTTGCTGCAGGCGTAAAAGACATAATCCTCTGCACTCCTCCAAGAGTCCACCCTGATGACCTTGAAAATGCAAAGAAGCAGGGAAGCGGCATCCCCGGAAAGCCTTTTGAGGGAGGAAAGCCCTATGCAGACGAGAACATAATGGCAGCCGCATACATCTGCGGGGCCACAAGGGTATTTGCGCTTGGCGGAAGCCAGGCAATCGCCGCAATGGCATTCGGTACGGAGAGCATTCCCCGTGCGGACGTAATCGTGGGACCGGGAAACAAATTTGTCTCGGAGGCAAAGAAGCTTATCTACGGAAATGCCGGCATAGACATGGTTGCAGGCCCAACGGAAGTCTTCGTCATAGCAGACTCTTCTGCAAAGCCCCAGTGGGTTGCGGCAGACCTTCTTGCTCAGGCAGAGCACGACGTTGTGGCACAGGCCGTCATGGCCACCCCGGATGCAGAGCTTGCCAAAAAGGTTGCAGATGAAATAGAGAAGCAGCTTGAGCTTTTGCCCACAAAAGAAATCGCAAGAAAGAGCATAGACACATTCGGCCGCATAATCATAACGGATTCCATGGAAGAGGCACTGGAGCTTGCCAACAAGAAGGCACCAGAGCACCTGGAGCTTGCCATGGAGGAAGGCCCCGAGCGCGACAAAGTGCAGGCAGAAGCAAGGAACTTCGGCTCTCTCTTCATCGGACACGGTTCTGCGGAAGTCTTCGGTGACTATGCAGCCGGACTCAACCACACACTGCCAACATCGGGCAGCGCAAGGTTCACGGGAGGCCTTTCGGTAAGGGTCTTCCTAAAAACAGTAACCACGCTGCGCACAAAAGCCGGACGGGGCTACGAGCGTTCTGCGGCTGCGGCAGGTTTCCTTGGCGACGCAGAAGGTCTTGCGGCACACGCAAAGGCTGCCCGCCTAAGGATTGAATAGCTGGCTGCACACCGGCGGCAAGAGGGGCATGTGCTGCCCAGAGCAACTTATTTTGGGAATACTGATTAACGTCACCCTGAACTTGATTCAGGGTCTGTAACACCAGCAGCTAATCAGCAGTTCCAGCATTTTGGAGACAGGAATGAAGATTTACAAACTTGGCGAAGAAGTCCTCAGGCAGAAGTGTGAGGAAGTAAAACCGGAAGAAATAGACGACTCAATGAGGAAGCTCTTTGACGAAATGTTCCAGACAATGATAAGCGCAAACGGTGTAGGCCTTGCAGCCCCCCAGGTTGGCATTGCAAAGAGATTCTTCGTGGCAATGTCCGACGACGAGGTGCGCAGGGTGTTCATCAACCCGGTAATCACCAAAACCTCCGCCGAGCTTTGCGACTACGAGGAAGGCTGCCTTTCAATTCCGGGCGAAAACGAAAACATCAGCCGCCCTGCAAAGGTTTCAGTAAGCGCGCTTAATGAATTCGGAAAGCCATTCACCATCGAAAACGCAGACGGCCTACTTGCCCGCATAATCCAGCACGAAAACGACCACCTGGACGGTATCCTCTACATAGACCACGGCAGCGAGGAAGAAAAGGAAAGGATAATCTCCGACTTTAAGAAAAGGGCCGAGCGGGCACAGAAAAAGGCAGCCCAAAAAGAGGCAAAGGCCAAGAGTATAGCGGCAAAAATCGCAGCAAAAAATGCAAAGAAAGGAAATGCCTAAAAAATGCTTAGAGTAATTTACGGGGGAAGCCCACAGGCTTCTGCAAAAGCCCTTGAACTGATTCTAAGGGACAGCGAAATGTCCCGCCAGACCCCCGAACAGGAATACAAAATCGTAGGCGTACTCACAAACCCCCCGTCCGCACAGGGAAGGCACCGCGACCTAATCCCCACCGAAGTTGGCCACACAGCCCAAATCTGGAACGAAGCGCGTGACGGCGGAATAACCATACTTACCCCCGAACACATAAGGGAAGAAGAGCGCAAGCAGATAGAATCCCTGCACCCGGACATCTTTGTCTGCTTTGCATACGGCCACATCTTGGGCCCCAAGTTCTTTGCCCTTTTCAAGCACGGCGGAATCAACCTGCACCCATCCCTGCTGCCCAAATACCGCGGGGCAACTCCGGTAAACCAGGCAATCCTAAACTGCGACAGCGAGACTGGCTTTAGCGTACAAAAGATGGCCCTGGGCATAGACGAAGGCGACGTAATCTCCGAGCAGAAGGTAACCCTAACAGGCACGGAAACAGCGGAAACCCTCTTAAAGCAGTGCGCACTCTACGGAGCGTCGGAAATAACCACGATTCTCCGCAACACGGCAAAAACAGGCAACCTTCCCAACGCCAAGCCCCAAATTGGTGAAGCCAGCTACTGCACCATAATCAAAAAGGAAGACGGCAAAATCAACTGGAAAAACCCGGCGGAAAAGATAGACGCCCAGATAAGGGCATACACACCCTGGCCAGGCTGCTTCACAACTTGCAACGGAGTACAGCTACGCATACTAAAGGCACGTGATGCTGCAAAGGTTGCAAACCAGGATTCATCCATACCCAAGAACACGGCGGCAGTCCCCGGCACTGTCCTTGACTACAACAAACAGCGCGGAATCCTCATACAGACCGGGGACGGGGTACTTATAGCAACAGAACTGCAGTGGCAGGCAAAAAAAGCGATGGACTACAAGTCCTTCATGAACGGGGCAAGAAATTTTATCGGTTCCGTACTGGAATAACATTGAATAAAGTGATAGGATAGCAGGCATGAGTATTGAAATTTATGACGAAGAACACCAGGGCGCAAGCACAGAAGGCTTTGGCATGGACAATGCAGATAAGAGCAAGCAGACCAAGGCAAAAAAGAAGGGCTTTGGCCTAAGCGTAAAAAATCAGGTTGAAAGTTTCTCAAACGGCGGACTTCCGCTGCTTGTTACCATTATATTGGCTTTTGCAGCGGTAGTGATTTCCTGCCTTGCAGTATTCTTTACCTCCGTCCAGGGAGAAGAAAAGGTCATGGTCCCCAACGTAGTAGGAAAGCCATGGTCCACAGCCTTCCTTGAGATGCAGGCAAAGGAACTCTACCCCAAGCTCTACCTGCGCTATTCAGACAGGCCGGGCGAAGAAGGACTGGTACTTGACCAGAACCCGCCAGGAGAAACAATCGTAAAGGCCTACCAGCGCATAGAAGTAACCGTAAGCCGCGGAATTGCCGTAGACAGCATAGAAAACTACGTAGGACAGGACATAGATGCCGTACAAACAAGGCTTCAGACCCTATTCAGCGGAAACACCCTCGTAGACGTGCGCCCTGCAGTTTACCAGAAGAGCACGGCAAAGGCGGGAACAATACTTGCCCAGTACCCGGCAGAGGGAACGGTCATATCCGACCCAATAAAGCTCTTCCTCATCGCAAGCAGCGGCAGCGAGGCACCAAAGGTAACGGTTCCAAACTTTACCGGAATCTCCATCGACAAGCTGCTTGAAGTAATGCAGAATTCCAAGCTGGTCTTTGAATTCAAGTCACACGATGCTGCAGGCGGGGAAGCCCCGGGAACAGTAACAGCAACAGACAAGGCTGGAGCGGAAGTTGAAGCATTCAGCACCGTAACCCTCGACCTTGCATTCCCAGTGCGCGGCGAAGCAGACGAAACCGTATACGGCGTACTCACATTCAACCTGCCCGAATACCCCTACCCTGTTCCAGTCCGCCTTGAATCAACGGACGCAGAAGGCAACACAAGGGAAATCACCACAATCAGCCATCCCGGCAAACAGGTGCAGATCCCTTATGCAGTAACCAAGGGCAGCGTTCTCACCCTCTATGCAATGGATTCAACCGTAGCCCAGCAGACCGTGAACTAAAGTTCCAAACGCTAAAACAAAAATGCCACCGCAGAGCCAAAACTCAGCCGGTGGCATTTCTATTTATGTCATCATTTCAGAAAACAAAGCCTATTCAGCATCCTCGCGGTCCTTTACGGCCTTCCTCTGACTAACCGCAGAAAGAAGCGCGGCAAGGGCCTTTTTTACGTCAGCATCAGGCTTACCCGCAATGGCACTGTCGCAGGCAGAACTTAGCGCGGTAATCTTACCCAGAATATCCTGCTCAAACTTGGCGGCAAGAATCCCCTCCGCATCCTCCATGTGCTCAACTTCCTCAAGCAGGGACGCAATCTGCGCCTTTTCTTCCTTCCAAGAATCATTCAGCGTGCCGGACTTCTCAAAAAGCAGCCTCATGGAAGTAACAATCTGCTCCAGCAGCGTGGGAAAAGCCGGAATATCATCTTTATCGCCATCGGACTTACCAAACAGGCCCGAAATTATCTTTTTCACTATCATAGACGACTATAATAACCCATTTGTGCAGATTTTTCAATAAAATATCTGTTATCTCCAAAAACTCAATTTTTTTCTTCTTTTTATCTGGACCAAGCCTTAACCGCTAACCCGCTTTCCAGGGTTCCGCGGGTCCCTACCCGCTCCATTGCTAGCGCAACCCGCCTGCGGCGGGCCCTTCCAATCGGGGGTAGGCTTAAATTTTTAAAGCCCCCATGCCACAACTTTACTCGGCCGTGCGAACCACGCGGAAGCCAAGATCGCCGACTCTTGAATCTTGGCTTCCGTCGTTCCGAAACCCAGGACTACAGTAGGGAGCTGAAAAGTACCAACTGCCACCACGGATAACACGGGAGTTGCGGTCGGACGATGACACACCATACACAGGTGTATCAGGGTCTATCCCCATGTTGTAGTTGAACCAGTCCCAGCACCATTCATATACGTTCCCACTCATGTCATATAAGCCTAGTGCATTTGCCTGCTTTTTCTTTACCTCATGGGTCTTGCTCCCACTGTTGCCGTCTAGGGCATAGGGAACAGTACCATTATGCCATGCAACAACTGTAATGTCGTTGTCTCCGCTATAGAGCGTCTGGTCATTGTTGGTAAGGTTTCCTCCCATAGCAAGGTATTCCCATTCGGCCTCCGAGGGGAGTCTGTAGCCGTTGGCTGCAAAGTCACATGTTATGCTACCGACTTCATCTTCTTCATCTATATAATCATCGCCATCGTCATCAATATGATTGATAGTATTCCATTGACTTGTGTCCGTCTTTCCATTAACCGCATAGCATGGGGTTAGATTTTCATTTTTACTCCGCAAGTTGCAGTACTTGATTGCATCGTACCAGCTTACTTGTTCCACCGGACGTTTTGCTTGTGTCTCTCCGCTTGCAGGGCTTGAAGAGAAATAACTCGGGTTGCTTCCCATAACAGACTGATATTCCGCCTGCGTTACCTCGTGGTCGCATGCCAAAAGTTTTCGGATGGTAACTGAACGTCCTGCAATGAATACACCGGAGCTGGTTATGGCTGTTGTTCCATCGAATGTTGCACCGGGAACCGCCACAAAACCTGCAGGTATGCTTGTGCTAGTACTTCCGCTTCCTGCAACAGGGGTATCATAGTCATCACTTCCGCTGCCACCCCCGCCACCTCCGCAGCTTACAGCAAGCAGGGAAAGGCCCAGTCCAAAAATCGCCATAAGGGCAAGCAAAACTTTTTTCATAACAATTCCTCCGTTTTATTGGTCTTGCTAAACATTCGTAGATTCCGGGTCGGGGGCCCGGAATGACGGCTATTTATTGCTTTAAAAACAAAAAGCCCGGCTTCTTCCGCAAGGGGAAAATTCCGGGGATGTTTAAAATTTATGTTCAAGAGGTAATTTTCTGTTAAAACTTTTTTCCATAATTCTCTCTGATGCATTATATTTTAAGGCAACAAATAAAATGCGTCAAGTTTTTCAAAAAAGCAGTTTGTCTCAACATCTGTACAAGTCCTAGCCGTCATCTTTTACAGAGCCCGGAGCAAAGGCATGAGGCCGGATTGGAGGGGCCCGCGGAGCGGGTTGCGACAGCAATGGAGCCGAAAGGCGGAACCCCGAAAAGCCGTTCTAAAATAAGCAGGACTTTGCAAATGCCCCAAATGCCCCAAAAGAAGCTGCCGTCCAAATAAAAAAAACAAAGATACAAGTTTCAGCTAAAGAACCTTTACCTTGACCCAATAGGGCAAAAAGGGGTAAAATCAAAAGAAGTGTTCCAAACTGAATTTTTAAGACGGAACCCTTTTTCTTCTATATAACAGGAGTTTTTTATGGTTATCAAACCCATGATTCGCAGCAACATCTGCATCAACGCACATCCGGTTGGATGCGCAAAGGAAACGGAGCGCCAGATAAAATATGCGGTCGCTCAAAAGGCAAAACGCGGAATAAAGACAGTTAAAGAAGGCGGCAAAGGCCCCAAGACAGTTCTTGTATTGGGCTGCTCCACAGGCTACGGACTTGCCAGCAGAATAAGCGCTGCTTTTGAATACGGTGCGGACACAATCGGCGTTTCCTTTGAAAAGGAAGGACGCGAGACAAAGGGCGGCACACCAGGCTGGTACAACAACATGGCATTTGACCGCAAGGCAAAAGAAGCAGGCCTAAAGGTTGAAACCCTCAACGGAGACGCTTTTTCCGACGAAGTGCGCCAGCAGGTAATAGAAAAGGTAAAGGCATGGAACGCAAAGTTTGACCTTATCGTTTACAGCCTTGCAAGCCCCGTAAGAACAGACCCCGACACAAAAGTAATGTACAAGTCTGTAATCAAGCCAGTAGGACAAACCTACGCAGGCCAGGCACTGGACATGATGACCGGAGCCCTTTCCTTTATGGAAGCAAAACCAGCTGAAGGCGACGACATTCCCAACACAATCAAGGTAATGGGCGGCGAAGACTGGGAGCGCTGGATTAAGCAGCTTAGCGAAGCAGGCGTCTTGGCAGAAGGATGCCGCACACTCGCATATTCATACATCGGACCAAAGCTCAGCCACGCAATCTACCGCGACGGAACAATCGGTGCCGCAAAGAAAGACCTGGAAGCAAGGGCCCACACAATCAGCGACATGCTTAAGCCTCTCGGTGGAGCCGCATACGTAAGCGAAAACAAGGGTCTTGTTACAAGGTCCAGCGC
>JAILHV010000176.1 GCA_024695625.1 Treponema sp.
GCAAGTGCCTCTGCCCCGCAAATCTTTCCGTCCGAAGCCCAGACAACCGGCTGGTAAAAGGCCTTGATGTAGCCGTTTTTGATGGCGTTGTCTATGTTGTTCACGATATACTTCTTTCTGTTGAATTCCTTGTGCATAAGGGCATTGTATTCAACATAGTTTACCGTGTAGTTCTTCTTGATTGACTCGCATGCATAGCGGGCGTAGTCACAGGCACTTCCAGGGGGCGTAAACTGGTCCTTGGGTACGTAGAAGCCGGCCTTTAGCGTCATCTGAACGTCGCTCTCCCACTTCTTGATTTTGTCCAGCAGGCGGTCAAGCTTTTGCTCAAGCCCATCCGCCTCCGCAAGCACGATAAAGTGGTCGTCGGAATACCTTGCCACGAGTTCAGCGGGGAATTCCTCCGTAACATACTGGCCAAAAATCTTAAGGAAGGCATTGCCCGCGCTAAAGCCGTACTTTTCGTTGTAGTTCTTAAAGTTGCCAATGTCCATAAAGACAAAGCGCCAGCTTGAAAAATCAACGTCCTCGCTCTTAAGAAATTCCATGGAGTCATACTGGAATTTGTGAAGGTTGGGAAGACCGGTAAGTTCATCCTGGGAAGACTTTTCGCGCACGTATTTTAAAAGCGACTCAAGCTTCTCTTCCTCCTGGGCAGCACACTTCTTCTGGTAAAAGGTGTTCAATGCGCAGGAATAAAGGAAAACCCATGCGGTAAAGGAATTTATCTTTGTTCCATAGTAGACGGGTCCAAGCCTGCTCTGCAAATAGATGTAAAGCAAAAAGGAAGCTGCAGAAATTATAAAAGACTGCAGCGGTGTCCAGACATAAATGCAAAGCACAAAAATTTCCATGGTAAGAAAGACAAAGACCTGGCTTGTGGGGTTAAGGCTTATGTAGGACATGTAGAGACCAAATGTTATGGAAATTACGCAGAACAAGTCCTTTATAAACTTTCCAAGAACCCTGCTCTTTACCTTGCCCTTCTTGTAGAGAAATGAATAAGAAACCAAAAACGACGCTGCCGCCAACAAAATAAGATATGCGCAAACGTGCTTCTTAACCCAATCCGAATCCTGGGGAATAACTTTTGAAATACTCTTAAATTTAAGACGTAAAAGCATGAACAGTTCCAAACAGATTACCGTCGTGCCTATAAAAACATTAGATCTTATATCTGATTTGAACAAAAAATCCTTTGTATAGTCGGAACTATGAGATAATTCATAAAAAAAGTCCTTAATCTTAGAAAGAAAACTTTTTTTCATCCTTCCTCCAGAAGCAAATTAAGACGCGCCAAAATGACCAAGATTGACCTGTCACACCTTCTATTATAACCTACTTTCCGGAAAATGCAATTTTTTCAATATATTTTTAGGATGAAAAAAGCCGCCTTCTTCTTTTGAAATATACTCTATGGCTCTACTGTGTCCGTCTCCCTGAACTTGCACCGTCGGGACTTTTCTTTCGGGCTAAGGGAGTTACTGAGCGGTACCGCACTTCCGCGAATGCGGAAGTTTATAATAATTTCCTTGCAGGCCCAGCTGGCTTTAGTCGGCTGTGCGAACCACGCGGAAGCCAAGAAAGCTGCCGCAGGCGTCCGGAACGTCGTAGCCCTGGAACGCAACAGAACAGATGTCAGCGTCATAGCGCCAGCAGCCACCACGGAGGACGCGGTAAGAGCCGGACGAAGCGCCGGAAGACGGTGTTTCTGTGCTTATGCTGCCGTACCAGTCCCAGCACCATTCCCATACGTTCCCGCTCATGTCGTAGAGATTCTTTGCGTTCTTTGCCTTTGTCTTTACTTCATGCGTTCCGTAATCGGGGGAGCTTGAGCCTAGACTATAAGAATTTCCTTCATACCAGGCAACATTTTCTATCGTGTTGCTTCCGCTGTAGGTATACTGCCCATCGTTGCTCATGTTTCCGCCTCTCGCAAGGTATTCCCACTCCGCCTCTGTGGGCAGACGGTAGCCATTGGCATTAAAATTGCAGCTTGCGGCATCCCATGTTGCGTTGCTGCTTGTCGGGACCGCTCCCCAGTTGTTTGGGTTAGTGCTTCCGCTTATTGTGTAGCATGGCGTAAGGTCTTCCGCCAGGCTTCGCTTGTTGCAGTACACGAGTGCATCGTACCAGCTTACGTAATACGCGGGGTAGTTGTTACCGTCTCCGTAAGTGGCTCTCGGAGAGATTCCGCCATAAGTGCAGTATTGCTCATATTCTGCCTGTGTTACCTCGTGGTCACATGCCCACTTTACCCAAAGCTGCACGGTGCGTCCGTCAATAAAAACTGATGAGCCTGTAATTGCAGTGCTTACCGATGAGGCAGAGACTGTAGTTCCGCCGCTACCGGAGCCAGAGTCATCGCTACCTCCACCGCCGCCCCCTCCACAGCTCGTTGCTACAAGAGCAAGGCCCAGCCCAAGAAATGCCGTAAGGGCAAACAAAACTTTTTTTATATTATTCCTCCGTTTTATATGTTATACAAAAAATTATCACACAAAAACAGGGATTTTTCAACCTTTTGTTAAGGAAACAAAAAAAATCATTTGTACACTTCTTTTCTGTGCCCTATATGAACTACAAGGACGGTTATTATAATTTGCCTAGGGTCATCCAGCTTTTCTACTTCCAACATATAATCTCGGATTCTTCTTGCGGTCTGTCTGTCAAGTTAAGTAAAGTCAAATCCCCTCACCTAGCCCCGATTGGAAGGGGCCGTAGGCGTGCGTAAGCACCGCGCCCGGTAGGGGGCAAGCCCTGGAAAGCGGGTAAAAATTGCATTCCCGCAAGGGCAGTAAGACAATAAAATGTGCTCCAGAAAAAAAAAGGAAAAGACGCTTAATCAGATTCTGAAAAAAAAAAGTCGCCACCCCAAAAAGAGCAGCGGCTTTGCAAAAAATCTTGCAAACTATTTATTTGTTCAAGTATTCTACAACAAGCTGGCCCATTTTCTTTGTGCCAACAAGCTTACCGGCTGCTTTTACCTGGTCGCGGGAAGAACCTGCTATGTCGCCTGTCCTCCAGCCGTCGGTAAGCACGCGGTCAACAGCGGCTTCGATTGCCTTAGCTTCTGTTTCAAGGCCAAAGCTGTAGCGGAGGAGCATTGCTGCGCTAAGAATTGTTGCGAGTGGGTTTGCCAAGTCCTTGCCTGCAATGTCCGGGGCAGAACCGTGGATTGGTTCATAAAGGCCTGGGCCACCAGCACCAAGGGATGCAGATGCAAGCATTCCGATTGAACCTGTAACCTGGGAAGCTTCGTCCGTCAAAATATCACCGAACATGTTGCTTGTTGCAATTACGTCAAACTGGCGGGGATTGCGCACAAGCTGCATGGCGGCATTGTCTATGTACATAAAGTCAAGGGTTACGTCCTTGTAGTCTGCGTGTACAGTCTCTGCTACCTTTCTCCAAAGGCGGCTTGAGTTAAGAATGTTTGCCTTGTCAATTACAGTAAGGTGTTTCTGCCTCTTCTGGGCAAATTCAAAGCCCATGCGGACGATTCTTTCAATTTCTTCCCATGAGTATTTTTCTGTGTCCCATGCGCTCTTTCCGTCTGGGGCTGTTCCGCGGTCACCAAAATAGATACCGCCTGTAAGCTCACGGATAACAAGGATGTCAAGGCCGGAGCCAACAATTTCGTCCTTAAGAGGGCATGCATCCTTGAGCTGCTTCCACATAACAGCAGGGCGAAGGTTTGCAAAGACCTTCATTCCGCCGCGAAGACCAAGCAAAGCCTTTTCCGGGCGAATTTCCGGGGCAACGTCGTCCCACTTTGGACCACCAACGGCACCAAGCAAAACAGCATCGCTTTTAAGACAAATGTCCAGCTGGTCCTGGGGAAGCGGCTTACCCCACTTGTCTATGGCAGCACCACCAGCTATTACGTTGGTATAGTTAAACTTGTGGCCAAATTTTGCGGCTACAGCATTCAAAACATTAACGCCTTCTGCAACAACGTCGGGACCGATTCCGTCTCCAGGAATCAAAGCAATATTCTTTTCCATAAAAAACCTCATATTCCAAAGGCCTTTAGTGGCACTAAAGCACCTTCAGTATTTTTTTCCATAAAACTATAGCACTTTTCTTCTTAATAGTGAATAGGTAGCCATTAGAATGCAGCGGAGCAGGCAGGGCAGGGATTGGAGCACCGCGCAAAGCGCGTTCCGGAGGGAGGAGCAAGGCGACGACTGGAGGAATGGAGCGAAGCGGAAGTGCGCAAAGCCCACACACGGGGCACAGTAGGCAGCAAAAAAAAGGGGCAGATGACTATTCAAGTGCCCCAAAAAAAGAAAAATAAAATTTGAAAAGCCTTAGAAGCAATTTCTGACAATCCAGCGCACACGCAGGGTGTTTACAATGTTGCGGAGGAATTCGTCCAGGAGGACTGCAAGGAAAACACCAAGAATTCCCATGCCAAAGACCTTTACGAACAAAAGCGCCATGGAAATTACGAATATTGTTCCCGCAATCTGGGTTTTGAACATCCAGAAGGGGTCTCCGTAGCCACGGATTGAGTTTCCCGCGATGATATTGCCGCTCTTGGAAAAGAGGTTCAGGCACATAAGCAGCATGTAAAGTCCGCACGTAGATATAATCAGCTGATCCTTGGTGAATATGCTGATGATTGGGCCGGGTATAACAAGGCAGAAGACAAGCATTACCGCGGAACAGGCAAAACTGAGTAAAAGCGCATTCTTAAAAACGCCTCTGAACTTGCGCACGTCCTGGGCACCGGTTGCCTCACCTGTTAAAGTCATTGTTGCGTTGCCAATTGCACCGATTACGACAACGACAAGAAGCTCAACGCCAAAGACCATTGAATAAATTCCGGCCGCAACTTCGCTTATGGAATTCAAAATTACGACAAGGGCAAGATTGCCGCAGTTCCATAGCAGGTCTTCCAGCGCGGTGTTTATTCCAAGCTTTACAGAGCGGGCAAAGGGGGCAAGGGGTGCCTTTATTACGGCAGAGAGTCTTGGTCTTGTAAAGAGCTTACCGCTTGAGATGAATATGATGGAAGCAAAAATTACGCCAACGTATTCGGAGATAGTGGTTGCAAGGGCAGCTCCCCTTATTCCCATTGCAGGAAAGCCGAACCTGCCAAAAATCATAATCCAGTCCAGGACCACGTTCAAGAGTGAGCGCACAAGTCCGAACCATACGAGTGGCTTTGTGTAGTTGGAAGTCTGCATGATTACCATAGTGGAAGCCTCAATTCCAATCACAAGGAAAATGGGCATAAAAAAATGCAGGTAGTCCATGCACATGGGAAGGACTGTTGCGGAAGCTCCCATCTTTGTAAAGACAAGCCTTCCGAAAATCAGCCAGAATAAAAAGAGCAGGACAGAAAGTGCATTGGTCCACTTTACAAGGGAAGAGGAATAGTTTTCGCATTCGTCCATCTGCTTGGCGCCAACCTTTTGGCTTATTATGATTGAAGAGCCTACCGTAAGAGAAAAGCAGCATGAAATAGTAGTCCATATAGCGGAATTTACGTTGCCCAGGGCGCTCATGTAGAGGGGATCAACGTGCCCCAGGAAAGCCCTGTCCGTAAGCATCTGAACCTGGTTGATGATGTTGCCAAGGACAATGGGAACTGCGATTTTTAAAAGCGGATGCATATAGTTATTTTTCATAGTTTATAGAGAGTATCTGTTTGCAATTTTATTGTCAATCAAGGGCTTCTTTAATGAAGGGAGGAGCGGGCGTAGCTGGGATTGGAGGGGTTGCGCAGCAAGTCCGCGAAAGCGGACCGGCCGTAAGGGCAAGCCCCGCAAAGCCCGGTTTGAATGTTTGTGCCGCAAGGCGCAGTAGAAGCAAAAAGCCCGCTCCCGAATAATATAGAAAGAAAAAACTAAATCTTAAAGCCAAAGAGGCTTGCAATGGAACTTGCAAGAATTACAGCGATAAAGACCGGGGCAACGAACTTTATTACAAAGTTGTAGAGCTTTTTCATCTTGAATGAAGAAGAGCCTTCCACTTCCTCCGCAATCTTTGCAAGGCCAATTCTGCGCACAACAAGATAGAAAATAAGGAGAGCGGCCAGTGGCATCATGATTGAATTTGTAAGGAAGTCAAAGAAGTCAAGTATGTCCATGCCGAATATCTTTACAAAGCTAAGGCTGCTGAATCCCAGGGAAGAAAGGGAACCGAGTGCAAAAACAAAAAGCGTCATTACGATGCAGGAAAAAATCCTCTTCCACTTTAGCACGTCGCACAATGTTGAAACTGCACATTCCATGAGGGAGATGGCGGAGGTAAGGGCCGCAAAAAGTACGAGCACAAAGAAGAGTATTCCCACCAAGCGGCCGGAAAGCATCTGTGCAAAAATCTTGGGAATGGTAACGAACATAAGGGAAGGACCGGCATCGAGCGCCTTTGGATCCCCGCCAGAAAATGCGAATACAGCCGGTATTATCATAAGGCCTGCAAGGATTGCAACGAGTGAGTCAAAGCCAATAACCTGAACGGTAGTCTTTTCTATGTCAACATTCTTTTTCATGTAGGAACCGTAGGTGATGAGGATTCCCATCGCAATGGAAAGGGAATAGAACATCTGCCCAAGGGCAACCACTACAGTCATCCATGAGAAGTTTGAAAAGTTGGGGATAAAGAAATACTTTACGCCCGCAAGTGCGCCCTTCCTTGTTACTGAGAAACAAGCCACGATGAGGGCAAGGACTGCAAGAAGAGGCATCATGACTTTGGAAACCTTTTCTATGCCGTTGTTTACGCCTGCAAGGATTACGGCTGCCATCACAATTGCAAAAATCAAAAAGAAAACTTCGGCAGAAATGGGGTCCGTTATGAAGGACTTAAAGAAACCGTCCTGGGCCATAGCCTGGGTACTGCCCTTTATGTATTCAAAAAGGTATTTGCAGACCCAGCCGCCGATAACTGAATAATAGGGAACAATCAGCATGGGGATAATTGCGTTAATCCAGCCGCCTGCCTTAAGCATGCCCGACTTTCCGAACTGGGAAAATGCTCCGACCGGGCTTTTTGCCGTCATGCGTCCGATTGAAGTTTCACTGATAATCATTGCATAGCCGAACGTTACTGCGAGGACAACGTAAACAAGGAGGAAGATTCCCCCACCGTAGCGCGATGCAAGATATGGAAAGCGCCAGATATTTCCAAGACCAACGGCAGATCCAGCCGCCGCAAGCACGTAGCCCAAGTGACCGGAAAAAGTTCCCCTTGAGCCTTTTTTTTCAGATGAATTCATAAAATTCCTCTCACAAGTATTTTGCTTCCATATTAACAGTATTTTGCAGAAAGGTCGAGGGCTGAAAAAGTTGACAGGCCACGCACTAGAACAAAAGCGTTTTTTTTGCTATAGTATTGCGGAAAAAAATGCGCGACTGTTACAAAATCCTAGGCGTTCCCCACACCGCAAGCGCTGCGGAAATAAGGCGGGCCTACAGGCAAAAGGCAAAGATACTTCACCCGGACCTTTCGCACTCAGACAGCGAAGCTTTCCGCCAACTTGTGGAAGCATACGAAACACTGTCAGACGCAAAGGCG
>JAILHV010000104.1 GCA_024695625.1 Treponema sp.
CAGCTGCGGTTGAGGCTGTGTTTGCCTGGGTGCTTGCCCCGGACAAAAGGGTTGGAAGTGCGCTTGTTAAAACGCTCTTTACTTGGTCGGTGGAAGCGCCAGATGCTTTTCCGATGTTCTTGATGTTGGATGTGCTTAGCATAGCCGTTAAAATTGATGATGCGTCCATAATTGCTCCTGTAAAATCAAATCTGAAAGATTGAAATCTAAAAGATTACTATCTCGAAGATTGAAATATGCTTTTATTATAACACGCATTTTTGATTTTTGCACAGGAATTTAGCAGTAATACAGGAAAACACGGAAATCAATTTTGTGTTCCGCTCCCAGGCAAATTCGTCTGAAAACCCGCTGTGTCGCGAAATAGTACAGGAATTGCGCATGAAAGCAAATTAAAGAAGATATCGTAAAATTTGATTTCCATATTAGATATGAATTTTATTTACTTTACAAAGGGGCGGGGGATTGGTATGCTTTGGGGTATGACGGTTGAACAGTTTGTTGATTTTTTGAATGCTAGAAGGGATTTTTCTTTTGAATATGGGGGCAAGCGGTATGCGCTTAGGGCTGAGTCTGACGGAAAGGGCGGGCTTAGGGTTTTCTTTGGGCAGGAATACGGCTTGATGCAGGAATTTGAGGATGTTAAGGAGCTTTTAGCTCTTGCAAAGGTGGGGAATTCCTTTTTGCGGGCGATTCTGGGGGATTTGGATTTATAAGTTGTGATATAATTTTAAAGTAATAATGAACAATAAAGAAAGATATGTATTAATTACAGAAAATGGTGAAAAATGCATAAAACATTATCCTCCTGTAAAATTTACGGCTATTATTCCGGGGTTAATTTTCATGCTTATAGTAATTTCTGTTATTTTTCTGGGTGATAAACCATGGGAAAGAAAAAAACGTCAGGCAGAAGCAAAAATTCGTGCTGAAAGGCGTGAAAAATTCAGAAGTGAAAAGTTGAATGATTTTTTTTGTGACTGCCGGATTGAATATAGCAAGGATTATCTTGAAGGTCATGAAATTGATTTTGAAAAATTTGCATCAATAATTAAAAATGCAGAAAGAGAAACGGAACATCCTTACAGATCCAGATTTTTCGGTCATATACATTTTATTGGCAACAAAGATAATGAATTTGCTGTTGTCCTGACATTTTTTGGTTATGGAAAAGGCGGTTATGTCAATGTATCTATATGCGAAGGAGATCCAGCAACATCGCATTATTATGGGCATTATGCTTCAAAAGAACTTTTGGAATGGGCTAAAAAAACTTTTCCAGAAGTTTTTGAAGAGATAAAGGAATATGAAGCAGATCCCTCATTTGTTTGGTCAAACTTGATTGTTATAATTCTGCTTTATTTTGGATTGTTGTATACTTTGACTCACTATAAGAGTTTTATTAAAAGGAAAATTTAATAACAAGTTAGCCATATCCAGCCCATTTTCGGGGGCGTTGGTCGCAAGCTACGCTGTTTGCTCTGAGTTCTTTCGAACTTCGAGTTACTTCGTAACTCGCACATTTTTTTTGCTAACACAAACCAATATTGGGGCGTTGCGGGGCTTTGCAAAGGGATTGCCGCTCGAAGCTTCGCTGCGAATACCGCAGAGGGGGTAGCGGAAAAGGCAACAAAGCGGAGCAAATGACGGAAGCGGCTCTTTGTAAAAAACTGTATTTTGTATTGGCACAGACCCTGAAATTACTTGTGTGCAAGTGCGTTCAGGGTGACGGTCGTTCGTTTAGTGAACTTGCCGCTTTTGGCATTTGTGGAGCGACTTGCCTTTGCAGCGAGGGGGAACTCGCAGCGCAGCTTCAAGCGGACTTCCCCCTCCTTGTCCTCTAATTTTAATTAGGCCTTGAACTTTTTGAAGACCAGGCAGCCGTTGTGGCCACCGAAGCCGAAGTTTGCGCTCATGGCAACGTCTACGTTCATGTCTATGCCCTTGTTTGGCGTGTAGTCAAGGTCGCAGCCGCCTTCTACGTCTACTTCGTCAAGGTTGATTGTTGCAGGGATGTAGCTGTCCTGGATTGCCTTTACGCAGACCATTGCTTCGAGTGCGCCGGCATTTCCAAGGCAGTGGCCTGTCATGCTTTTTGTTGAAGAGATGTGGAGCTTTTTTGCAGCCTCGCCGAATGCGATGTGGAGCATTTTTGTTTCTCCAGAGTCGTTTAAGTGGGTTGAAGTTCCGTGTGCGTTGTAGTAGGTTACTTCTTCCGGTTTTACTCCTGCGTCTTTCATTGCGAGGGTCATGCACTTTGCGCCAGTGATTCCGTCTGGGTTTGGAGCTGTAAGGTGGTAACCGTCGCAAGATGCGCCGTAGCCTACGAGTTCAGCGTAGATTTTTGCACCGCGGGCCTTTGCGTGTTCATATTCTTCGAGCACGAGGATTGTTGCACCTTCGCCCATGATGAATCCGTCGCGCTGCTTGTCGAATGGACGGCTTGCCTTTTCCGGGCAGTCCACCCACTTGCTGCTGAGTGCCTGGAGCATTGTAAAGCCAAGGTTTGCATAGCCACACTGTGTGCTTTCTGCACCGCCTGCAAGTACGACGTCGCTTCTTCCGCAGCGGATGTTGTCCAAAGCGTTTCCGATTGCGTCTGTTCCAGATGCACATGCTGTTGCAACTGTGTGTGCGGCTCCGTGGAGGCCAAAGATGATGCTGATGTTGCCGGCACCTTCGTTAGGGATAAGCTCTGGGATTGTCATTGGAGGCATGCGCTTCTGGTCTGAGTCAAAATAAGACTTCATGCTGCTTTCCGTAACTTCGAGTCCGCCGATTCCAACGCCAAGGTAAACGGCTGTGTCTTCCAGAATGTCCTTCTTGTCTGTAAGGCTTGCGTCGTCCAATGCCTGTTTTGCGGCAGCTACGGCATATTTTGTATAGAGTGCCATCTTGCGGGCAGCCTTTCCGTCCATGTAGTCTTCTGCCTTAAAGTTCTTTACTTCTGCGGCATACTTTACCTTAAAGTTTGCGTTGTCGTAGTGCGTTATTGTAGCAATACCGCTTTTTCCGGCCTTTATTGAATTCCATGTTTCTTCAACGGAATTTCCTACTGGTGAAATACATCCAAGTCCTGTAACAACTACTCTTCTCATAAAAATCTCCTGATTGCAAATTGTCAATTGCAAATTATAAATTGTTAGCAGCCCATGCCGCCGTCAACTCCGATTACCTGCCCCGTAACGTATACGCTAAGGTCGCTTGCAAGGAAGAGGGCAGCATTTGCAACTTCTTCTGCCTTTCCTGCGCGCTTGAGGGGAATTGTTGCTTCCATTGCCTTGCGGTATTCTTCTTTAAGAACGCTGGTCATGTCTGTTTCGATGAAGCCAGGTGCAATGCAGTTTACGCGAACGCCGCGTCCGCCAACTTCTTTTGCCAAAGACTTGCTAAAGGCAATAAGGCCACCCTTGCTTGCGGAATAGTTTACCTGTCCGCCGTTGCCATGAAGACCAACGATTGAAGACATGTTGATTATTGAGCCGCTCTTCTTGTGAATCATGTCGTTGGAGACAATCTGGCAGACCAAGAATGCAGAAGTAAGGTTTACTGCAAGAACTGAATCCCAGTCTTCTTTCTTCATGCGGAAGCTTAGTCCGTCGCGGGTGATTCCTGCGTTGTTTACAAGAACGTCGAATCCGCCGGAAGCAGCAAGCACTTCTTTTACTGCGGCTGTAAGGACATCTGCGTTTCCTGCATCCGCATAGAATTCGTGGAAGGCTGTTCCGTTTTCGCTTGCAATCTGTTCAAGCAGGGCCTTGTTCTTTGATTCGTGGGTACACATGCCCCAGACTTCCGCACCGTTTGCAAGGAAAGTCTTTGCTATTTCAAATCCGATGCCTCTTGAAGATCCTGTTACAAGGGCTTTTTTTCCTTTTAGTAAATCCATATTTTCTCCTACAGTTAGATTCAAAAGAAATCCTACGCGGGATTGTAGGGGCGGCGAAGCCGTTGCCATGGGCAATGAAGGCGAAAGCCGGAACCCTGGAAAGCCCGTAACACAAGGCCTAAAATCCCGATTGCAGCAAACAAGCATTTGTTAAAAATGCCGTTCCGTCCAAAAAGAATTAAGAAAGCGAAGAAAGTGACTCTACGCTGTTAACAGGTAGGGCTGCTAGGCTTGCACCAAGTTCCGTCTGTCCCCAAAGACCGGACAAAACTTTGCCTGGGCCTGGCTCAAGAACCGCCCAGTTTGCCTCACCGTCTGCCTTTATCATAGAAGCAAGAACTGCCTCTTCGTCCGTCCAAAGAACGCTGTGAGTAAGGTGAAGGACTGCGCTTTCCTTTACTTCCTGCGCGCTACTTGCCTGCTTTCCGCTTACGTTGCTAAAGAGTGGAATCTTTGGCTCTGCAAAGGTAACTCCCTTAAGGAATTCGCCAAATTTGTCTGCTGCTTTCTGCATGAGCGGGCTGTGGAAGGGGCCTGCTACCTTTAGGCGGATGGCACGTCTGGCACCAGCTTCCGTTGCGGCTTTTTCCGCTTGTTCAAGAGCGGCGGCTGTTCCGCTGATTACGGTCTGCTTTACGCTGTTCATGTTTGCGGCATAAGCATCGGGGATTGAAGAAGCTATTTCTTTTACCTTTTCCGGTGCAAGGCCAAGAATTGCGCTCATTCCAGGAGCATGGCCTTCGTTTGCAGCTGCAATTTCTTCGCAAACTGCCTGCATTATTACTCCACGCTCACGCACAACCTTTGCCAAGTCTTCAAAAGAAAGGACTCCTGCTGCGTATAGGGCCGGGAATTCACCCAGGGAGAATCCCATTGCGGCTGAAGGTTCAATGCCCTTGTCTTTAAGTGCCGCCATTATTGCAAGGGAAGCTGCGGTTATTGCAATCTGGCTGTTGTCGCTTCTGCTAAGTGTTTCCGCGTCACTTTCCCACATAAGCTTTGCCATGTCTACGTTTATAATAGAAGAAAAGTCGTCTATCACTTTTTTAGCTGAAGGAAATGCCTCCGCTACATCCTTTACCATTCCGGGGGCCTGTGCGCCCTGTCCGGGAAACAAAAATGCATATTTCTTG
>JAILHV010000113.1 GCA_024695625.1 Treponema sp.
TGAGCCGCCAGATTTGGTGGGGTCACAGAATCCCGGCATGGTACTGCGAGTGCGGCGAGACAATCGTCAGCCGTGAGGATGTGACGAAATGTCCAAAATGCGGAAGCACGAACCTGAAACAGGATCCCGACGTTCTTGACACATGGTTCAGCTCATGGCTGTGGCCGTTCAGTACGCTCGGCTGGCCTGAAAAAACGGCTGATCTTGCTGCTTTCTACCCGACGACGGCATTGGTCACGGCCTACGACATCATTTTCTTCTGGGTGAGTCGCATGATTATGGCTGGTCTGGAGTTCACCGGAAAGGCTCCGTTCCACGACATCTACATTCATGGTCTTGTGCGCGACAAGCAGGGACGAAAGATGAGCAAGTCCCTCGGAAACGGCATTGACCCGCTGGACATTATCGAGCAGTACGGCTCTGACGCGCTCAAATTCACGCTGTCGTTCCTCTGCGCCCAGGGACAGGACATCCTGATTGACAACGAGAGCTTCAAGATGGGTAGCCGTTTCTGCAACAAGGTCTGGAACGCAAGCCGCTACATTCTGGGCAACCTGGAAGGCCGCACTCTCATCCCGGTAAAGGACAGTGACCTCACCGAACTTGACAAGTGGATCTACACCTGCCTTAACCGCGCCGTAAAGCTCAGCAGGGAAGCACTGGAAAGCTACCGCTACAACGACGCAACAAGCGCAGTATACGAATACTTCTGGAACGACTTCTGCGACTGGTACGTGGAAGCAACAAAGCTCTCCTTCAAAAACGGAGACGAGAGGGAAAAAGACCGTGCAGTTTCCGTACTGCTAAACGTAATGGAAGAAACCCTCCGCCTGCTCCACCCCTTCATTCCTTTCGTAACGGAAGAAATCTGGAGCAAACTGCCGCTTGACCAAATCACCGCAAACCGCAGCACAGCCGGACAGCAGAAAATCCTGCCAACATCCGACTACAAAGACATGCTGGTGGACGCCCCCTACCCGGAATTCAGCCAGGAGCGCGAAAACGAGACCATAACAGGCCGCTTCGAAGCCCTAAAGGAACTCATCCGCGCAATCCGTGCCCTCCGCGTAGAATGTGGCCTTGACCCGGCACTAAAGCTCCACGTTGCAATCCAGATAGAAAATGGCAGCGCCGCAGAAGTAATCAAAGAAAAAACAGACATGATTGAACTCCTTGCGGGTGTCAAAAAGACTGAATTTGTTGCCGATAAACCAGAGAAGGCCATCGGAACCGTAGGAAAAGGCTTCGAGGCATTCCTTCTTGTGGACGAAAGCGTCAACAAGGAGCAGCTTATGGCACACTTCAACAAGGAAATCGAGACGGAAAAGGCCGCCGCCCAAAAGAGCGAGGCAAAGCTTGGCGGAAAATTCGCCCAGCACGCACCGGCAGAAGTTGTTCAGGCAGAAAAAGACAAGCTTGAAGAAACAAAGCGCCGCATCGAAAAGCTCGAATCCTACGTAAAAAGCCTGTAGGCTGGCTAGAATCAGGAGGAAATATGGGCAAGAAATATGATATGGCTGTAGAAAAGCCTTCGCAGATGGACCAGGATCATATGCTCAAGCTCAAGGGCATTTCCCTTGCCCCTTACATGCAGCTTGCAACTGCCCTTATAGGAAAGGCCCGTTTTTCCGGTGGCAACATGTTCCGCCACCAGATGGACACAATGGGCATCCTCATTGACTACGGCTATATAGACAAAATTCTGCTCAAGGCCGCATGCATCCACGATGTTGTGGAAGACATCCCCGGCTTCGACCAGAATTTAATCCTCAACGCAGACGAAGACGGCCCGGAAGTCCTAAAGCTGGTCCTCGAAGTAACAAAAAAAGTGGGCCAGCTAAAACCGGACTACCTGCGCAACATAATAGAAAACGGCAGCCAAAACGCCAAAATCCTAAAGTGCGCAGACCGAATCAGCAACATGATAAGCCTAGGCTTTGTAACAAGCGACGCCTTCATCGAGCGCTACTGCGACGAAACCGAATTCTTCATCTTCCCCATCGCGCTTGAAGTTGACTACAACATGTACCAGGAACTCATCAGCCTGGTCTGTTCCCGCCGCACCTACCTGGAAGCTACCGGTTACTTTGACCGCAAAAAGGAAGACTAAATCTTAACCAAAGTTTTTCTTTTAATCTGGAGCACACGCCTTGGTCAAACTGTGCCTGGCACTCCGTGTCCAGTCAGCTGCATTTTTTACCCGCTTTCCGGGGCTTGCCCGCCTTACGGCGCGCGGTCTGCTAACGCAGACGCCTCCGGCCCCCTCCAATCGGGGCTAGGCTTGGGGGTGCAAAAAACGCTAATGACAAATCAATTATAAAGCAGTATACTAAATCAAAGGTCGAGTTTTTAGGAAGAACTACGTCATTATCGGGCTTGACCCGATAATCTATATAAAAACCAAAGCTCAACCTGCCAAGATACAAATAACTGGCCAGACTAAAAGATGACATACCGCACACTCAACAGCTACCTAAAAGAAACCTTCGGCACAAAAGTCTACAAGCTTTCCCTAAGCACCGGCTGCACCTGCCCCAACCGCGACGGCAAATGCGGAATCGGTGGCTGCATCTTCTGCTCACAGGGAGGAAGCGGAGACTTTGCCCAAAGCGGAAGCGACATAGACGCCCAGATAGAAAAAGCAAAAGCCATGGTAAGCGCAAAATTTCCGCCGTCCGTAAAAGAAGAAGACCGCCGCTACATAGCCTACTTCCAATCATTCACAAACACCTACGCCCCCGCCCAAAAGCTCCGCCCCATTTTTACCGCGGCAATCAAGCACCCCCAGGTCGTCGCGCTAAGCATAGCAACCCGCCCCGACTGCCTGCAAGAGCCAATCATCTCCCTTCTAAAAGAGCTCAACCAAACAAAGCCCGTCTGGGTTGAACTTGGCCTTCAAACCATCCGCGAAGACACAGCCCGCTTCATAAACCGCGGCTACGACCTTGCCGTATTCCAAAAAGCCTACGACGCGCTAAAAAAAGCAGGCCTAAAAGTAATAGTCCACGTAATAGTCTGCCTGCCCGGAGAAGGCATAGAAGACGCAAAGAACACCATCCGCTACCTTGCAGAACAAAAGCCCGCCCCGGACGGAATCAAAATCCAGCTGCTTCACGTGCTAAAAGGAACAAGGCTTTACGAGCTCTACCAAAAAGACTCCTCTATCGTAAAACTCCCCAGCCTTGAAGAATACTGCTCCATGCTAAAAGAGCTCCTCCCCCTAATCCCGCCGCAAACCGTAATCCACAGGCTAACAGGCGACGGCGCAAAAAAAGACCTGGTTGCCCCCCTCTGGAGCGCCAACAAAAAGAAAGTCCTAAACGCAATCAGAAAAGCCCTCTCCCAAAACTAACAAAATCCCAATGCCATTAACATAAAGAAGTGTCATGCGGAACTTGTTTCAGCATCTAAGTTTAGAGATTCCAAAATGCCACCATAATCCGGTTGGTGAGCAAAGTCGAACCACGGTTGGTGAGCTTGTCGAACCACGGCCCAATCCCCACCGAAAAAAAAACGTCAACTCGTGTCATTTTCACGTTTACAAATTTTAAATTAGGCCTTATAATCTAATCATGAACAAGATACTATTTTCACTTGCATGCCTAGCCGCATTCACCGGATGCGAAAAAAAGGCCCACGTCACAACAACAATTCCCGAAAACCCGGGAATCTTTGTAAAAAAGGTAAACGGACTTCCAGACACCTTCATCCGCGGAGTGGACATTTCCACAGTACTTGCCCAGGAAGAAAGCGGAGTAATCTACCGCGACAGGGACGGCACCCCCCAGGACATCTTTAAGACGCTAAGAGAAAACGGCGTAAACTACATAAGGGTGCGCGTCTGGAACAACCCCTACGACCAAAACGGAAATGGCTTTGGCGGAGGCAACAACGACAGCGCAAAGGCAGCGGAAATAGGCAAAAGGGCCGCAAAGTACAACCTTCCACTTTTGGTAGACTTCCACTATTCAGACTTTTGGGCAGACCCCGCAAAGCAGCAAGCTCCCCGTGCATGGAAAGGCATGGGCATAGAAGAAAAGTCGGAAGCGCTCTACGCCTACACAAAAGAAAGCCTTGAGCAGATAAAAAAAGCCGGAGCAATAATCGGCATGGTTCAGATTGGAAACGAAACAACCGGTGCCATGTGCGGAGAAACAAACTGGCTTCAAATTTCAAAACTCATGAATGCAGGTGCAAAAGCAGTGCGTGACTTTTCCAAAGACGTAAAAGTAGTAGTTCATTTTGCAAACCCGGAAAAAGCCGGCGAATACCTGCGCTACGCAAAAATACTAAAAAACAACGAAGTAGACTACGACGTGTTCGCTTCATCTTACTACCCCTTCTGGCACGGAACTTTGGACAACCTAAAAACAGTCCTAAGGCAGGTGGCAGAATTCTCCGGCAAAAAAGTAATGGTGGCAGAATTCTCCTACGTAAACACCTACCAAGACTTTGACGGTTCAGGAAACTCAATCTCCGAAGACTCCGCAATAGACAA
>JAILHV010000168.1 GCA_024695625.1 Treponema sp.
GCACCCCAAACTAAGGGGAGGGGAAACCCCCTACTCCGAAGCGAGGGTTTTCCCTCCCCTTAAACCCCTCCCTTTCCCGGCACGGTTTAGGGGCATGGCCCCTAAAAACCCCAATTACAATTAGATGCAATAATTAGAACGGTGTGCCCTGGAACTTGACAAAGGGAAAAAATTGTCTTGTAATAAAAATACGATGATTTATACAGTTACCTTGAATCCTTCTTTGGATTATATTGTCGGGATAAAGAATTTTGTGGCGGGAAGCCTTAACCGTAGCGGTTCGGAAAAGATTACGGCGGGTGGAAAGGGAATAAATGTTTCCATTGTTCTTCACAATCTTGGGCTGGAAAGTACGGCTCTTGGTTTTACAGCTGGCTTTACCGGCAGGCAGATAGAGTCCATTCTTAGGCAGGATGGAATAAAGACTGACTTTATAAATGTGGAACAGGGGCTTTCCAGAATAAACGTAAAAATCCTTCACAATGAGTCTGGGATGGGCGAGACGGAAATAAACGGCAGCGGGCCTTTAATTTCTAAGGACGACATTGCCATGCTTTTCCAGAAGCTAGGTTCTATTGATTCTGGCAGCACCGTGGTTCTTGCGGGTAGCGTACCTTCTTCCCTGCCAAAAAATTTTTATGTTCAAGTTATGGATTCGCTAAAAACCAAGAACATAAAATTTATTGTTGACGCTTCGGGTGAACTTTTAAAGACAGCCTTGCCTTACCACCCGTTTTTGGTAAAGCCAAATCTTTCTGAGCTGGAAGAGATATTCGAGACAAAAATAAATTCAATGCAGGATGCCTTTGGCTATGCAAAAAAGCTGCTTGGACTTGGTGCGCAGAATGCCCTTCTTTCTCTTGGCAAGGACGGTGCAATTCTTGCTGCTTCTGACGGATGCAGTTACTATGCAAAGGCTCCATCTGGAAAACCTGTTAATACGGTTGGTTCTGGAGACAGCATGGTGGCGGGCTTTATTGCCGGTTACGAAACTTCGCGGTCGTTTAAGTGCGCTTTGGAAAGAGGCGTTTGTTCCGGAAGTGCGGCAGCGTTTTCTTCTTCACTTGCAAGTAAGGATGATGTTGAACTTTTGCTAAAAAAAATCCCCGGCACTGTGGAGTACCGGGGTGGCGAAATGCCTTTTGGTGAAAAAGATTTTGGCTCTGCGTTAGATGGCGTAACGCTGGAAAATTAGTTTACCTTCTTTTCACCTGCATCTTTTGGGGCCTCCTTTGGCGCTACCGGCTTGGGAGCTGGAACTTCTCCTTTAATTTCTCCCTTCTTGAATTCTCCTCCTGGGAATTTTCTGCCGGGGAGATTCTTTCCGTTAAAATTCTTCTTGCCATCTTTGGGCATTGGCATCATCTTTTTGCGGTTCATCCTTCCGCCAGCACAGCATCCGCAGTTGCATCCGCAGCCTCTTTTGCCTCTTGGCTTTCCGAATCCCTTTCCGTTCATCTTGCCTCTTGGCTTTGCAAAATTCTTTCCTTCTGCATTTGGCTTTGGTATCATCTTGCCCTTGTCTTCTACCTGGCCTTTTGGTGGAAGGGCTTTCTTAAGCTTCTTTTCGCCAGTCTTTTCTTTGGGTGCAACTTCCTTGGGGGCAGGGCGAACAACTTCTGCCGGAGCCTTTGTTTCTGGAGCTGCTTTTGGGGCATTTGCTTCCTGTGCAAAAGCAATTCCGCTCATTGCAAAGGCTGCAAAAACAAAACCAAGACCGCTTACCATAATTTTCTTATTCATAACAATACCTCTCTATAAAAAAATATTTGAACGTCTCTCGCTCATTACGCCCTTAATATAGCATTTCTCTTTACGCGGAACATGAATCTTTGCTAAGAGAAAGATAAGAAAACTCTTATTCAAAAAACTCTTACTTTTTTGTTCAATAGATAGTAGAATGGGGCATGAAGGAGACGCGCTATGAATAGGAAAATATGCATTTTGTTTTTGCTGCTGGCAATTTTTTGTGGACAGGGGGTTTGTAAGGAAGACAAGGGGCCTGTTCCCATGCATCAGAATTTTCCGGCAAGAAGATTTGAAAATTTCCGCGGAAGAAGAAAACCCTTGCGCAAGGAAAGCTGCCGTCTTGTAAGAATAAACGTGATTCCTGTTACGGAAGACGGAAAGGAATTTGTTGCGCTTGAACTTTTTTTTAACCAGAGCATAGATCCTCGTTCAGTTCACAATAAGAATATTCTTGTAAATTCTCTTGCGCTTAGTCCAAGGCATAAAATATTGTTCAACAAGTCGGCTACATGTATGCGCATTGTTTTGGAAAGGGAAGATTCTTTTTCGCTTAGCATAGATGGAATCCGTTCCTACAATGCAAGCCCTGTTCCAAAAGCCCAGATTGAATCTGCTGAATGCGGCCACAAGTATTTTTTTGACAAGGAAGAAAAGGTATGGAAAAAGTTTTAATTGTAGAAGACGATGAGGGCATAAGCGACTTTGTAAAACTGGAGCTTGAGCATGAAGGATATTCAACCTGCCTGGCAAGTACCGGACGGATGGCTCTGGAAGTTTTTGCGGCAGAAAAACCTGATATTATCCTCTTGGACATAATGCTACCGGAATTAAGCGGGCTTGAAGTTTTGCGTAGAATCAGAAAGGAATCCAATGTTCCTGTTATAATTTTAACTGCACGCGGAGAAACTTACGACAAGGTTAACGGTCTTAATGCCGGGGCTGACGACTATCTTGCAAAGCCCCTTAGCATAGAAGAGCTTATTGCCAGAATGAGCGCTGTCCTAAGAAGGAGTTCTGCTCCAGCCGCTGCATCTTTGGGCAGCCTAAAAATTCGTGGCCTTGAACTTTCGCCTGAAAGCATGAGTGCAAGTCTTAACGGAAATCCAATTGAATTTTCCAAGACCGAGTTTTTGATGCTAAAGAATTTTATGGAGCACAAGGGGCAGGTCTTGAGCCGAGACAGCATAATAACAGCCGTCTGGGGAGAAAATCATTTTATAGACGAAAACAACGTGGATGTCTATGTGGGCTACCTTCGCGCAAAAATTGATCAGGTTGCAAAAGAGGAATACATAAAGACTGTGCGTGGTGCTGGCTACATGATGGTGGAGGAAGGCAAAAAATGAGTCTTGGCCTTGCCGTAAGAAAAAAAACTCCATCCGTAACATTTACGCTTGCGCTAAGATTTTCTCTTGTGCTTGCACTTGCGGTTCTTTCGCTTGCGGTATTGTTTACATTTGCCCTTAAGCGCTACATCTACAATTCTCAGAGCCGTGAGCTAAAAGATTCTGCGGAGCTACTTGCGCTTGCCCTAAAGACCGATGCCCAGCCTGAGCAAAAAGAAAAGATTCCCTATTACATAACTTATGCCGTTTACCAAAAAGAAAGCCAGGAAATTTTGGAAACAAACGATCCCTTTCTGCCACTCCTTGAAGCTACAAAGGGAAAGACAAAAAAATTCGTAAGCAAGAATTATTTTATAGACGGTGACCTTAGGATTTTATATTTTGCAATGGAAGAAGAAAGTGATGAATACGGAAGCCTTGTAATCCAGACTGCACTGAATCTGGACACCGATTCTTCCAACCTGCTCTTGCGGGGAATACCTGTAATTGTTTTGCTTGCATTTTTGCCTGTTTTGCTTGTTTCTTTTTTGACGGCACTTCTTATTGCCAAGAGAAGTCTTGCTCCTGTGGTAAAGATGACCGAGGCCGCAAAAAAAATTAGCAGTACAAACTTGGGTGAACTTTTGCCTGTAAAACAAAAGGACTCTTCTGCAGAAAATATTTCCACTGGAAATTTGGATGAACTGGACAAGCTTGCCGTAACATTCAACGATTTGTTTGTAAGGCTAAAAAAAGACTTTGACCGTGAGCGCGGTTTTACCAGTGATGTTTCTCATGAACTAAAGACACCGCTTGCCGTAATCTTGGGGCAGGCAAATCTATTGCGCCGTTGGGGAAAGGACGACAAGGCCCAGCTGGAAAAATCACTGGGAATAATTGTGGAAGAAGCTGAATCAATGAATGCGGTGATTACAAATTTGCTCCATATAACAAGGTTGGAAAACAAAAAGCTGCTTCCGCAAAAAGAAAAGTTTTTTCTTGCCGATTTTTTTGCAAGGCTAAAGGAAGAAGTGCAAAGCCTTAGCCCTGATGCAAAAGTTTCTGCCACCGTTGGAAAGGACTTGAACCTTTTTACCGACAGGGAAATGCTGCACCAAATATTTTTGGCATTAATTTCCAACAGCATAAAATTCTGCAAAGAAAAAAATCTTGAGCTTACTTTTTCTGCTTTGCAAAAAGACACAAAGACGGAACTTTGCATTGTAGACAATGGCCCAGGTTTTAATGCCCAAGACCTGGAATTTGTTTTTGACCGCTTTTACCGGGGAGATGAATCCCACACAAGAAGTGCAGGCGGTGCAGGACTTGGACTTTCCATTGCAAAGGCTCTGACCCAATCCCTTGGTGGCACAATCACGGCCTTTAACGCAGAGGCAGGCGGTGCAGGTGTGCGGCTGGTGCTTGCTAACTAGTTCAATTTTTTGTTTGCATAGGGGGGCGTTACGGGGGGCTTGCCACCCGTAGAGGGGGTAGCGGAAGACACGACAAAGCGGAGCAAATGACGGAAGAGGCTTGTTTTGAAAGCAAGTTGAGGGTGGCAGGTGTTTGCTTTTAAATTTTTGTCTCTTACGGCATTTGCGGAGCGACTCGTGGCTGTAGCGAGGGGGAGACTTCCCCCTCCTTGGAGATGGTATTAAAGGCGTGCGCTATTGCAAGTGAATGTTTTTTTCTATAAAATAAGCGTATGGAAAAATTGAAGATTTTGCTGGCTAAGGGCCGCATTTATGAATCGGTATACGAACTTTTAAGCGATGTTGGAATTTCTATTTATCTTCCAGACAGGACTTATTTTCCCATAACGAATCAGGCAGACTTGGCATTTCAGGTTGTAAAGCCACAGATTGTAAGCAACTTGCTTGCGGGCAACAAGGCAGACGTTGGTTTTAGCGGAAAAGACTGGGTGTACGAAAACGGTGTTCAGGATTCTGTTGAAGAAATCATGGACTTGGGCTTTGACGGAGTGCGCATTGTGGCGGCTGTTCCAGATACGGTTGACTACGAAAAGCTTATAAAGTCTCCGGTTACGATTGCTACCGAATACCAGACTTTGAGCCGCAAATGGGTTGAAGACAAAAAGATTCAGGGAACGATTTTCCGCACCTGGGGTACAAGCGAAGGTTTTGTTCAGGACACGGAAGATTCTATAGCACAGATTTTGATAGACAACACAAGCACCGGTTCTTCCCTGCATGCAAACCATCTTAAGATTGTGGACACTCTTATGGAGTCTTCCACAAGGATGTATGCCAGCAAGGAAGCGTTAAAGGATCCGGAAAAGAAGCAGAAGATAATGGAACTTAAGATGCTTTTCCAGACGGTTCTTAACGCAAGAAACCGCGTAATGCTGGAGATGAATGTTTCCAAGGACAAGTTTGACGCCTTGGTGAAGGGGCTTCCTTCCATGAAGAGTCCGACCGTTAGCACGCTCTTTGGCGGTGACGGTTACGCTATAAAGATTGCTGTTAAGAAGAGCGAGGTTCCAACCCTTTTGCCAAAGCTTCAGAGTCTTGGCGCCTGCGACATTGTGGAATACGAGCTTCGCAAAGTGATGATTTAAGGCAGGTGCTTTATCGCAGCGGCCATGTAAAGGGATGTGAATTAATATGGATAGAATTGCAACTATTGAGCGCAATACAAAAGAGACTCAGATAAAGCTTACTCTGAATTTGGACGGCAGCGGCAAGTACAATGTAAAGAATCCAATCGGTTTTTTTGAACACATGCTTAGTGCTTTTTGCAAGCACGGAATGTTTGACTTGAGCGGAGAAATAAGCGGTGATCTTAACGTAGACCAGCACCACTTGATAGAAGACACGGGAATTGTTCTTGGGCTTTTGTTTGCAAAGGCTTTGGGCGACTGTGCAGGCATTTACCGCTCCGGTTTTTTTATTTATCCCATGGACGAAAGTCTTTTGCAGGCGAGCGTGGATTTTGGCGGACGGCCTTTCTGCGTGTGCAATGCGGCTTTGACCGGTGTTCCTCTTGTGTCAATTTCGCCGGAAGGAAAGTCTTCTAGCTTCCAGACTGACTGCTTTGAGGATTTTTGGCAGGGCTTTGCAAACGGAGCAAAGTGCAACATCCACTTGGACACAATCCGCGGTCGTAGTGATCACCACAAGATGGAAGGTCTTTTTAAGGCTGCATCCCGCGCAATTCGTGCCGCTGTGGAAATAGACGTGCGCCGCAACGGAGAAGTTCCTTCTACAAAAGGCGTGATCGTTTAGGGTTGTTTGGTTTTTATCCTACAGTATTCTTCGATACTGATCCGGTCAGTGCCATTAAGGACGGTAAGCCCTTTTTGAATGCACTGGCCTTTTTTGTCTACGTAGAGCGAGAGTACGGGTTTTAGATTGTTAAAATCATCAGTGGAGATTGTGTCTACGTACTGTGCGAAGTTTTCCTGCATGTAATATTCAGAGAAGGGGAAGCTTGCAGAAACAGTTTCTGTGGCAGATGGGTAAAGCATGTAGTGGTAGGTTTTTCCCTTGATATAAATTCCTTTTGACTTACCGCTTGCCTGTTCAGAATCTTCACTTGGAAGTTCTTTTCGTATGCCGCGGACAGTCCAAAGGGAATCTGAACCTTCTTCCATGCGGAAGTAATACTGTTCACCGCGCTTTGTGTGCTTTTGGAAGCTTTCTTTATCCAAGTTTTTTGAGCTTATGCGTTCTTCTTCAAATGAAAGGCGCACGTATCTTCCCTTAAAAGGACTAAATGGGTCGTATGCTCTGCATGCAAGGTTTATTATGCGTCCGTTTTTTTCTGCATAGACTTTTGTTCTGTGGCTGTAGCTAAGCAAAGAGACGGCTGTTACAAGCTGAACAAAAAGGGCCAAGGCTAAGGATAAAAGCCCTATTTTTTTTGCGTCCAATTTAATCATTTTTTACCTCGCTTTCGCCACTGCTTGCATTAAGGCGCAAAAGGAACATATTTAGTATTAGCATAAGGATTCCAAGGACTATAAAAACCACGCCCTTTACCACAAAGCCAAAATCGTCGCTAAAGAATTTGATGATTATGGAAAGGCATGCAAGTCCACCCGCCGCATTTGCCAAGGCAAGATTTTTTGTGCGGTAGGCCTTAAAGATGTAATAGCCGGAGTTAACAAAGATTGTTACAAAGCTAAGCAGGATGAATATTAGGCTTACAATTCCAGAGTCCAGTTCGTAGCCAAAGATTGGGACTGTCTCGCAGAATGCAAGCAGAATAAATATTGCCAGTGCGTAAAATGCAATAAAGTAATTGCAGAAGACTTTTCTTCTTATTTTTTGCAACGGGGGTAGCAATACTATTGCAGCATAAAGAAGTGTGTGCAGCAGGCAGCAAATCAAATAGGGATAATCTTTTTGCCCTCTACAGCCAATTTCTATAAAGGCTGCGGCAAATATTGTTATTGCAAAGATTGCTTCTGAAACACTTGCCAGCGGGGAATATTTTTCCTTGTCGTGGGTGCTGTAGTAGACCAGGGCGCACAGAGGAATTGCTATGATAATAAAGTTCCCGCTTTCAAAAAGGTAGTCCTGCGCAAAGAACTGGTTTACCGCCAAGAGCAGCAGATAAGGCAGGCAGAGAAGACTCTTCTTTTTTTTCCACAAGTAAAGTCCATATAGGCTTGCAAAGAATGATAGTGCGTAATTAGTTGCAGAAAATAACTGGTTGGAATGAATCTGGGGCTTGTCCAAGACAAATACCATGAAGGCCATTATTGCCATAAAGATTACCGCATCCAATGATTCACGCCAGCGTCTGGAAACTATAAGCAGAATAAGAGCCGCTGTGGCATAGAGGGCATAGACCGCCATCTGGAAGGGCAGAGCCTCTTTGGAAGAAACATATTTTAGTATTGGCCTTGCATCCTCAAAGGCTGTTGCAATAAAGAGTATTACCAGCGCCAGTCTTACAAATAAGTGTGCCGCTTTTCCTTCTGATTCACAAAGCTTTGAACGGTAGCGTCCAAGACTTTCAAAGAGCAGAAGGAATGCAAAGGCCGCAAGAAGCGGATAGTTAAAGCTTAGGTTTGCCCAGAAATAGTATGCCACTATAAAAGCAAAGGGGGCCCAAAAGTAAAGCGGGGATGAAAGCTTTTCTTTTTGGTTCAGGAAGAAGACGTATGCGCATGCCGTAAATTCTATGCAGAAGAGGACAAAGCACAAGGTCTGTTCGTTTATTTTTACAAATGCGTTCACAATAAAAAGCAGGAATATTGCTATGGATATAAATATTATGTCCAGCGAACGCCTTGCAAAAGAAGCTTTTGTTATAAGGTATAAAGCTCCTGCCGCACACAAGCTGTACAGGGCAAAGTGGGAAGCGGGCAGAATCATGGCCTTTAGGGGAAGATATCCCTTTATGCCAAAATTAAGCCAGGAAGAATTGTATGCAACCAGGGCAAGGGCAATAAAGAAAAATACGCGGACGGAAAGGTAATAGACCCCGGACTTGATTTCTTTCTTGTCTTCTTCTTTGGCTGAAAGCAGATGGTACTGAAGGAATGCTTCCAGCAAAAGCAAAAGCACAAGGCATGCCAATACGGCGTTTGTAAAATTGGCAGAAAAAATAGATACTGCAAGGCATACCAAAAAAGCCGCCGCAGCTGAATTCTTTGCAAAGAAGGTATGGACAAAGAACAAAAGCGCAAGCAGATAGGCTATTGCTGTTGGTGCAAGCAAAGCAGACTCTTGCATGGACTTATTCATAAAGGCGTAGCTTACATACAAAATGGCAACAAGCAGTGAGCAGAAAGAATATGCAAGTTCAAAAGAAGCTTTCTTTACTCCCTTTAGCACAGGAATCAGCGGGTAGGCAATAGCTGCAATGGTAAGGCCAAGAGCCAAGATGCAGTCCATTATTGAACCCAAAAGATTGTAATCGCTTCGCACAAAGTTCCAGCCGATTCCTTCCCAGAATACGTTTATGGTCAAAAGCAAAAGAAGAATGCAAAGGCCTGCAAAAGAAAGCCGCTCTATAAACTTGTCTCCGTGGGCAATTGCATATTCAAGGCAGAGTACCGCAAAAGAAACGCTGCAAACAATCCAAAGCCCGGGAATTCCTTTTTCCAGAACAAAGCAAAGCATCAAAGCCGCCAAGCAAAGCATTATGCGAAGACCGTATTTTTTTGTCCGCGCAAAGGGGAAGATGGCCGCAAACAAAAGGTAGAAGCCAAACGCACCACCGCCAGAACTGCTGTAGGAAAGGGCATAGGCTACAGACTGGGCAAGCGCAAAAAAGAAAACCCCGGTGGAATTCATGGCATACATTATTAATATGGAAGAAATTGCCCACACAAAGAAAAATCCGCTTGTGTTTCCCGGCAGACGGCATATCTGCGAAATAAAGGCAAGGGTTCCTCCAAAGAGAAGCGACCATAGGACAGCGCTACCTTCCCTCCAGTGCTTTTTGCAAATCAAATCTTTCTTAAAGAATACAAAGCAGCCCAAACCCTGAACGGCAAGGAGCATTACAAATGCCGCAACTGCTTTTGCAAAACGGGGAATGGCATTCCAGTTGTAGGCGATGAGGGAAATAACTCCAGCCGCAATAAGAATGGAAGCCATTACGCTTAAAACAACGGGAATCTGTTCCGTGGTAAGGGCAGGAATTTTTTGCGCAGACTTTTTGTTTCTCTCGTTAAAAAGTTTGTATATGTTTTGCTCTGATTTTTTCTCTGGGGCTTCTTGGCTAGCCTTAGGTGTTAGCTCTACTTTTACAGCCGAATCTTTTTGCCCGGCAGAGGATTCCGCATTTTTGTAGTAATCAGAAATCTTTGTGGAGACTTCGCTTGAGACAACGCCTTTTTCTACTAAGACTTTCAGTTCGCCTAAAAGCCAGTCTACATGAACTTTTTCCATAGTCTAAATATAGCATTATGTCTTTTTTTTGAATAGGGCATTTTTTGAATGTTTTTCTGGAGCGTATTGTTCTTTCAACTGCCCCTTCGGGGATTTTTGGTATAACGGGCTTTCCGGGGCTTGCCCTCACGGCCGGTACCCTTGCGGGTACGCGCTACGCGCCCCCTCCAATCCCGGCTAGGATTCTTTTGTTCCGGCGGTATGAATTTCCATCCACTTTGCAATGCCGTCATTTTCGTTGGAAGGACAAATTTCATCCGCAATGTCTTTTACTTCCTGAATGGCATTTTCCATGGCAATACCTTTTCCGCAAAGTTTTAGCATTCCAATGTCGTTAAAGTCGTCTCCAAAGGCAACCATGTTTTCCGTTGGAATTTTTAGCGCACTGCTTACTGCAAGGATAGCCTTTTCCTTTGTTGCATTTTTGTTAGTAAGCTTGTACCAGGGAATGTCGGAGAAGGGAAGGTAGTCTACGTTTTCTATTCCTATGGAACTTGCAATTTTTTCTACGGCATTTTTATCCTGCGTTTGTATGCAGATTTTCATTGCCGGTTCGCAAAAGTTTGCAAAGTCAACTTTTGTCCAGAACTTGTCGCCAAAATCATCTTCCCCAGCGTTTGAATAAAGCCCCTTTTCGTTGTCTATAGAAATTACGGTTTCTTTGCCAAGCACTTGGAAAGTCTTTTCTATTAAAGTCTGCGTCTCTTCTTTTGTAAACTTTGAATCGTAAATCTTTTGCTGGATTTTGTCTTTTGTGCGGTGGAATGCAAGGGCACCGCCGTTTGAAATTATAACGTCGGGATTTATTCCGTCAAGAAATTTGACTGCGTTCACCAGTGCGCGCGAAGTTGAAATGCCAAAGAGTATTCCTTTTTCTTGCGCTCTAATGATTGTTTCTTTTGTGTGATTAGAAACCGATTTGTCGTTGCGGAAAAGTGTTCCGTCCAAGTCCGAAAGAATTAATGATATGTGTTCCATAAATGATTATGGAAGAATTATTGGTTTAAGTCAATACTTGCGCAAACAAGGAAATCAGGTTTGTGTTCCGCTCCCAGTCAAATCCGTCTGAGAAACCCGCGGTGTCGCGGAATAGGAAATTAAACTCACTGCGTTCCTTCCGCTCCAATGCGGGTTTTCAGCCGGCTTTGACTTCCGCGGAACGCAAACCTGATTTCTAGTTGCTTTGCATAAGAGATTACCAGGATGAATCTGATGCTATGTTTGTTTTTATTGAAGAACAGATGTTTTCAAAGTGGCTTTCCAATTCTTTTTGGACAATTTCGTAAGATGCCGTGTAGTGGGTTTCTGCATTTTTGTTCATTAATGCACCTGCCCAGCCGCCCCAGAAGGCTCCCTTTTTGGATTTATCCATATAGAAAACTGTTGATTCCATTAGGACGCGAACCTTTCCGTCTTTTGTTGAAATTGAAACAAAAAGAGGAATGCGGTAGTTGACCATTTTCTTTGTAAAGTCGTACATGTACTTTCCGGTAAGCTGGCATGTGTTTGCGTCAGAAGATTCCTTCTGGACTTCCGGATAGTTGAAGACTCTGGAAAATGAGCTGTCAACATAAGAATAAAGCGATTTCTGGCTTTTGCCGGAAAATTCAATTACTTTTTCATAGCGCACAACATCTTTTACTTTGTCGCTTGATGCGCATGATGAAAAACCGAATGCAAGAGCGATGATAAGCATAAAAGCAAATCTTTTCATACAAAAACCTCGCAAAAATTTAATTGTATAGGCTGAATTGATATAATTTCTGCCTATATAGATTATGTGATTTTATCAAATCTGCCTATAGAATTCAAGTAAAATTTAATCTTATAGGCATAAAGGTAAGCTGCGGATGGATTACATAAAAATC
>JAILHV010000207.1 GCA_024695625.1 Treponema sp.
TCTTCGTTCTTCCATTCAATGTCGCCAAGCAAATGGTCGTGGAAAAGGGTCTTTCCTTCCAGCGGAACCTTAAGGCGGATAACGTAGGGCTTTTTTGCGTCAAGGTTTGCCTTGATTTCTTCCGCGGTAAGGTGGCGGCAGTTGCGGTCGTATCCCGGTGGCAGCTTGTTTTCTGTCTGAATCTTTCTTATGCGCTCAAGACGCTCGCTGTCGCAGAAGCAGTAGTAGGCTTCTCCCTTTTCCACGAGTTCCTGTGCGTATTTTTTGTAAAGCTCAAAGCGTTCACTCTGAACATAGGGGCCGTATTCTCCGCCCTTTTCTCCGCCCTCGTCCCAGTCAATGCCAAGCCATGCCATTGTATCGTAAAGGTTCTGGACGTATTTTTCGTCATAGCGCGTGCGGTCTGTGTCTTCTAGGCGAAGAATAAACTTGCCGTTCTTTGAGCGGGCAAACAGATAGTTGAACAGTGCTGTGCGTACTCCGCCGATATGCTGCATTCCAGTTGGAGACGGCGCGTAACGTACTCTGACTTCATCGGACATATAATTTACCTCTGATTATTATAGTAGAAAAATTGCTTACTCCAACTATACCGATTTTGGCGCACTTGGGCAAGTAAGGAAAAAGCTATATGAATTTCCAGTCAGCTTCAAAGCCAAGAATTCTATCGCACTGGACGTTTTTTATCATGTTAACTTGGGAAAGCCTTCGCTCGGTAAATTTCTGGTCGCAGGGAAGAACCAGATTAGTTTCGCGGATTTCTTCCACGCATTTTTTTATCTCCGGGGTGAGTATGGCGCGGGCAGGAGCAAGGTAATCACTTCCAATTACAGGGCCATGCTTGGAAAGGTATTCTTCAAAATCAAGACCGCCCTCCCCAAAGTCAAAACCTTCTTCCGCAAAGGGAACAAAGGCCATGTTAAAATCGAAGCATGGATTAAGGACTGACCGCTCAAAGGTGTCGTTATTCACCAAAAAGCCAAAGTTGCCGTAGTGCCGGTCACTATTAAGCGTTATGCAGTCTGCCACAACCATACGGCGAAAGGCATCTTCGCATCCAAATTCACGGTAAATCTCTAGCAGTTTTGGAAGCGTCAGTTTATCCCTATAGAAAAGTGCAATTGGCCTGTAGCCAAATTCCTGGGAAGTGAAAATCTTGCAGTCAGAAACTATTCTGCCGTCAAATTTTTGCAATGTATATTTTACAGAACTGCAAATCTTTTCAAAGACCTGACTTGCAAGAACCTCGCAGTAAGGCTCAAGCCCCGCATTACGCGCACAGTCACTTCCTGCTTTTATAAGGTGAATGCCGTCCGCTTTGTTAAGCCAGCACTTGTCGTAAGCCCCGTCGGTCGTAAGTTCTGGCGATGTGGTAGACATCTGAATTCCAAACAAACCGTTTCCGTCGAAAGAAAGCTTGGACACAACCTCGTCAAAATTGTTTTCGTACAGGTTTACGTCCTTCCACGAGACGTTTTCGCGCTCACTTTTTACCCAAAGGGTGTCCGTTAAAGAAAGGCAGTGGGTCAATGCAATAAAACCGCTCTTGGTCTTTCCGCCGCACATTTCAAGGATTTTTTCCACATGCGCCCTGTGTTTTGCCGCACTCCTGTTTGCAGTCCAGGAATCAACGTCCTCGCACCAAAAAGGAAGCTGCTTGTATTCCCTAACGATTTTGCAAAGCTCAAGCTCGCCTTCGCCTTCAATCGTAAAGTCACACAGAGGAGTTTCTTTGTTCAGCAATGTGTATGTCAAACCGGACATAATTTTATTCTAGCAGATTAAAAGCGCTTGGACAAGGATTGAGAAAGATTCTGCAAATGTAAGATTTAATCTTCTTCGTATTCCCAAAGATTTCATTTTTGTCTAGATTCTATTTTGTAGGCATTCATGCACACCCACCAGCCTACGCCGCCATGGAGCCCCGACAGTACCGGCCGAAGGGCGGTATGAGCGCTAGCGAAGGGCGGAACGGCGGTGACGCAAAGAAACTGACGGTCGAATTAGCCAAGGCGCAAAATGGTAGAGCCAACAAAAGTACCGTCCAGAAAAAGAAGAAACTTAATTTGCAACAATTAAAGCAAGTTTTAGCCCAAGAGTTTTTTGGTCTTTTTGTACCAGTCAAAGTTTTCGGTGCGCTTTAGGTATTTGTAGAGGCGCAAATTTTCTTCCATTATATTAATGACTTTTTGGGCAGAGGCAGGGTCGCCGCTTTTTGCAAAATGTTCTGCACAGACGTAGCCCACGCGGAAGTTACTTGTGTTGGTAAAGATGTCCATGAGCTTTTCCCAGTCGCCGGAAATCTGCAAGTCAAGTAGAACAAGCGATGCATTTTCCAGCTTGTGCT
>JAILHV010000227.1 GCA_024695625.1 Treponema sp.
AGTTTCAACAGCATTCACCAACCGTCTGGATAGCGTGGCACAAGAAATAAAGAAGATGAACAAGTTCAGGAGGGAATACATGATTCATAATATGCACTTTGACGATGCGCTCTACTTTGCGCAAAAGAAAGGTGAAGCAAAAGGCCTGATTCGGGGAGCAGAAAAGAACATGCGGCAGAATATTCTCGGCCTTAACAGGAATAATGTTCCCGTAAGCATAATAGCCTCATCCCTGGGAAAGACACAGGCAGAAGTGGAAGAGATAATCAGAAGCGAACTGGAAAAGACTCCCAGAAAAAAATAAGCCGGCACTTCTTTGCAAACACGCCCCTTCGAGAGCCTCAGGGAGCGGTTTCTTGTGTTAGTTAACCAACGTGCCACGCTGTAATTGTGTTGGTTCTTGCCAAGCAATAAAGAGCCATGGATGGCGGCTTAGCAGCGTGCAGAATTGCGCAGCGATTCTGCAATCCCCGGAAAAAGCCATGGAAGGATTTTTCCGGGGCAAGTCCTACGCCGCCATGGAGGGGCCCGCCGCAGGCGGGTTGCGCTAGCAATGGAGCGGGTAGGGCCCCGCGGAACCCCGGAACGGCGGTGGCGCAGAGGCATGTCCGGTCGAGTTAGCCAAGGAGTAAAATGGTAGAGCAATTAGGACTTCGTCCATAAAAGCATCGTCCAGAAAGAGTAAAAATTTCCCAAACAGATGGCAATTCTAGTGCCTTGCATCGGTGATTATTGGCAGGAAGATTTTTTCGGTGGCACTTTCAATTTCCGTAAGGGCGGCTTCGGTTTGGTGGTGGGCGTAGTGGTCAAGCATAGCCTGGGTTTTGTGCCCGGTTACAAACTGAAGCTTTCTGCCGTCCACAAAATCTGCCATGTTTGCGGCAAAAAAATGCCTCCAGCAGTGGAAGGTAATTTTGTCCCATTCGGGAATGTGCAGAATGTTCAGCTGGCGGTGAAGCGCCTCGTTCCAGTAGTGGGCCTGTTGCGGAACGGAACGCTTGTAGCCCCAAAAAAGAAAGTTTTCCTTGCACTGTCCGTAGGGGTTTTGCCTTGCCTGCTGGCGGATTAGTTCGTAGAGCTGAAGGGGGATTTTTATTTCGCGCTCGGAACCGTTTTTTGGGCATTTTAGGCCTTCCATCCGCGCCCAGTTGTGGCGAACCAAAATGCGGTCTTTTTCTATGTCGCCAAGCTGAAGGGCTTGAATTTCTCCGCATCTCATTCCAGTGCACATGGAAATTAAATTTGCCAGCTTGCAGTCGGGGCTTTCCCATTCCGCGCTAAAAAGGAGCCTCGCCTGTTCCATGGTGGGGATTATGCGCTTTTTGTGGGTAACCCGGCAGTACATGATTGAACTAAAGCAGTCGCGCTTGGTAAGTCCGTTTCTGAATGCCCATTTTAGGGGGCCAGTTGCAGCCCGCACAATCTGATTTACGGATTCGCTGCTCAGCATCCGGTTTTTGTAAGAGGGGTACAAAATAAGCTGCCGCATCACATATTTTATGTCGTCTTTTGTTATGGAATTTAGCGGTCTTTGCCCCAGCCGTGGAATCCAATAGATCTGAACCCGTCTTTTCATGATGCTGGCGTAGCGCCTGTGAATTACCTGCCCGGTAAGATTTTTTTCTTTTATGTAGGGGGAGTGGTCAAAGTCCCAGAAGCGTTCAAGAAAATGTGCAAAACTTTCGGCAGTTGTCTTTCTTGTGCCATCCGCAGTGTATGCGCTTTCTGCAGAGATGATGTATCTTTTTGCCCTTAGCGCATTTATTATCTGATTCACGTCCTCTGAATTCAAATCGGTAAAGAGAATGCTTCGGGCTATTCTGTTGAATTGTTTTTCTTGCATGGCAACCTTCCTGTTTTAAGTAAAATTTAAATTGAATAGTATAAATTTCGACTTTTTGCAGTAGGCTTTATAGGCGCAGAAGTGGCTGCGGAGTATTTGCACGGTGCTTTTATGGACGGTGCTTTTATTTGTTCTACCATCTGCTGATTGGCTAACTCGACTGAACATGCCTCTGCGCCACCGCCGTTCCGCCCTTCGCTAACGCTCATACCGCTTGCGCGGTACTACGGGGCTCCATGGCGGCGTAAGTTGGTGCGATGGCCATTGGTTAACGCAAGCAACCGCTCCCTGAGGTTCTCGAAGAGGGGGGGTGTTTGCAAAGAAGTGCCGGCCCTTCGAGAGCCTCAGGGACCACCCTTCGAGAGCCCGCTTGACGCTACGCTGCGAGTGCAGGGACCGCCTTGGTATTATTAGTTATTTGCGATAGAAATATTGGAAATTGTATATTCACCTACGGTCCTTGGGAAAAACAAAACAACGCCCCAGCCACTTGAAGTACAAGACATGGCGAGTGAACAATCGGTAAAAGCTGTATTGTATGATGTCATTTCATTAAAGGTGAACTTCTCATCAGTTGTGGAATCTGAACCGGGTGAACCGCCACCGCAACTAAAAAAAAGAGGCCATCGATTAACATAATCAATGGCCTCTTGGTTTAGGTTAGTGTAGTGTTAGCTACGCTAGGCTTAGAACCATACAGAGAGTGCTACAGGAACACACCATGTGAAGTTCTTCATTTCGTTGTCATCGTTTGGCTTGCCAGTGATTACGTTGTTAGCAAAGTTACCGCTGTTTGTCTGTCCCTGGAATGCAACTCCGATGTAGCCGTTAGAAGATACAGCCTTTGTTACACCAACAGAGAATGCAATGTGGTCTGTGTTGTCAAACTTTTCACCGTCAGCCTTGATTGGTGATACATAGCGGAAGTCTGCGTTTGCAGCAAGACCGTCACCAAGGTCATAGTCTACGCCAGCACCAGCCTGGAAGCGTGGGTCAACCTTAACATCTGAATACTTGTAGTATGTGAAGAAAGCACCGCTTGCAGATACCTTGAGCTCTGGCATAACCTGGTAAGAAACACCAACAGCAGCCTTCATCTGTTTGTCAATAGAAGCTGACTTGTTTCCATCTTTTACTACATTGTACTGGAAACCAACACCAGCGAAGAGGCCTTCTACTGCAAGAACGTCAACTTCTGCTTCGAGTGTGCAGTTGCTGTTTCCGTCTGGTTTAGTACCAGCTACTTTTGCAGGTGTGTATGTTGCTCCGTCAACAAGAAGTGCTTTCATTTCAGCAGCAATAGTAGCAGGTGCAGTCATAGCTTTGCCGTCTTTATCTTTCCAACTTGCAGCTGCAGCATCACTAGCCTTGATCTCATCACCGGCACTCTTTCCATTGCCGATATACTGTCCCTTAACCTTTACAAGGCCAGGTACTGTGTAGGCAAAACCACCGCGGAGTTTCTTGTATGTGTCTCCAGCTTTTTCTGCAGTTGTTGTTATAGGAACCATAGCCTGGATGTAGAGGTTTTCCATAGGTGTAATTTCAGCCATAAGACCTGTTCCACCGTTTCCGCTCATCAAGAGGCCTTCGTCTTCTGCGATCCAAGAAGATGTTGGGCGGAGCCAGTTCCATGAACCGTAGCAGAAGTCGCCACGGAGAGTGTTGTTGTCATACTTACCG
>JAILHV010000232.1 GCA_024695625.1 Treponema sp.
CGAATCGGCATCTGGAATCAGGAACTGTGATTTGCAAAAACAAAGGGAATAGTTAAAGTCGGGAGGATTTTTTTAAATGGATGTAGCTACAATTATTGGCCTTTTTGGCGGCGTGGCGATGGTAATTATCGGAGTTATTTCCGGCGGCGGAAGGGCCGGGGATATTTGGAACCTTGCTTCCATATTCGTTACTGTCGGCGGTTCTTATTGCGCCCTTTTCATTGCCTTCCCGCTGAATGAAGTCCTCGGTGTCTGGAAAATAATGGGACGCTGTTTTAAGGTTTTTGACTACGGTGAAAAGTCAACCGTACAGAACATGGTTGCCCTTAGCGAAAAGGCCCGCCGTGAAGGTATTCTTGCCTTGGAAGAAGGACTTGACGACCTGGATGACAAATTCCTTCGCGAAGGCTTGCGCCTCATGGTCGACGGCCACGATGGAACTGCAATCCGTGCAATCATGGAAAACGAAATGTCCCAGTGCGAAAAGCGCCACATGGAGTGGGCTGGTGTACTTATTCAGTGGGCAGGTTACGCTCCTGGTTGGGGTATGTTGGGTACCGTTATCGGTTTGATTGGTATGTTGAACAACTTGGAAGACAAGTCAGCCCTTGGTCCTAACATGGCCGTTGCTTTGATTACAACACTCTATGGTTGTATGATTGCAAACTGGCTTTTCGGACCTTTGTCAAATAAGCTTCTTGCCCAGAATGCAAGGGAAATGAATGCAAAGGACATGGTCCTTGAGGGAGTTCTTTCTATTCAGACTGGAGACAACCCCCGCATCCTTGCAACAAAGCTCCTTACATATCTTGATCCTGTAACACGTAAAGCTATTTCTTCAGAAGTTCTTAAGGACTAAGGAGGCTTAAGAAATGGCTAGAAAGAAATCAGATCCTGGCAAGCCTTCAACCGCCTGGCAGGGTACTTATGGCGACATGATTACCCTCATGCTCTGCTTCTTCGTCATGCTTTATGACCCTAGCGATGCAGATGCTGTAATGATGGCCGCAATGCAGGCTTCCATACAGAATACGCTTCAGGGCGGCGGACAGTCACTGTCTGCAGGCCGGCTTTCTGACCTTGGAAATACTGTAAGTTCCCTTCCTTCAAACGAGAGGGGTTCATCTCTTGGTCCTGCAAAGAAGAAGGCCATCAGTATTTTTGAGCCGGACATCAAGTCCAACCGCATCACAATCACAAGTGATGAGCGTGGCCTTGTAATTTCCCTCGCTTCCGATTCATTCTTTGAGAAGGGTAGCGCGGACTTAAATATGGAAACAACTCGGGAAACACTCTTGCGCCTTTCGCAGTTCTTTAACGAGATAAACGAAAAGGATGCTCTAGAAAAGCGCAACCGCAAGGAGAACGAACCCTGGCGCTACAGGATAGAAGGCCATACGGATTCGGAAGATGTGGGTCCGAACGAGGAAGGGGTGCAGGAATTCAAGACAAACTGGGAACTTTCTGCAGCCCGTGCAGCGAACGTATTGCATTACCTGGTTGATTTTGGGGCTAACGAAAAGTCCTTTTCAATCGCAGGCTATGCGGATACCCGTCCAAAGTTCAAGGATGCGGAAATGCCGGAGGCGGCTGCATACAACCGCCGCGTAGACATAATCATTCTTGATGACGGGCATTTTTAAAAGATTACTAAATTAAAAGAATAAAATACCGATAATAAAAAAGTAAGTATTTTATAATTGGAGGATTCTATGGCAGACGAAGGCGCAGCAGACGACTTGGCAGGTGACATCGGTGGGGATGAAGTTCCGGCAAAAAAATCAGGCGGCCTTAAAGGTGCATTGCCTGTATTGCTAAAATATATTCTTATCGGAATTGCAGCTGTTATTTTTATAGTAACGATTGTAATCATAACCAACCTTATTATGAATAGGGGTGGCAAGAGCCAGTCTAAGATTCCGGTTGGGCAGGAGTACACAACCCAGCGCGAGGTTCTTTCCTGGTACACGACACTGGATCAGATTCGTACGCAGACATGCGACGACATCAATCCGGCAAACGTTGTTGTTCAGGTAGTGCTTGGCTATAAGAAAGACGATAAGAATGCTTCTACAGAAATCACTGAACGCCGTATCGAAATCGTTGACTTCTTGAGGCAGTTCTTCTCTTCAAAGTCAGAGGCAGAAATTGCACCTGATAAGGAAGAAGCCTTGAAGAACGATATACGCGATCAGATCAACGAAAACATTTTGTCTCGTTCAAAGATTAGGGATGTGCGTTTTACAACAAAAGATGTTGTAAAGGCTCAGTAATTCAAAAAATTGTGCAGGTGGGATTAGGCGATGAATGAAGTTCTTTCACAGGACGAAATAGACCAG
>JAILHV010000046.1 GCA_024695625.1 Treponema sp.
CGCAACAACGGCTCCACAATGGTAAGCCAGCTTATAAACGTAGTGGTATTCAACCTGCTTGCATTTGCGGGAGTTTTCCCAAGCGGAACCATAATCCAAATCCTTATCTTTGGATACGCAATATTCCTTGTAACTTCAATCTTGGACACACCCTTCCTCTACTGGGCAAGGCACATTGCAGAAAAGCGCGGGGAAAAGCTTTAAAGGATTTTTTTATTATTGGGAGCCTTTAAAAACTTCTGTTTTTGGAGCTTCCCTATTCTTCTGGAGCATATTGCTGGTGAAACTGTGCCCGGCACTCCGTGTCCGGTCAGACTCCGCAGCATTTTATCCCGTAAAACAAGCAGCGCCATGGACGGCGCGTCATTTGTTGGCAAAAGAAACAGGCAAGTTTTCGCCAGAAAACTTGCGGGATAAAATGCCACGGAGGGCATTTTATCCCGCTTTCCAGGGTTCCGCCTTTCGGCTCCATTGCCTAACGGCAACGCGTTCCGCGCCCTTCCAATCGGGGCTAGGCTCTTTTTGCTGTACGCCGCAAAGAAGACACTCCCGTACGCTCCCCTTCCGTACGAATCAAGCAAAAAAAATGGATTGCTCCTGGCAAATAAAACTCGCACAGATTTTCATCTTCCTTGCCAACCAGTAAAGAGCCATGGATGGCGACTTAGCAGCATGCAGAATTGCATAGCAATTCTGCAATCCCTGGAAAAATCCATGGAGGGATTTTTCGTACTTGATAAAAATTAAAGAGCGCATGGAGGCGCGGCTTAGCAGCATGCAGAATTGCGCAGCGATTCTGCAATACTCAGGAAAATCCATGGAGGGATTTTCATCTTCCTTGCCAAGCAGTAAAGAACCATGGATGGCGACTTAGCAACACGTATATTTGCCTTGCAAATCTCCGATCCCTTCAAAAATCCATGGAGGGATTTTTTCAGGGCAAGTCTTACGCCCGATTGGAGTGGCGGCAGGGTTGCCTGCAACCCGTTGCCGTTCCCGCAAGGGAATGGAGCGCGAAGGCGCGGAACCACGGAAAGCGGGTGACGAAAGGCCTCTGCTCCCGGTTGCAGCCAAGGAATGAATGGCAGAGCAAAAAAACTACCGTCCTAAAAAAATACAGACTTAATTACAATCTTTCATCTCAATTAAAATTCCTTAAAAAATTTCCACCCAAAAATTTCTGCCGTAAAATTTTGCTTTACAGACATATCTTTTTAAGTTACTATTATAAGTATCAATATTAAAAAAGTTTTAGGAGATGAGAAAATGAAGCAGAGCAATTCCTCCGCAAAGGGAAGAAGTCTTATAGTAAAACTTCTTTTGTTTATCGGTCTTGCAATAATCGTAGTAAACGCGGTTCAAATTTCGGGGACCCTCCACACCACGCGCACAATCCTTACCCAGCACAGCATAGAAGAATACACCGCCATGGCAGAAGCCTACGGCATTGCCTTGGAAAACCGCATCGAAGCCCTTTTCGACAAAATGGACTTCTACAACAAGTCGGACGTTGCCCAGGTTGGGGACGAGGATGCCATAATCGACTGGCTGCATGCCCACAACGACTTCCGCTCGCCGGCATTTTCCAACGTATTCTACTGCGGACCAAGCGGCCAGAACCATTCGGACATAGGCACAAGCGCAAAGGTTAGCGACCGCTCATATTTTAAGGCCATCATGCACGAGGGGCACGAAAGGGACATAGACAACCCAGTAATCTCCCGCGCCACAGGAAAGGCAGTTGTCCACTTTTCCAGGGCTGTAAAGAAAAACGGCAGCACGATAGGCTTTTTCTGCGCAAACGTAACACTTGAAAACATCAACGACATTGTAAACGAAATCCGCATAGGAAAAACAGGCTACGCTTTTATGCTTTCAAGTGAAGGCACTGTAATGGCCCACAAGGATTCATCAAAGGTTATGGATGCAAACTTTCTTACTGCGGAAGACATTGGGGAAGACCTTAAATCTTGCGCAAAGGAAATTGCGGCTGGAAAGAAGAGTCACGCATGGGTAAAGGAAAACGGTTCAAAGAGGCTTGTTGCATACCGCGGAATAAAGGGCACAAACTGGGGCTTTGCCATTTCCATTGACGAAAAGGAAATTCTTACGGTTACAAAGGACCTTTCCAACAGAATCGCATTTGGCTGCGTACTTTCCGTAGTCCTAATGCTTTTGATTGCGGGCATACTCCTAAGGCTTTCGCTCAAACCGCTTTTGAAGGTTGAAGGCGCAATATCCGAAATTGCCTCTGGAAACGCAGACCTAACAAAGCGCATAGACATTAACTCCGGGAATGAGATTGGGCGCGTAGTCAAGGGCTTTAACAACTTTACCGGCAAGCTCCAGCAAATCATGAAGGAGATAAAATCTTCCAACGCAGAGCTTGAGGCGGCAGGAAACGCCATGGAAAGAAGTACGGAAAACACCGTGTCTTCCATCCAGGAAATTACAAGCAACATAGAAAATGTCCACAGCCAGATTAACAACCAGAACGAAAGAGTAGAGGAAACGGCAAGCACTGTAAGGCAGATTGCAGGAAACATAAGCACTTTGGAAAGCATGATTCAGAACCAGTCAGACAGCGTGGCACAGGCTTCCACGGCTGTTCAGGAGATGATAGGAAACATTTCTTCCGTAAACTCTTCGGTAGACAAAATGGCATTTTCTTTTGAAACCCTCTGTAACGACGCCCAGGTTGGTCTTACAAAACAAAAGGCTGTTAACGAGCGCGTAAGAGGCATAGAAGACCAGTCATCCATGCTGCAGCAGGCAAACGCTTCCATAGCATCCATTGCTTCACAGACCAACCTCCTTGCAATGAACGCGGCAATCGAGGCAGCACACGCAGGGGAAGCAGGAAAGGGCTTTTCTGTTGTTGCGGATGAAATCAGAAAGCTTTCCGAAACTTCTTCTTCACAGTCAAAGACAATCGGAACCCAGCTTAAGGTTATAAAGGATTCAATCCTTAGCGTAGTTCAAGCAAGCGACGAGTCACGTACTACCTTTGAGCAGCTTTCGGAAAAGATACGTGCCACGGACGAGCTTATCCTTCAGATAAAGCAGGCCATGCAGGAGCAGAACGAAGGCTCTAGGCAGATTAGCGAGGCACTCCGCTCCATGAACGACAGCACCGACCAGGTAAGGAACGCATCTCTGGAAATGACTACAGGAAACCAGGCTGTAATAAATGAAATCGGGAACCTGCAGGAAACAACGAGCAGCATGAAGGAAAGCATGAACGAAGTTGCCCAGGATGCTCAAAAAATCAGCGGTTCTGGAAAGGAACTTACAGACATTTACCTTAAGATGAAAGACTCCCTTGTAAAGATAGGCGGACAGATAGGCCAGTTCCATGTATAAAGGAGTCTTGTTCTCATAGGAAAAAGCAAGCATCAATTATTAACTTGCGGCTGACGAAAATCCCATCTCCACAAGGGCGGCTTTTGCTTCGGCAATTTCGTCGTAAGGGGTTGCCTTGTCGCGGTAGATTATGCTGTTTTCGTGGCTTTTTCCAAGCAGAAGAACGATGTCGTCTTTTTCTGCAAGGGAAAAGGCCTTTCGTATAGCCTGACGGCGGTCTGGAATAAGAAGCAAGTCCTTGCCCTTAACCTTGCCCTCTTTTATTGCCCCCTGGGCTATGTCTTCAAGGATTTTCATGCTGTCTTCAAAGCGGGGGTCTTCGTCCGTAAGAATTTCCGTTGAACAGAAGCGGGCTGCAACGGCTCCCTGCAGAGGACGCTTTTTTGTGTCGCGCTCTCCTCCCGAACCAAAGACGCAGATTATGTTTCCAGAGCAGCGCTTTTTTAGCGGAGGGAAAATTGTTTCAAAAGAAGACGGCGTGTGGGCATAGTCAACGATTACTTCAAAGGGCTGCCCACAGTCTATAACGGTCATGCGGCCTGTTACCGGAAGAAGCTTTTGCGTAAGTTCTGCAAGCTTTGCAAGAGGAATGAGGGTGGTTCCGCTTACCGCAATAAGGGCGGCAGTTATGTTGTAGGCGTTGAATGCACCAGGAAGCGGAGCCTTTACGTGTATTACGCGCTCGCCTTCCGGTACGGAGGAATCAAAGCGGTTCATGCTGAACGTTATTCCGTAGCGGGCACTTGCTATGTTGCGGCTGGAGATATAGGCCATATTCTGGGGCACAGGCGGTAGCGGTGCAGCCTTTATTTCTTCTGCAGCCTGTTTTCCAGCCATGCCTTCCGTTGTAAATCCAACAACCTTCTTGGATGTGGCGGATGCAAAATAAGATGCGGCTGGATCTTCCAAGTTTACAATGCCAAAAGACGGAACCTTTGTTTCTTTTCCGGCGATTATCTTTGTGTGGCTGACCTTGTCCAAAGCGCGGAATAGGTTTGCCTTGTCACTCTTGTACTGCTCGTATGTACCGTGGAATTCCAGGTGTTCAAGCGTTACGTTCATGAATAGTGCGCAGTCAAATTTTACGTCGCCCAAACGGTTTGTCTTTGTGCTTAAGCCGTGGCTGGAAGATTCAACTACGGCATGGGTGCAGCCGTTCTTAAGCATTTCATAAAGTTCCCGCTGAACAATTGGTGCCTCTGGCGTTGTCTGGTGCTGGGGATTGTTAACCGCTTCTCCACCCAGTGAATACTGGACTGTGCTTATAAAGCCTGCCTTAATTCCGCTAAGGCGCAAAAGCTGCCAAATAAAGGAAACTGTGGAAGACTTGCCCTCTGTTCCCGTTACCCCGTAAATTACAAGGTGGGAAGAAGGGTCGTCATAAAAAGATGCGCTTATGGGAGACATTGCAAAGCGGCTTGAAAGCACTTTTATAAAAGCCACCTCTCCTTTGCCTGCCCGTGCATTTTTTAATGAAGATGCAATTGAATCTTTTTCTTCTGCGGAAAATTCATCCTGGTAGACTACCGCGCAAGCACCGTTTTCTATTGCCTTGCAAATGAATTTATTGCCTGTTGTGTGTGTTCCCGGAAGGGCAAAAAAGAGGGTGTTTTCTTTTACCGACCGGCTGTCAAATTCGAGGTTTTCTATAACGCAATTCTTTGCATTTGTTAGAGATGCGGCCTGGTCGGAAGGAGTTCCGCTTTCATCAGTAAAAGTATATTCAAGTTCAGGATTTTTTATTCCTGCAAGTATTTGGTCCAATGTCTTTTTCATGGCTATAGCATATACCTAAGACGATAAAGTTTCAAGTTTAGATTTTTTCCAAGGGGAGCCTTGGGACCCAGTCTTGGAGGGGAGGAAACCGCTCAGAGTCCGAAGCCCGCTGTTTCCTCCCCTCCAAACCTCCCCTTCTTCTCGGGCACGGCTTAGGGCTTTCGCCCTAAGAACCCAACCTTATAATTTTACAAATATTTTTTTTGTTGGCAGAGATAATGCATTTTCTACTTTTCTTGCTTGCCAAGCAATATGAAGCCAGGGATGGCGGCTTAGCAGCATGCAGAATTGCTCTGTGATTCTGCAATCCATTAAAAAAAGGCACCCACTTTTTGGTGAGTGCCTAAAATAGGGAGAATTTATTTTAACAGAAGAAATCTTTCTGTCTTAGAAGTTATATGTCCAGGAAATCGGTACGTTGATTGCCTGGTAGTCGCTGCCGGCTTTTTCAAAGTTTACGCCAAGGCTAAATTCATTGTTATCGTTGAGGGCGTATTTTACTGCTGGGCCTACAGCAAAGTAAAGGTCTGCCTTGTCTTCAAAAACGTCATCGTTAGAAGAAAGGTCAAGGGCTACAAGACCTGTAACTCCGGCTGTAATCTGCTCTGTGACTGCATATTCTGCGCGGAGGCCAAAGTAGGCATCGTACTTGTTTTCATCTGATTCTGCAAAGGCTTCGAGGCCTTCTTCATCGGTGTCGTCTGCACCGTTAAAGTTGAATGCCATGTCTGCTGCGAGGGAGAGTGGACCAGCCTCGTAAGTTGCGCCGAGTGTTGCAACGTTCTGTCCAATGATGTTGAAGTTTTCAAAAGGATTTACAAGGCCAAAGTCAATTCCTTCGTAGTCATTGTGGGTATAGCCCAAGTTAAGGGTAAGATTTTCTACAGCTGTGATGCTTGCAAAAACGCCGACTGTAAGCTTCCTTAACTCCTTGTCGCCGTCATCATTTTCGATTGCGCTGCCTGCTACGTTCTGAACTGCAACGCCTGCTGCGAACATATCCTGGTATTCATAGTTTGCACCAAAGTTGATTACGGGCTTAAAGTCATCATCGTCCAAGCTGAATGCACTCTGGTCAAGGCCTGCTCCAATGGTAAGTCCTTCTACAGGGCGGGCAATGATGGCAATGCCATCGTTTGTTGTGTAGTTGCCTGCCTTAATGTCGTCGTCCCAGACAGGAAGTGATGAGCCAGAAACAAAGAGGTCGTCATTCCAGCCGATTGCAAGTTCCTTGATGGGGCGGAATTCGATGAACCAGTCATGGTCTGTAAGGGTGAACTGGTTGCCTTTTACGTCGTTGTCGTCAAGGGCATCTTCTACAGATTTTACCGGCTCAAAAGTCCATTCGCCCATAACACCCAGGCTTAGCTTTTCGGATTCAAAGCTGGCTTCTGCTTTTTCCACTGCGCCTGCAAAGACTGTGGCTGAATCTTTTTCATGTCCCTTGGCCTTTGTGTAGGTGATTGTGTCTGAAGAGAGCTCGTTGGAGAAGGAAACTTCATAGTCCTTTTCCTGTGCAAAGGCAATGCCTGCAAAAAGACATGCGGCACTCAAAATTTTTACAGCATTAAAAACTTTCATGTATTTACTCCTTGGCAATTTTTATTACCTTTATGTAATTTTTATTAGCAACAACTAATCATATTTGTAAAAAAATGTCAAGGGGTTTTTTGTAATCTGCAGGAGGAAGGGAAAAAGATGCAAGATGCTAGGCAATGACAGGAGAAAAAAAAACGGCCGGCATTGCTACCGACCGTCTTTAGTAACTAATAATTAAGTATTAACTATTAGAATGTGTACTTCCAGTATACAGGGAACTTGAAGTGATAGTTATCAACATCGTTGAACTGGAATTCGTATACTACAGAAGCACCGAATTCGTGGCGACCTGTTGTGTAGATCAACCATGGGCTCAAACCGATGAGGATGTCTGCAGAATCTGCATCTGTATCCCATGCGAGGCGTCCATCGCCGATACCAACGAGACCGTCAGCAAGAGTGATGTTTTCTGCACCATCTGTACCGAAGTCGAATGCACCGAATCCCTTAAGACCGAACTTAAGAGTTCCAGGGATGAAGTCATAGCCTACACCAAGACCTGCGTACAAGTCGAATACAGACTGATCCTTCATGATGTTGTAGATACCGTCCAAAGCAACATTGAAGCGGCCGAACTGAGCTGCAACACCGAGGTTTACAACGTGGTGGCCAGTAATCTTGCCATATTCACCGTAAGCATCGTCGAGTTCCCAGTAATCAAATACTGTGCCCTGCTTGAAGCTGTGCTGTGACCATGTGTAGCCAAGGTTGATTGTGAAGTGTGGGATACCGATGAGGCTGAAGTATGCACCAGCCTGGCGGCAGTAGCTGTCAAGGATGTCCTTCCAAGTTCCACCGATTGTGAGGAAGTTGCCGATTGTGTATTCAGCACCATAGCCCATGTTGAACTTGAATTCGTCCTGACCATTCTTTTCCCACTGAAGGTTATTTGCAGAACCACCATAAGGATTACCAGGATCTTCGTCTTCGATTTCTGCGTTAATCCAGTCCCTACCAGAGAGAACGTCGAAGTCGAAAGGAGCTGTTGCTGTGATTCTGAGCTTTTCTACAGGGTAGAGAGCGATTGTAAGACCTTCAGAAGAGAGGTTACCGCCAGTGATGTGCTGGTCTGCTACAGGGAGGTATGAACCAGGTGTCCACATGTCGTGGTGGAGGTTGATGCCTACCATGTCGAATGGAAGGAATTCAACGTACCAGTCGAAG
>JAILHV010000058.1 GCA_024695625.1 Treponema sp.
TCCTGTGGTTTTTCTTTGGGCAACACAAGCTGCCGGGTCAAGCTTTTCGTAGATGTCTTCCTGAATCAGTTCAGAACACTGCTGGAGTTCTTCCATGCACAAATCTTCTATTTTAGTAAGGCCTGCGTCTATAGCCATGCGCACTGCTTTTGCAGCAACCCCATGTGCTGTACGGAAGGGCATACCCTTTTGCACAAGGTATTCAGCTACATCTGTGGCATTTGCAAAGCCCCCGTCGCAGCTTTCTGCCATCTTCTTTACATTCCATTTTGCGCTGCTTATCATTGCGGTAAATACTTTAAGGTTTGCTTCTACTGTGTCAAGCGCGTCAAAGAGAGGCTCCTTGTCTTCCTGCAGGTCTCGGTCGTAGGCAAGTGGAAGTCCTTTTACCATAGTCAGAAGGTTAAAGAGGTCACCGTAAACTTTTCCGGTGCGTCCCCTGATTAGTTCTGCAAAGTCGGGATTTTTTTTCTGCGGCATTATGGAAGAACCGGTAGACCATTTTTCGCTGAGGTCCACAAAAGAAAACTCGGTTGTACTCCACAAGACAATTTCTTCGCACATGCGGCTCAGGTGGGACTGAAGCATGGCAAAGTCAGAAGTAAATTCTATGCAGTAGTCGCGGTCACTTACGCTGTCCAGCGAATTAAGCGTTACCCCGTCAAAGCCAAGTTTTTCTGCAACAAATTCGCGGTTAAGCGGAAGGGTACTGCCCTGAAGAGCCCCGCTGCCAAGTGGAGATTCGGATATGCGTGCAAGGGAATCTTCCAGACGCTCCCAGTCACGGCGCAGCATACAGGTCCAGGCCAAAAGGTGCTGTGCAAGAGTTCCGGGCTGGGCGTGCTGCATGTGGGTGTAGCCGGTAAGAAGAGTCTTTTTGTGTTCATTTGCTATGGCAACAAGGGCTTCCATGGTTGTGATTATTCTGTTCTGCAAAAGCGGAATTACGCGGCGAAGATAAAGCCTTTCGTCAAGGGCAATCTGGTCGTTGCGGCTGCGTCCGGTGTGGAGCTTTTTTCCTGCCTCTCCAATTCTGTCCGTAAGGGTTGCTTCTATAAAAGAATGTATGTCTTCCGCTGAATAGTCTATTTTAAGTGAGCCGGAAAGCAAGTCTTTTTCTATAGAATCTAGGCCTTTTACAATCTGTGCAGCCTCTTTTTTGCTGATGATTTCCTGCTCGCCAAGCATTGTGGCGTGTGCAACGGAGCCCCGGATGTCATCCAGAGCCATGCGCTCATCTACGTTAATAGAAGTTTCAAATTCTACTGCAGCGGCATCTGGTCCCTCTGCAAAGCGTCCGCTCCACAAAGCCTTGTGATTGTCTCCGGTAAGAGTTCCGTGGGATTTTATCTGTTTAGAAGTTGTTTTCATAATGAATAATTATAGCAGAAAGCCATGCTTTTAGGCAACGAAGGTATGCTGAACACGCTTCGCGTCCCCTCCAATCCCGGCTAGGCTTGGTAATTTTTTGACCACAAAAAATTCCAGATACCCGGCAGAAAAATCAGTATATGTGGCAAAAAAAATCCTTATATTAGCAAAAAATTCAAGATTAATGCCAATCCACGCAGACGGAATTCGTGTAATATATAATTATCCGAATTAGAAACGGGAAAAAAATTAAAGAAAAGGGGGCTTTTTTCTATGAAAAAGGTACTTAGTTTATTCTTATCTTTGGCAATGGTTGCAAGTGCACTTTCATTCGTATCTTGCAATAAGACAAAGCAGGTAAAAGTTGGTGTTTCTATGCCAACAAAATCACTTCAGCGCTGGAACCAGGACGGCGACAACATGAAGAAGGAACTGGAAGCTGCCGGTTACTTCGTAGACCTTCAGTATGCTAACAACGACATTGCTCAGCAGACAAGCCAGATTGAAAACATGCTCACACAGGGCGACTCAATCCTCGTTATCGCTGCTATCGATGGTAGCGCACTCAAGGGTGTTCTTGACACAGCAAAGAAGCAGGGCGTAAAAGTTATCGCTTATGACCGCCTTATCATGAACAGCGACGCTGTTACATACTATGCAACATTCGACAACTACAAAGTTGGTACAATCCAGGGTACATACCTCGTAGACAACCTCAAGCTCAAGGAACGCACAGCAGACGATCCAGCTTACATCGAATTGTTCACAGGTTCACCTGATGACAACAACATCCACTTCTTCTTCGGTGGTGCAGTTGACGTTCTTAAGCCATACTTTGACTCTGGCGTTCTCGTTTGCCCATCTGGACAGACTTCAGAAGCACAGTGTGCAACTTTGAACTGGTCTACAGAAGCTGGCCAGAAGCGTATGGAAAACCTTATCGCTGCTCAGGGATACGGTCCTGCAGGAAAGAAGCTTGACGCTGTTTATTCTTCAAACGACTCTGTTGCACAGGGTATCACAAACGCTCTCGTAGCAGCTGGCTACACAGCAGCAAACTTCCCACTCGTAACTGGTCAGGACTGCGACAAGCCATCTGTAAAGAACATGATTGCTGGAACACAGGCAATGTCTGTATTCAAGGATACACGTACACTTGCTAGCCAGGTTGTAAAGATGGTCGATGCTATCGCTAAGGGTTCAGAACCTCCGATCAACGATACAAAGACTTATGACAACGGAACAGGAATCATTCCTTCATTCCTTTGCGAACCAGTATACGGTGACAAGAGCAACTACAAGTCATTGCTCATTGACTCTGGCTACTACAAAGCATCAGACATTGAATAGTCTTTAACAAAAGACTGAAAGTTAAAACCGCCTGCCGAATAAGTGGGCGGTTTTTTTAGGGACTTTATTTTTTACGGAGGCTTCCAATTGGCAAAAATGTTGTTGGAAATGAAACAAATCACCAAAACGTTCGGACCTGTAAAGGCTCTTAGCAACGTTAACCTTCAGGTTGCGGACGGAGAAATCCATGCGCTTTGTGGAGAAAACGGAGCTGGAAAATCTACCTTGATGAACGTTCTTTCCGGAATATATCCATACGGAACTTATGAAGGAGATATAGTCTATAACGGTGATGTTTGTAAATTCCAAACTATAAAAGACAGTGAAAAAAAAGGTATCGTAATCATTCACCAGGAATTGGCTCTGGTTCCACTTCTTTCCATTGCGGAAAACATGTTTCTTGGAAACGAATGCGGTTCAAAGGCAAAGATTAACTGGGATGAAACCTTCCAAAGGTGTTCGGAACAATTGGCTGTAGTAGGTCTCCATGAAAATCCACACACTCTTATAAAAGACATTGGCGTAGGTAAGCAGCAGCTGGTAGAAATTGCAAAGGCTCTTGCCAAAGATGTACGCCTGCTTATTCTTGATGAACCTACGGCTTCCTTGAATGACACGGAAGCAAAGAAGCTTTTGGACTTGCTCCTTAAGCTTAAGAAAGAAAAAGGAATAACCTCTATCCTGATTTCCCACAAATTGAATGAAGTTGCTTATGTTGCAGACACGATTACTGTTATCCGTGACGGTACAGTAGTAACTTCTTTTGACAAGGAAAAAGACGGGGTAGATGAAAATAAAATTATTGCGGCAATGGTAGGCCGTGATCTTACGGACCGCTTCCCCAAGCGTGAACCTCACATTGGCGAAGTTTGCTTTGAAGTAAAAGACTGGTGCGTTGACCATCCGATTTTTGACGGAATTAAGGTATGCGACCACGTTAACTTTAACATCCGCAAGGGTGAAGTTGTTGGTATATCCGGCCTTATGGGCGCAGGTCGTACCGAACTTGCAATGAGTATCTTTGGTCACAGCTACGGTGCCAATATCCGCGGCCAGATTTTCCTTAACGGCAAGGAAGTTAGCTTCCCGGATGTTAAGTCTGCAATCAAGCACGGACTTGCATACGTTACGGAAGACCGCAAGGGTAACGGATTGATTCTTAGCGAGTCTATTGCAAAGAATACCGTAAGTGCAAACCTTCAGAAGATTGTAAACAAGTACCACTCAATCGACATTGACCTTGAAAACAAGTATTCGGTTGAAATGGCAAAAGACATGCATACAAAGTGCGCTTCTGTTCAGGAAGACGTTGGAAACCTTTCCGGCGGAAACCAACAGAAGGTTCTTATCGGCAAATGGCTTTTTGCTGAACCGGACATTCTTATCCTTGATGAACCGACACGCGGTATTGACGTAGGCGCAAAGTACGAAATCTACTGCATTATCAACAAGATGGTTTCTGAGGGCAAGTCTGTTCTGATGATTTCTTCTGAAATGCCAGAAATCTTGGGTATGTGCGACCGCATCTACATCATGAACGAAGGAAAGTTTGTTGGTGAGATGAAGGGGTCTGAAGCAACTCAGGAAAAAATCATGACACGGATTATCGAGTCCGGTAAGTAATATATAAAGGAGAAAATTATGGCTGAAAATAATGTCGCCAAAGCTGGAAGTCCTTTGGATTTTTCAAAAAAGCTTTTAAAAGATCATACAATGCTTATAATCCTTGTTGTGGTTATGGCTTTGTTCCAGGTGCTTCAGGTTGTTTTGAAGGGAAGTGCAACAATGTTTACTCCTTCAAACATTACAAACATCATCCTGCAGAACTCATACGTTTTGATTCTTGCGGCCGGTATGCTGCTGTGTATCTTGACCGGTGGTAACATCGATTTGTCTGTTGGTTCTGTAGTTTGTCTTGTTGGTGCAATTGGCGGTAAGCTGATTGTTGATGCCAAGATGCCAATAGTGCCGGCAATCATCATTTGTCTGCTTGTTGGTCTTTTGATTGGTGCATGGCACGGAGCCTTTATTGCTTACGTCCACATTCCGCCGTTCATCGTAACACTTTCTGGTATGCTTTTGTGGCGCGGTGTTGCCCTTATCGTTCTTGACGGTCTTACAATTTCACCATTCCCACAGAAGTACCTTAACCTCTTTGCAAGCTACGTTCCGGAAGTATTTATGCCGGATCTGTTGAATGCTTCACAGGCAGAAAGTTTGGTTGGCCCTGCAACAGACCAGCTTAAGCGCATCCGCCTTATAACAACTATGATTATTGCCGCAGTAATTTGTGTGGTAATGATTGCTTACTCTATCAAGAGCCGTGCAACAAAGGTAAAGAAGGGATACGAAGTAACAGACAAGTTTTCCTTCATCCTTCGTCTTATTCTTATTCCGGTAGTTGTTCTTCTTGTTTGCTGGCAGTTGGGACATCACCACGGTATTCCAACCGTTTTGGTTCTGATTGCTGCGGTTGTTATCTTCTACAGCTACTACACACAGAACACGGTTCCTGGCCGCTATCTGTATGCAATCGGTGGTAACGCAAAGGCTGCAAAGCTTTCTGGTGTTAACACAGACAACGTTATGATGTTTGCATATACAAACATGGGATTCCTTTCAGCTGTTGCTGCTTTGGTTTGTATCGCACGCTTTAATTCAGCAGCTCCTACGGCTGGACAAAGCTACGAAATGGATGCTATCGGTTCCTGCTTTATCGGTGGTGCTTCTGCATACGGTGGAACAGGTACAATTGGCGGTGCTGTAATCGGTGCTATATTCATGGGCGTTTTGAACAACGGTATGTCCATTTTGGGTATAGACATGAACTGGCAGCAGGCTGTAAAGGGTCTTGTTTTGCTTTTGGCTGTTATCTTTGATATTGTCTCTAAGCAGAGAAATAAGAAATAGGCATTGGTAAAGAGAGTTTTCTAAAACAAAAGAACCGGCGGTCTTAGCGATAAGATTGCCGGTTCTTTTTATTCAAGAAATGTATCAGTCAGATGATTGGCCTGAATGTTTGGTTTTGTAAAAGCATTGCCATTCATTCAAGCTAACCATTTGTTTTTTTTATTTCTTTGCAATAGCAGAAATTGCGCTTACAACACCTGCCAAGTTCTGGAAGTCTGCCGGAACGATAATCTTTGTTGCCTGACCGTTGCTGGCCTTTTCCATAGTTTCAAGGCTGCGGAGCTTTATTACGTTGGCATCGATGTTGGCTTCCTTAATCATCTTAAGACCTTCTGCCGTTGCCTGCTGAACTTCGCGGATAGCTTCGGCTTCACCCTGTGCACGCTGAACCTGGGCTTCTTTTTCTGCCTGGGCTCTAAGGATTGTGGATTCCTTTTCTGCTTCGGCCTGAAGAATCATTGACTGCTTCTTTCCTTCTGCAACAAGGATTTCTGACTGCTTCTGTCCTTCTGCAATAAGAATCTTTTCGCGGCGTTCACGTTCAGCACGCATCTGCTTTTCCATTGCCTCGCGGATGGCTTCCGGCGGCACAATGTTCTTTACTTCAACACGGTTAACTTTGATTCCCCAGGGGTCTGTGGCTTCGTCAAGGATAGAGCGCATCTTTGTGTTGATAACGTCGCGGCTTGTAAGCGTTGCATCAAGGTCAAGCTCGCCTATAATGTTGCGGAGTGTTGTTGCAGTAAGGTTTTCAATGGCAAGCAGGGGGTTTTCTACACCGTAAGTGTAGAGCTTTGGATCCGTAATCTGCATGTAAACAACGGTATCAATCTTCATGGTAACGTTGTCTTTTGTAATAACCGGCTGTGGCGGAAAGTCCAGAACCTTTTCCTTTAGCGAAACATGGTTGGCCATTTTGTCAATCAGCGGTGTCTTTACGTGAAGGCCTGTCTGCCAAGTGGAAGCGTAAGTTCCAAGGCGTTCAATTACGTATGCCTGTGACTGCGGTACGATTCTGATGTTTGTGATAACCAGCAGCATGATTACGAAAACAGCTGCAATGATAACATAAAGTCCCATAAAATTCTCCTTATTTTATATGGATATTTTTTGCTTAATTTCAAATTTTTGACAATGACGATTCTTTGCAAGAACTTGGAATTAAAGCTGTCTATTCTTGTGAAGGGCTATCTGTCTTTACAGACTCAGTCTTTTTTACGACTGCCGTAGCACCTTCAATAGAAACAATTTCACAAAGCTCCCCGGCTTCAAGTTCGCTTTCATCCTTGACCGAGGCCGTCCAGACTAGGCCATTTATTTTTATTGCACCTTTGCTGAGCGGGGTGATTTTTTCGGTAACGACAGCTTTCTTTCCTATTATACTGTCGCTGTTTGTTGGCGCACGCTTTACCGCCAGCTTTTTTACGGCTATAGGGCGGGTAAAAATCAGAAGCACAACGGAAATTACCGTAAAAATCAAAAGCTGGTATTGGAAGGGCATCGCTATCATGGCAATAAAGACCATTGCAAATGCGCCAATTGCAAACCAGATAGTTGTTAAAGATAGGGTAAATACCTCTATAACAATGCAGGCTATGCAGACTGCAAGCCAAAACCATGACGAGAACCAAAATGTTGGTAAAATTGAAAGTATCATGGTTTTACGGTAGCATAAAGAAAAACGATAATCAAGTAAGGCAAGCTATTGGTCGAAAAATAAGAAAATTATAATGTTTCTAAAAAAAGTATTACTTTTTTGCATGATTATTTGTATTATTAGTATATGAAGAGACTTAAACTTTTATGTTTGTTTTTTCCAATTTCTCTTATGCCTCTTTTTGCCCACCAGAAAGCGGAAGATCTTTTGCAGGGCTATCTGCAAAATGATTTGAATGTAAAAAAGCTTACGGCATCTCTCCAGAATCAGGTTTTGGAAGACAAGGCAACAAAAATTTCAAACGGATGGAATTTTAGGATAGAAAGCGGAACTGTAACCGTTACTTCTGACGGGGAAAAAAGGAAGATAAGTTTTTCACCTTCTGCAGAACTTTCCCTTCCTCAGCTGAACAACCTTACGCTTGGAGCCTCTGCCGACATTAAGTATAAGGAAGAGGACGGCACGGACACAAAGAACAAGTCCCTTTACATGAGCGTGGATTTGTATTCAAAAAACAAGCAAAAGCTGGAAGTGACAAAGCTAAAGTCAGAGCGCAGCGTTCTTGAAGCAAGCCGTGCACTGCAAAATGGCCTTATTACCGCGGAAAAGGATTTT
>JAILHV010000059.1 GCA_024695625.1 Treponema sp.
GGGGTTTTCCCAGTCAAAGTCCTTGGTTATGTTGTAGGTTGGGATGGGGTAGGCAAATCCGCGTCCGGCATCGTCTCCCTTTAGCATAAGCTCTATAAAGACCTTGTTTATTACGTCCATTTCCTTCTGGCAGTCACCGTAGGTAAAGTCCGTTTCCTTACCCGCAACTACGGCTTTCTGCTTGCGAAGGTCTTCCGGGCAGGTCCAGTCCAGGGTTATGTTGGTGAAGGGGGCCTGGCTTCCCCAGCGGCTTGGCGTGTTCACTCCGAAGATGAAGCTCTGTATGCACTGCCTTACTTCTTTTTCTGAAAGGGAGTCAGCCTTTACAAAGGGTGCAAGGTAGGTGTCGAAGGATGAGAATGCCTGTGCTCCAGCCCATTCATTCTGAAGGATTCCCAGGAAATTTACCATCTGGTTCACCAGGGTTGAAAGGTGGGCTGCAGGTGCGCAAGTGATTTTTTCCTTTACCCCGCCAAGTCCTTCTTTTATTAGCTGCCTTAGGCTCCATCCCGCGCAATATCCGCTGAACATGGAAAGGTCGTGGATGTGGAAGGCGCAGTTGATGTGGGCGTCGGCAATTTCCTTGGGATAGATGTTCCTGAGCCAGTAGTTTGCGGTTATTGTTCCCGAATTGTGCAGTATAAGGCCGCCAAGGGAGAAGTTTATGTTCGCGTTTTCGTGAACGCGCCAGTCGCTTTGGCTAAGGTAGCCGTCCATGGTCTTGTTTATGTCTACGGCAAGCTTCTTTGCGTCGCGCATGGCTTCGTGCTTTGCCCTGTAGAGTATGTAGGCCTTTGCAATCTCTACCTCTCCGCTCTGGATAAGCACGGTTTCTACAACATCCTGGATTTCCTCGATTGCGGGAATGGAATGTGCCCTTCTTCCTGCAAGCAAAAGGCGCAGCTGCTCTTCAACTGCATCGGTGAGCCTTTCTGCCTTTTCCGGGTTTGCCATCTTCTCCACGGCCGTAACCGCTTTGCCAACGGCTTTTTCGATTTTCCTGCGGTCGTAGCTTTCTATTTCGCCAGACCTTTTTACGACTTTTTTGATAAAACTCTTTGCTTCTTCATCAGAGCTCGTACCCAAAAAGCTTTTCCACTCGGGAAAAACGCTCTGGGCCGAGTCTGTGCCGTCAAAATGATTCAATTTGAATCCCCCCCGACTTTTTTTACTTCAGTAATGAATTCTTCCAAGTTGTTGAAATGCTTGTAAACGCTTGCAAAACGTATGTATGCCACCTTGTCCACGTCGTTGAGCCTTTTGAGCACAATTTCTCCGAGTTCAGAAGTGGCGATTTCCCTGCTGACCTTTCCCTTTGCGTAGGCTTCGTCCTCTATTTCTGTGACGAGCTGGTCTATGAAGCTTGTAGCGACCGGGCGCTTTTCCAGGGCATGCTCTATTCCGCGCGACAGCTTGTCCCTGTCAAAGGGTTCACGCCTGTCGTCCCTCTTGATTACCATGAAGGGCTTTTCTTCTATACGCTCATAGCTTGTGAACCGGTAGTGGCACTCATTGCACTCTCGGCGGCGGCGGATGCTTTCTCCGTTTGCCATGGTCCTGGATTCAATCACCTTGTCGTCAAGGCTTCCGCATAAAGGGCAGCGCATTGTTTTTTACCTCTTGCAATTTTTTATATTCTACACCTCTGGCAAGGCGGGGGCAAGGGTGAATTCCGAAAATTCTCATGAATTTATGAGAATTTACTAAAGTTTTTTGTATTCTATACCGAATACTAGTGTTTTTTTTGCCTGTGGGGCATGTGGATGGCGTCAAAAAATGCCTTTTTCTTCTTTAGGGACTCAATGAGCTCCGCAGCTTCTTCCTCGTCCGAGCCGTAGAGTATTTTTGCAGCGAAGGGCCTTGCAAGGGTGCTTAGCGGTACCGTGACCGTCAGCTTGAGGATGTCGTAATAAATGAAGGGGAGTAGCCCTATTTGCATAAGGCGTGAGAACTGCTCACTGGCTGTCTGTCCCCTTAGCAGTGCGTGGAACGTGCTTTCCGGGTTTAAAAGTATGCAGTGCCTTAGCCAGAGCAGCCCCGGGATATAGACTGCCGCGTATCCCGCAAGTGCCGCACAAAGGATCCTTAGCCAGTTCTTTATGTTGAATTTCTTTTCAAAAGTGAAAGGTGAGCCTGCTATAAGGCCAGAAACCGCCGCAGCAATGAAATATCCCAGTATGTAGCCGCCTGTCTGCCCGGTTAGATGCTCAATTCCGCCGTTTCCAAGGGCAAAGACAGGTAGCCCAAGCCCTCCTGCCAGTATGAATAGCCCCGTAGCTCCAGCCCCCTGTGCGCCGCCAAGGATGCATGCCGCCAATATGCAAAGCATGTTCTGGATTGCAAAGGGGACAGGGCTTAGCGGCATGAGTGATCGTCCCGCAATGGATGCCAAGCATATTGCCGCCGCTGCCGCCAGGGTTGCCAGAGAGCGCAGTGTCGTTCGCTTTATGTTCTTTTTCATATAAAATTCCTTTTGGGCCTGTTATTTTGAGCCCTTGCCAGATTTTGCCGGTTTAGCGGATTTTGTTGGCTTTACCGATTTTGCCGGTTTTGCTGAGTTTGCCGATTTCCTTGCTGAACCTGCATTTCCTCTTGTTACCCTTTCATCTTTTTGCTTTCGGGGCGATTTTTTGGTCTGAAGCCGCTTTTTTAGTTCGGATTCACTGGTTTTTGATTCATTGGGTTTGCCTGTGCTTTTGCCGGAACTTTTAGCCGAATTCTTCCTGCTGCCAGCTGCTTTTTTTGTTGTGCCTGCATCTTTTGCCCTTTTTCCGGATTTTGCCACCGTCTTTGAAAGCTTTCCAATCGTTTCTGCCGGATTTTCAGCATTGTACTCAGCCCTGTATTCAGCACTGTATTCAGCTATACGCCCAGCCTTTTCACCGTCAGCCTCAAATTCATACTGGATGCAGCCTGCCTTTTCCCCTCCAAAATTCACGTAAAGTATGCAGAGAACAAGCATCAGTGCAAGGAAAATCAGTATGGAGTGAACAAGAATGTCGCCGTATTTTGAATAGATTGTGGCTTTGTGCCCGTAGACCGGTATACTTATGCCCATCGCGTCTTCCTTGAAAAGCGGAAGGTCGTGGAGAATTCTCCCAGACGGTTCCACAAGTACGGAATATCCTGAGTTTGCGCAGCGTAGCAGGGGGGTCCTGTATTCGATTGCAAGGTAGCTTGCCACGATGAAGTGCTGGTACTCTGCAGATGCCATGCGTGACCAGGAGTCGTTTGTTATGTTGATGAAGATTTCGCTTCCCATGTTGAACAGCGGGCGGCAGACGTCCGTGAATGCGTCTTCAAAGCAGATTGGGGTGGTAAAAGCGACGAATTCCAGCGGGTTTTTGCCCAGTGTCCGTATGTATTTTTCCGTTGCTTCGGGGTTGAAGTTTCCGCCCTCGTCCAGTGAGATGTAGGAATATGGCTCCATGTTGAATTCAATTGGCTCGCTCCAGGTCTCTACTGAATTGAGTGGTATTGTGAACAGTGTGAATTCGGTCCCCCTCGTAAGTGAGCCCGGAAGCCTAACAAGTTCCTCCGTAATGAAGCGCATCAGTGGGTTTTCCGCATAGGGAATCTGCTCCGCAAAAGGAACCAGGTGCTTTTTGGAATAGAATCCCGAATAGTTTCCGTTGCCGTCAAAAAGAATTGCGCTGTTAGAAAACTTTTTCCTTGAAGCGTTGAGCTTTGCCCCCCCGCCTATCAGGAAGGGTGTGTCAAGCCTTGCAATAAAGTCGCACAGGCTTTCATCCTCAGGGAATACCTTGTAGAAGTTCCTGCCTGCAGGGAATGAACGGTCAAGCACGCCCTCGCTCCAGACAACAAGGTCAGGCTTTATCCCTTCGGCCTTCATCCTGTTGAATTCCCTTTCCGTAAGCTGCTTTGAGACCGGTATGGACACACTGTCACCCGCTTCCCAGGGGTCAACGTTCTGCTGGACTACGATTGTGTTAAGGAATTTTTCCGGTTTCCGGGGCATAAAATATTGAATCAGCCCGTATGTTCCGCTAAAAGCCCAGACTATTGCCGTAAAAAGGGCCGTTTTTTTGTAGGAATAGGCAAGCTGCCCTGCATTTTGGGCATTTTCAAGTACGGTAAGCAGCCTTAGCCCCTCCGCAAACAGGGCGTTGACGAGTGCCCAGATGAATGTTATCCCCCAAACTCCGGTTATGTCGGCAATCTGGATGAACGGCTTCCACCTGTATGCCGCCATGAAGATGGTTCCCCAGGGGTATGCCATGTCTCCCGTGGACTTTAGCCACTCCCAGAAGACCCAGATGAAGGTGAAAAATAATATGCGCACCGCCACCAGGTGCTGCCTTGCAAAGCGCATGAAACGCCCCTTGAGCACGCATATCCTGCCGGATTCCTCTATTCCAAGGGAGCCTCCCTCTTCCAAGAGCCGTGCCTTCCTGCCTTCGGTAAGGCTTACGAGGCCGTATGCAAACACACCGGCGCATATCCCGCCCTCAAATGCGGTTCCCAGTGCGCTTGCACCCAGCGTAAAGACCGCATATCCGTGAAAGTTGGCAAGCCAGAAGCTTGAGGCCAGGTGGACTGTAAGTATTTGTATGGCTGCCACAAGGAAGGCTTCTGCGTAAGATTTTGCCCGGAATATGGCCAGATAGAGTGGAACAAGACAAAAAAGCGCAAGGAATGGGGAGCCAAAGCTGTTAAGTTCATTTGAAATCGATGAGGCTTCCATGATTCCAGAAAAAATTGCGTAAAAAACTTGTAAAATTATGCGAATCATTATATTATTCTATTATCTTGTAAATAAAATGGCAACAGTCAAAAACACTTTATCACAATTATGTCCTGTTGCCTAATTATAAAAAATTAAAAAAAATGTCCGGGGATAGGAATGGAAGAATTAGTAGAAGCTCATAAAGATGAATATGGCGAAAAGCCAGACGTAATGGCCTGTGCTCCTGGACGGGTACATCTCCTAGGCGAGCATACGTGGTTTTTTAAGGACAAGACACTTTCCATGGCGGTGAACCTTCCCGTGTACATAGGCGTGTCAAAGCGGAGCGACGCAAACCTTAGGTTCAACTTTGTCCAGCTAAAGGAAAAGAAACGCTCAACGCTTTCCTCCCTAAAGTACAAAAAGGAAGACAAGTGGGCGAATGCGATAAAATCCGTCATATACGGGTTCGGGGCCTGCGGTTTTGAATGCGGGGGAATGAATTTCACCGTCTATTCGGAAATCCTGCCTTCTGCCGGCTTTGGCATAACGAATGCCATAAAGATAGCCTGTGTATGGGCAATCCGCGAGCTTTACCGCTTCAAGTGCAACCAGGACGAAGTGCTGCGCATACTTGAAAAGGCAAACATGCAGTTCTACGGCAATGCAGGCTTCAAGGCGGACAATTTTACGGTAATACATTCAAAGGAAAATTCACTTGTCCTTACGGACTATTCCAAGAACACCTTTGACATAGTGCCCTTCAAGTTCAAGGACAAGATTGTCGTCCTTACCGATGCACGCGTGCCAAGAATCACCACATGGAACGAGGAAAGCCTTTTCCAGCCGGAGAATGTCCTGCTTCTTGGCGAGCTGAAGGAGAGGAGGACTAACGTCTACGGAGGCTGGTACTACGCAGACAACGGCCCGGAGGTGAACGAGGTTCTTTCCGTGGTTAACGAAGACTTGCGCCGCCACCTTGTATGCGTAATGAACGAGCACAAGAACATACTCAAGTGCGAGGCTGCCCTGCGAAAGGAGGATTTTGCCTCATTTGCCCGTGCTGTAAACCACAGCCACGAGGACATGCGCGACCTGTACGACATTTCTTGCCCGGAGATAGACTGGCTTTTAAAGCGCGTTCAGGAACTTGACGAAAGCCCTGATGACCTCCGCAATCCAGTAAACTGTGGCCGCATCACCGGCAAGGGCTTCGGACGCTGCACCTATACGATTCTCCGCAAGTGCGACCTTGAGGGCTACAAGGAAAAGCTTGCCGAATACGAGCGCATATTCAGGTTCAAGCCTGAATTCTACGTGGTAAAGCCAGCAAAGGGAGTCCGCCTTATATGAAACTGCTTCTTACAAACGATGACGGAATAGATGCCCCTGGAATACAGACGCTTGCCTCTGTTCTCCGAAGGGAGCATGAAGTGTGGATCGTCGCCCCCCTCCGCAACAAGTCTGGAGCCTCTTCGTCCTTGAACATGTTGCAGAACCTTTATCTTGAGCGGCGTTCGGACAAGGATTTTGCGCTTGACGGAACCCCCGTGGACTGCGTGCTTTCCGCTTTTACCGGCGGATACTTACCATCAAGGCCAGATGCCGTCATTTCCGGCATAAACAGGGGCTACAACCTTGGAACTGATGCAGTTTATTCAGGTACTTGCGGGGCTGCCAGACAGGCTTCCCTGACAGGAATTCCGGGAATTGCCCTGAGCGTTGACAAAAATCCTTTCTCGGCTTCCGGTTCAGCTGCTGATTCTGAATATAATTATGCCGCTTTGGCAGAATTTGCCCTTAAAAATCTCAAAAACCTTTTAGTCTTGTGCGGAAAAATCCGAAATATAGATGAGGGGATGAACTATGAATATTTTATCAATGTCAATGCCCCTTCTGTTGATTCCTACAAAGGCGTGAAATTTACAAAGCCATGCCGCCGCTTCTATTGTGGAGACCATACGGTTCTTACTAAGGAAGCCGACGGGAAAACTTACAGCTGTTTTGTTGGCGGAGAGAATGTCCGTTGTTACGGAGATGAATTTTCCGATGCAAAAGCCGTGGCGGATGGTAATGTTTCAATTTCTGTTCTTTATGCGGAACCGGCCGTAAACACGGAATTTTGTGAAAAGACTTTTTGCTAAGAGTCGTTTTAGGAGAATTTAATGGCTGAACAGGACGCGCTTGAAGAAGGCATTTCTCTTTACAACCGCATGAATTATACAGGCGCACTTTCATTCTTCCTCTCTTTGCCACCGGACAGCGGTGCGGATCCGGTTGACCTTGCGTACTACCTGGGCTTGTGCTATGCCAAGCTTAAGCGCTACGACGACGCGATGATTTATCTTGAGCAGGTCGTAACTGCATTTGGCGGTGACTCTGCTGCAGAGAACGGGCAGGGCGGAACTGCAAAAAAAACACCGGAAAACGACAGGCTGCTACAGTGCCGCTATCTCCTTGCGATAATTTATTCAATGACTGGAAGGCAGCAGCTTGCAGACTTTGAGCTTAACAACCTGATGAAGTCCGGCTACAAGACAGCATCCCTCTATGCCTCCTTTGCCTACAGCGCATGGGAAAAGGGGGACTCTGCAACTTGCATAAGCTACTACGAAAAGGCTCTTGAGGCAGACGAAAACAATCCTACGGCACTCAACGGCTTGGGCTACGTGCTTGCCTCCCAGAACAAGGACTTGGCAAAGGCTCTTTCCTATTGCAAAAAGGCTCTTTCCCTTGCTCCCGACAGTGCAGCTTGTCTGGACAGCATAGGCTGGGTCTACTACAAGATGGGGCTCTATTCCCAGGCAAGAAAGTATCTTGAGCAGGCGAAAAGCAGGGACAGCCAGAACGAAGTAATTTCTAAGCATTTATATGAAGCGGAACAGGTGGATCAATGAAAAAGTCAGTTTATATTATTTTGCTTGCCGCATTGGCAGGAACAGGTTTTTTGTTTTCTCAGACAAGCGAAGGTGGTGCACCCGCATCCAGCAGCAGCTCTGCTTCAGCTGCATCTTCCATCTCCGGATGGGCAGCCGATGAATTCCGCAGGGGTGTGCAAAGCTACTACCGTGGTGCCTACAGCGAGGCAATCCTTGAATTTGAACGCGCACTTGATTATATGCCCGGCGAGAACATAATACTCGACTGGCTTGGAAAGGCCTACTACAAGGCAGGAATCGAGGGTGCAGCCCTTCAGTCATGGAATTCCGCCTTTGAGGCAGGCTACGGAGACATCCTTCTTCAGAACAGAATAGAAATCGTAAGCGACCGCCGCATCACCCAGCAGGACTATGCCTTTGCCGAACATTACACAGAGGCTGGAAATTTCCCGCGCGTAAACGGAAACGTCCTGCTCTACAGCCAGCCGGTGTCATCACTGCCAAACAGCGACGGAACAATGTGGGTGGTTGCATACGGAACGAATGAAGTCCTCCACTATGACGTTAACGGTGTCATCATAAAGAGGTGCCGGGGACCGGTAAACGGCTTTGACCGCCCCATGGACATAATCAGGCTGAACGACGGGAACCTTTTGCTCAGTGAATTTGCAGGCGACAGGCTTTCCCTTCTGGACAAGGACGGCAATTTCATAAAGTACTACGGTAAGAAAGGCCGTGGAGAAGGTGAACTCATTGGCCCCCAGTACCTTGCCCAGGATTCATTCGGCAACATCTATGTTACGGACTTTGGCAACAACCGCGTTGTAGTATTTGACCAGGAAGGAAACGGCCTGCTTCACTTTGGCGGAAAGACAGCAGACTTTGACGGACTCAAGTCCCCCACGGGAATTGCAGTCGTAAACGACCTCATCTATGTTGCAGACAGCGTAAAGGGCGCAATCTACGAATTTGACCGCTCTGGAAACTTTGTAGGCAACCTGGTTAACGAAAAATCATTTGCCCGCCCCGAGACAATGAGGAACATAGGTTCTTACCTTCTTCTTGCAGACAAAAACCGCATCGTTACTATAGACAGCTCGTCTGGGGCAGTGTGCGAAAATGCCACCACGGGAAAGCCCGGTGCATTGACAAGCGCAGTGCCTGACCGCAACGGCAACCTTATAGTTACAGACTTTAAGGCCAACGACATCTATGTAATGTCCAAGGTGTCAGAGTTGGTCGGCGGATATTTTGTGCAGATTGAGCGGGTCGTATCGGACAAATACCCACAGGTGACTGTAGAAGTCCGCGTAGAAAACCGCAAGAGGCAGCCAGTTGTAGGCCTTAACGAAAACAATTTCTTTATTACGGAAAACAAGAGACCCGTCTCAGAAATGAAGCTTGCAGGCTCTGCCAACAACAATGAATTTGCAGACTTTACCATTCTTATAGACCGCTCACTTGAGATGCAGGCTTATGCGGAACAGGTGGACTCTGCCGTGCGTGAGCTTGCCGCCGCAATGAACGGACAGGGCAAGATTCAGATAGTCTCCGTAGGTTCAGTTCCTGTTACGGAATTTACAGGTTCTCCTGATGCGCTCAACACATTCTCCGTTACAGCCTTAAAGAACCCATATTCTGACGTTGCGGCACTTGACCTTGGAGTACGCCTTGCAGCAAACGACCTGATTAATGCGGAAAAGAAGAGGGGAATAATCTATATTACTTCAGGCAGCGTAACCCCAGAGTCATTCAGCAAGTACAGCCTTTCAGACCTTACGACCTATATGAACAACAATTCAATTTCCTTCTCAACGGTTCTTGTTGCACAGAATCCCGCCGGTGAAGAAGTTGAATTCATTACTCAGAATACAACTGGAACAAGCTACTATGTCTACCGCCCGGAAGGACTTGAGCCTGTAATCCAGGATGCGATTAACCTGCCGTCAGGTTTGTACCAGCTTACCTATACGTCGGTCTCGTCATCGGAATACGGCAAGAAGTACATTCCTCTGGAAGTGGAGACATACCTCCTCAACCATTCAGGAAAAGACGAAAGCGGCTACTTTGCTCCTTTGGAATAAAGCCGGGCCTTGCGCACTTTTAGTTCCGGATGTTTGTCTTCCATGGCGAAAATGGCTTCTTCAACCTTGGCCTTTTTTTCGTCAGTGGAGGCAAACAGGCTTCTTTGAACCGGTACGCTCTTGTCCTCAACGTTTTGGCAGGCAACTCCCAAGAGCCTTATTCCCTGTCCTGCATTCCATTTTTTTGAAAAGAGCGTCTTGCACCTTTCATACATGTCGTCAGCATTGCTGATCGGAAATTCCGATGTCTGCTGAACAGAAACCGTGGTAAAATCTTCATAACGTATTTTGAGGGCCACGGTCTTGCTCCTTACATGCTCCTTGTGCATCCTGTACATAACGTTCATGCAAAGTTCCATAATTGCCGTGTCTATTGAATTCCTGTCGGTAAGGTCAAAGTCAAATGTCCTTTCCGAACTTATTGAATGATTCTTTGCCTCTCCGCCAAAAATCATTTCCCTGTTTCCGCGGACTGAGCTGTATAAAAAGGAACCTGTTCCTTTGCCAAAAATGCTTATGAGAAGGTTTTCCGTCTTTGAGTGAATGTCCTTTATCGTCCTAAGTCCGGCCGCTTTTAGCCTTTCCTGTGTCTTACTACCGCAGCCCCAGAGTTTTTCAAGCGGAAGCGACATCATGAATTCTTCTTCCTTTCCGTCCTGTACAATCGTAAGTCCGTCCGGTTTTTTTAGCCCCGATGCAATTTTTGCAACATACATGGTGCTGGCAATCCCGACGCTAACGGTAAGCCCTGTTTTTTCCAGCACTTCCTTCTTTAGCCTTACAGCAGTTTCCTCTGCGCTACCGAATATTCCTGTAGTTCCTGTAAGATCAAGAAAAGCCTCGTCTATTGACATCTGGGTAACTTCCGGCGAATAGTTTTGGAATATATCCATAACTTCCTGAGACTTTTGCTGGTAACGCTGGTAATTGCCCCTGACAAAAATTCCCTGTGGGCAAAGCTGGACTGCCCTTGTAAGCGGCATTGCCGAGTGCACCCCAAATTTTCTTGCCTCATAAGATGCCGTGGAGACAACGGCCCTCCTGTCGCCCGGTATTCCCCCAACAATCAAAGGCTTTCCCCTGTATTCGGGATGGTCTAGCTGCTCTACGGAAGCAAAGAAAGCGTCAAGGTCAACGTGAAAATATACTTTTGGTATAGCGGACTGTTCCTCCATGCGTCAGCTCCTTATGGTAACTTCCTTTTTCTGGTGAAGCACTTCCGCCGTGTTTTTTGAATTCTGGATGAAGGCACTAATTTTTAGAAGCCCGTTCAAATCTTTGTCGGATGAATAGACGATTTCAATTGTTCCTGCAGGGTAGTCTGGTATTTCAAAGAAAACCTTATTGTCTGCCTCGATTGTATAGTCGTAGTTGCAGTCGTAGAGAGGAATGGAGCCCTCCGCCTCAAGGCTTATCGAATAGCGCAGTACCTTTTCGCTTGATTCAATGAGTATGTGGTAGATTGTCAGCTCCATGAATTCGTCTTCGCTGTACGAAACTTGCACCATCTCAGGATTGTTTCCATCCACAGTGGTGTATGCCATCCGCATCGTAGTTACTGAAGATGAACCGTATCTTACCTTCCTCATCATCCAGTAAAAGCCGGAAAAGAAGAGTATGACTATGGATGTCGTTATGGCTGCGTATACAAAATTTTTCTTGCGTGAAGTTTTCTTTTTTGAATTGAATATTCCCAGTACCAAAAGTATCCTAAAAATCTGCATCAGGAGGGGAAGTAGGGCAAGTGCAAAAAGAATGTTTCCGAATACAGTGCAGAATGCAAACATTCTTAGACTGGTATAGTTTGCACCTTTTAGAAAATCCAACGTTAGGTTTAAGAAGGGGACCAGCGAGAGCAGGAAGAAAATTATCATGTTTATTCTCGTTCTGCTCTTTCTTGCAAAGGTCAGAATTATGTATTCCTGAAAGAAGAGGAAGAAGAGCGAAAGGTCCATCCAGGTAAAGATGAAGATGTTCAGCGATGACTGGAACATCATAAAGAATCCCGTGCCTTCAAGCGATGTATTGAAATTTTTACGTATCTGGGTGATGAAGATTATCTCAAGCACCATAAAGACTGCTATTATTTTTATTCCCATCAGCAGTAGTGGGTTCCTTGCGGCAAAAGAGAAAATTGTCTGCACAAGGATAAGCACTGCAACGATTATGATTATATATCCCAACGCTAGGAATGCACTTCTCCGTATGTCGTTAAAGATGGCCTTGTTGCGGCTGGTGTCCTTAAAGGATGAGAAGCTTACGGTAAATATCGTTGCAAATGCAAATACCATAAAGAAAAGGGCAAGAAGTGCCTCGCCGTACCAGAATGTATATGATTCCACCTGAAAGACAGAATAGTGCCTGTCCCATATTGAGCTTCTGCGGGTTTGCAAAAGCCCTGCTGCAGTAACAAGAATTTTCAAGTCTTTTTCCGACAATGAAAGTGCTATCCCAGCGGCAGGTATTGACTGTGCAAAAAACTGGGAAACCCTCCTCGTTTCGCGGGCAATGCCAAGGCGGTATAGCATGGAAAAAGATTTTGGCATGGACGGTGTTGCCTTGTTTTCCTGGCAGGAGTCGCAAAGAGACTTTACCAGCCATGAAGGGGAAACGTCAGAGCTTCCACCCGGTATGATTGAATATGTCTTTTTTGCAAAAAATGAATCTGACGTGCTGTTGCTTTCATCTATCACGATTGCGCACATGTTGTCTGCATTTCGTATGGATGCAGTATATACAGCTGAGCCGGTGGGGTGGTGCTCTCGGCCTTCATCACCGCGCACAAAAAGTTGGTTGTCGTTTGCGCTTAAAAAAACAATGCAGTCGTAGTTAAGGTTCAGATTCCTAAGTTCATCAAGAAAAGATAGCAGAAGGCTGATGTCCTTGGAAAAAAAATCCTGGGTAAAAGAAAAGATTACCGTGTCAATTTCATTCTTGGCCTTTTGGGGCGAGGGAATTTCTACGATAAGATTCTGCGGAAAAATCCCCGAGTCTGCGGCGTCAAGGTTTTGCTTCCTTACCGTAAAGCCCTTTTGGACAACCTCATCATAAATTTTTAAACTGAAATCAAGGTTGTCCAGTGTCTGGGCAGTAAGGGGCAGCAAGCTAAAAAATGCAAAAAACAGCGCAATCAGGCAGCACTTTTTGCATGAACCTTTCATTTTCATATCTATATATTAAATTATTGGAGTTTACATTGCAAGACCTTTGTTATATAATAGAAAAAACTAAGACATATTCTAATATCGTCCGATAATATAAAGTGAAATATTAGATCTAGGAGTTTCTTTACCAGATGAGCGCAGCTGAAAAGAAGTTTGTTTTGGACTTGCCCTTAAAGGTCGTTTTGACAGAGGACGGTGCTTCTCATTTTATCAGTAACAAGAAAAAACTCTTGCGTTTCCGCCTTGCAGACAATGTAGAAGAATACGGAATCAGCATGGAGCATTTTTCTCCAATGTCAATCCAGAACATGATTCTTGTTGACTATATCTCCAAGATAGAAATTTCAATGTCCGAATTTGTTTCCCGCCGCCAGGAAATAATGGATCTTTCAAAGGTCATTGTCTATTCAATCCTCTACAAACAGTTTGACCGCCAGATTTTTTCCCAGATGATTGAATGCGACTGCGTGCGACACCACAACAGGACAAATCCTAGCCAGCTCATAGACGAAAAGACCCATATCCCCGAAAAGCAGCTGCGCAATATCCTTTCATTCAAGGACAATGCAATCCAGCAGGCAAGGCAAGCGATACTGGAGCCGGTTTGGAAGAGCATAATGTCAAACAACGACTACACTCCGGAAGAAAAAAACGTATACCTTCTTATGACGGAAAAGTTCCTTAACCGTCTTAACCTCATGAACTGGTACATCATCACCAAGTTCTACAAGACGGAAGGCTTTTCTCAGATAATGTCCATCCTCCGCCAGTCTTTGGCCCAGTACATGGACAAGTCCAAGGTTGCAGAATACATATCCGTAATGGTAATGGAACTTGCCCTCAACAGCGAAAACACAAACATGCGCAAAGAGGCCAGGATTCTTTACCAGGGCATAGACAATGCAGACTCCCTCATCTACGATCCCGACATCCGCAAGAAAATCGTGGAGGAGCTTTCCCGCAAGCACGAATTCGTATCGCTTTCATGGAAAATCGGCGGCGGTTCAACATCAATCGGAAAGCAGGGTGCCCTCAACATAACCCTTTACAACAAGGAAGACGAATTCCAGGAAGTCAAGGAGAACATAGAGAGCAAGCTTTCTGCAGACCTTAACAAGCGTTCACTCATCGACTTCTACCGCCAGATGCCGGAGGGGGAAGAGGGAACGGATTTGGGCCTCTACTACCTTTCCTATCTCGAAGATGCGTGCAAAAAGGTCAACGTAAAATTTGAGTCACTTGTAAACCAGTTCACTACAAGCGACCTTACCGTTATAAACTTAAAGTTCAATTTTTAGGATTTTTCTGCTTTGGACGGAAGGCCAACTTTTACTATGTCCGGCTCTTCGAAGCCGGCCAGTTTTTGCTTTTTCCCCGCTTTGCAGGGTTCCGCCTTTCGGCTCCATTGCCTTGCAACCCGCCTTCGGCGGGCCCTTCCAATCGGGCGTAGGCTGCACTGCTTTACCCGTAATACGAACATTAAAAATTCTAAGTTCAGGATAGTATTCCGAAGCATTACCCGCTCTTCGTTTGCCATGCTGCTGATGCTTGCCTTTGTTTCCTGTTCAGACAGTAATCCTTCCATAGCAAAAGTAGAGCACGTTCTTGTCTTTGACTACAAGAATGAATCATCTCCGCCACAGGTAAGGCTTAGTGTCTTTGTCCAGCCAAACTCTTCCGTTCTCCGTGCCAAAGAAATTTCTGCCGTTCATGAGGAAAGCGGAATGGAATGGTTTTGCCAGTCACCAGTCGTCTTTCACGGGGGCGACGGAAAGGACTATGCCGGATGCACAAGCTTTGTTCCCCCCTACAATTCAGAACTCCCCCAGGGAATTTACTATGTCTTCTACAGGGACAAGGCCGGACGCGAGTGTGAGGCTGAATTTTCCGTGAATTTTACAGCCGATTTTGCGCTAAAAAACTATGATCAGCTGCCTAATTATGTTTCTACCCACAATAATGAGCGCATTGCCCTTTACAATTCAGATGGCATTTTGATATACTGTGGTAAGCGAAGGGAAGAATGGAAAGACAACGCTGCAATCCTTGCTGACTATGGTACTGCGGAAAAAATGCGTGTGTGCTACGAAAGCGGGGTCTTGTTTTTTATGTTGCCTTTTGAACCTTTGCAAAAACAATAAAACAGAGAGGAAATTATTTTGCCAAACAGCATTGACGATCCTGGACCGGAAGAAGAAGGTGACAATCCTATATCTGAATTTTTTATGCGTCCCATAAAGACTTATGTCTTGCGGCAGGGGCGTATGACGGAAAGCGAAAAGCACAGCTATTCAGATTTGCATCAGGTCTGGTGCATTCCATTTGAACACAAGACCCTTAATTTTACTGAGATATTCGGAAACACAAACCCCGTTACGGTAGAGATTGGCTTTGGAATGGGGCATGCCACAGCAGAAATTGCTGAAAAGAACCCCGAAATGAATTACATTGGCATAGAAGTCCACAGGCCGGGAGTTGGCCGCTTGCTTGGCGAGATAAAGAAACGCCAGCTCAAGAATCTTTTTATAATCGAACACGATGCACTTGAAACCCTGGAAGTCATGGTTCCTGATTCATCCATAGAAGCCTTCCACATATTCTTCCCGGATCCCTGGCCTAAAAAGAAGCACCACAAGCGCCGTCTCCTTCACAGGCCCCGTACAGACCTGCTTTCCCAGAAGCTTGCTTCCGAAGGCTACCTTTATTTTGTTACCGACTGGCAGGAGTATGCAGAGGATGCCCTGCAGGAACTAAACCAAACGTCAGGTTTGCACAACCGCTACGAATCATTTGCGCCTTCACAGGAATGGAGGCCAAGGACAAAGTTTGAGCAGAAGGGCTTGGATGCAGGCCGCGGTATATATGAACTGATTTTTGAGCGTGACGCAATTTGAGGTGCAGGCAATGGATCTTTTTGACGTTGATGAGGCGGCTTCCAGAAGCGACAAGGCTGTAAGCAATGCCAAGCGTATCGTTGAACTTGAAAAACTTATTGTAAAATACCAAAAATCATATTACAACGGCGAAGGTGAAATTTCCGACGCAGAATTTGACTCTCTCTGGGACGAGCTAAAGCTTTTGGATCCTCAGAATCCAATTCTGCACAAGGTTGGTGCAGACAGCGGAAACTTTGAAAAGGCCCCACACGTAATGCCAATGGGAAGCCAGGAAAAAGCCGCAAACCCGGAGCAGTTTTTGTCCTGGGCGCAGAAGCACAAGTATGACGAGTATCTTGTTGAATACAAGCTGGACGGTGCAAGCCTTGAGCTCCAGTACAATGGCGGAATCCTCGTAAGGGCAGTTACCCGCGGTGACGGTTCAATCGGCGATGTTATTACCGCAAATGCCGTAAAGATGGACGGCGTAAAAAAAGAGCTCTATGATGCAGACGGAAAATTGTCAGACTTTACCGGTGGGGTGCGCGGCGAAGTCATAATGAAGCGTTCTGTTCACAAGAAGTATTTTTCCGACAAGGCAAACTGCCGCAATGCCGCCAACGGTCTTATGAAGCGCAAGGATGGTACTGGCAGCGAATACCTAACACTTATAGCCTACGACGTGTGGGCAACTCAGGGAAATCAGCCCTATAAAGACGAAGAAGAAAAGCTTGCCTGGCTAAAGAAATATGGCTTTAATACGGTTGTGCTTAAGATTTGCAGTGATGCAGACCAGGTTATCGAATACCGTGCCAAGGTTATGGAAGAACGAAAGAACCTGGACTACGACATTGACGGTCTTGTAATAAAGGAGCGGGCCGTAAACCACGAGGATGCCCTCCGTGCCCGCCCAGACCGCCAGATTGCCTTTAAATTCAGTTTGGAAGAGGCCGTTTCCGTAGTAAGAAAAGTTGAATGGAATGAATCCGGTGCAACCTATACTCCGGTAGCGGTTTTTGATGCAGTGGACCTGAATGGAACCAGCGTTCAGAGGGCTAGCCTTGCAAACCCAAATACAATTGCCGCTCTTGGCCTACAGATAGGAAGCCATGTTATTGTTGTTAAGCGCGGAGAAATAATCCCCAAAATAGAAAGCGTTGTTCCCCAGGAAGATAAGTCAGAAAAGACTTTTCCTGTTGAGCTTCCCGTAAAATGCGAGACTTGCGGTTCCACTCTTGTGAACGAGGGTACAAGGCTCTACTGCCCCAACAAGTCCTGTTCAAAAAGAATCCTTCACCAGCTTTTAAAGTGGGTAAGCGTTGCGGACATTCGCGATCTTGGCGATACCCTTGTGCGCTCTCTTTTTGCAGACAAAGTGCTCAATTCAATTTCGGACATATACAAGCTGGACGAGGCTGTGCTAAAGCCTTATTTCTTGGGTCAAGAAAGTCTTGGAAACGAAAAGGAATCACTTGGCGCAAAGAAAGTTGCCCTTTCAATACAAAGTCGCAGAAAGCTTAGCCTTGCAAAATTTATTGCCGGTTTTGACATAGAAGGAATAGGCGAGACTGTTGTGGAAAAGCTGCTGGATGCAGGCTACGACACTCTGGAAAAGCTTTTTGCAGCCTCACAGGATGAGATTGCTGGCGTATACGGCTTTGCAAAGGTTATGGCACAGATTCTTGTTCAGGGGCTTTTAGAAAATAAGGATGAAATGGAATTCCTTGTAAAAAGCGGAACAATAGAAGTTGAACAGGGAATAAAGCAGGGTAGTCTTACCGGAAAGTCTTTCTGCTTTACAGGAGAACTTACGACTATGAAAAGGGCGGATGCTCAGGCACTTGTAAAGCAAAAGGGTGGCTCCGTAAAAACATCCGTGGTAAAGGGGCTCAGCTACCTTGTAACGAATGACACTTCAAGCGGTTCTTCAAAGAACGTAAAGGCAGCCCAGCTTGGAATTCCCGTCATCAACGAGCAGGAATTCCTTGCGCTTATTGGTTAGCTTTTTTATTGGTGCTCAACAGAGTCAAAGGTAAAGTCCTGGCAGAAAAAGTCAGGGTTTACCGGAACCGTGTTAAGCCTCATCTCCCAGTGCAGGTGTGGGCCTGTTGCAAAACCTGTGGCTCCGCTCAAACCAATCAAGTCTCCTGCTTTTACGGTGTCTCCTTCTTTTACCTTTATTTCGCTCATGTGGTAGTAAAGGCTGTAAAGACCCGGAAGGTGTTCAATACAGACGCTCCATCCTGTTGAAATGCGGTTTTCTGCAATCATAACCTTTCCGTCTGCGCATGAAGTGATTTTTGCCCCGGTGCCTGTTCCGTAGTCGGTTCCGTAGTGTGCACTGTAAACTTCCTTGCCGTTTGTGTACTTGTAGATTCTGCGCTCAAAGCAGATTGATGTGCGTCTTGTAACAGTTGTCGGCGAAACAAAAGCTTTTGTCTGGTGGACTCCCTCCGGGTTTACCGCATAAAGAACCTTGTTAAGACGTTCAATCTGCTTCATCTTTTCCGTTGACTTGTCGGACTGGATGTTTGTCATGCCCTGGGTTGCCTCAATGGTATAAGATTCAAAGACCTTGTTGTTAAGGCCAAAGGGAAGGTCAAATTCCAGCGGCTGTTCACCGTAAAGGTTGTATTTTACAGTAAGGTGGTAGTTTGCGTCGCTTTTCCACCAAGATGAAAGTCCTATGCCTGCAAGCATTGTGCGTGTTGTCTTGTCGCTGTCTTTTTCAAGGTCGTAGAATGCTGCCTTGTCCAGTCTCTTTTCGTCGTTGTAGAGTTCAAGGACCGCAGTTGTAGCGTTAAAGCGTGCCTTGTCTGCCTTTGTCATTTTTCCGTTCTGGATGAATTTCATTCTTACAAAAACAGCGTCTCCTGGAACAGCGGTATCGTTATAGAAAAGTCTGATTTCATAGTCTTCGCCTGTAAAACTGGCTTCCCTTGCAAAAGTGGGGAGCAGTGCCGCCGCCGCAAAGACTGCCGCAGCAAGAATTTTCTTAAATCGTTTCATAAAATTTGTCTCCTATAGTAGTTTTATTTTAACAAATACTTTTCATTATATCATGAAGAATCAGCTGGGGTGATTCCACTCCGTTGAACCAATTCCTCTGCACGTTGAACAGAATGTCAACTGTGTCTCCTATTTCAAAGTCCCGGTGCAGTCGCTCAGCTTCATTCCAAAAGAGGGCTGGCCATTTAAAGCTGCCGTTTCCTACGGTAATCTTAAGGTGCTGCTTTTCCCCTTTACCCATTATGATTCCGTCAAGAACTGGAAGTCCCCGGGCAAGGAAAAGAAGCTCTCCATTTTCTTCTCCAAAGGGTTCAAACCGGTCGGAAATCTTAAGAAGGTCCGGTGTAAGGAATGACGGCGGAATTTCTGCATCCACATTAAATGTATCGGTTTTGGATTCTGAAAGTTCAAGTGTGGCGGACAGTTCCTTAAGCCTCTCTTCAAAAACAGGAAGTTTTTCGCGCTCAAAGCTGAATCCTCCAGCAGCGGAATGGCCTCCGTAGTTTATGAAGATGTCTCCCATCTTTGCAAGGAATTTGGTAACGTCCACACCCCGGCAGCTTCTCATGGAGCCAATGGCGTTTTTTTCTACAAAGGTAACTGCTATTGCGGGAATGTTGTAAGTGGCAACAAGCCTGCCTGCGAGAATTCCGTTTACACCCCTGTTAAGCCTTTCGTCAATTACTACACAAAGCTTTCCGTTGTGGGAGGGAATGGAAGTCTTTGCCTGAATGCCAGCGTAAGTCCATGCGTCCTGTGAAAGTTGCTTTCTCTGGTTGTTCAGCTCCATTATCTTTTGCGCAACCGAGTCCCTCTGTTTTTCGTCCTTGCTAAGAAATAGTTCTGCCGCAAGTTCCGGGTGACCAAGCCTGCCTGCTGCATTCAGATGGGAAACAACAACCCAGCTTAGGTCTGTCGCATTTACCCTTCTTCCAAGCATGTTTAGGCGGGCCATAAGGTCTATAAGCCCAGGGCGGACCCTGCCTGCATTTATGGCGGCAATCGCATTGTTTTCAAAAAGGCGGTTTTCGTTCTTCATGGGCATTATGTCTGCCAAGGCCGCAAGTGCTACAAGCTGCATGTCCCTTTCTTCTGCCTGTGCGCATCCGGGAAACTTTTTCCTAAAGTCTGTCTGGGCGTATGTTACAAATATATTGTAGAAACCACCAATTTCCGTAGGCTCATGATTGCCGTACTTTGCAATCTTGCTCATCGTTTTTATTTTACCTAGCGGTAGGTTTGCTATACTGGGGAAGTATTTTGCACAGTGCTCCCTTATGTCCACCAGGTTGAATTCTGCGGAAGAACCGAACGCTTGCTTTAAAAGAGACCTGACCGTGCCTGCGTCCCAAACAAGTATTGCCTGTCCGCTAAGGTAAGAGGGGAGCCTTGTGCTTGTTATGCTTTCACCGCTGCCTGTAAGGATGCTTAGTTTTGCCGCGCAGGGAACCATGTTGCGTATTTTAATGCATTCAATGCGGACAAGGGAATCTTCTTCCCTTGCGTCAAGAAGGCAGACGTCCTGTTTGTACCATTCGCTTTTTGCAAAACGCAGTGCCGATACAAGTTTGTAAACTACCGCGCAACCGGAAATGTCCTGGAAGGGGTAGCCAGAGTCTGGAAGTTTTGGGTCCAGTATTACTGTTGAGGGTGGCAGGGTTTCAGGCGGATTGTGGTGGTCCGTAACAATTACGTCTATTCCAAGTTCCTGTGCATGCTGGATTTCCGTAATGTTTGAGATTCCGCAGTCAACCGTTATTATTAGTGTGCCGCCAAGAGCTGCAAAGTCATCCACCGCTTCCGTGCTAAGCCCGTATGCATCGTTTCCCTGTGGAAGCCTGTACTGCACGTCTATTCCAATGCCACTTAGGCACTCGTACAAAACCGTGGTTGCGCTTACTCCGTCTACGTCCCGGTCGCCAAAAATAAGGACTTTTTCTTTTTCTTCCTGGGCATCCAATATGCGGTCAACGGCATCTTCCATGCTGTTGAAGGAGAAGGGGCTGTGCTGGAAACGCAGGTCGTCTTCCATAAAATAGAGAATGTCTTTTCCCTGGGTAATTCCACGCCTAAGCATTATGCTTGCGCTTAAAGAGTCAAGACCATATTTTGAACGGAATTTCTCCAGTTCATCTTTTGAGATAACTTTTTTATTCCAGACGGACACTATTTTATTTCCTTGAGTATTAATTTTTTTTCTGCAGGTTTTTGGTCTGAATATGAGAGTGCCTTTGCTACCGCAGCAGTGCCTGTTACCAGTGCGCCTGCATCCTTTGCATAGACATCAATGATTTTTTCTCCCTTTTTAACAAGGTCGCCCTGCTTTTTTGCGAATATAAGTCCAGAATCTGCATCTACGCTGTCTGTTGTCTTGTTTCTTCCAACACCCAGGTTTATGCAGGCAATTCCTATTTTGTATGCATCTATTGAAAGGTATCCGCTTTCTTCTGCCTTTAGCTCCATGTGGAATTTTGAGCGGCGTTTTCCCTGTTCCTGTAAAAGCTTGTCGGGGTCTCCACCCTGATCCCTTATGTTTTCAAGGAATTTCTTTAGGGCTGCTCCTGATTCAACAGCCTTTTTGCAAAGCTCTATTCCTTCTTCCACGGTTTTTGCCTTCTTTCCGAATATGGCCATGCGGGCACCAAGAGCGTATGTAAGTTCCATTACGTCTGCAGGTCCTTTTCCCTGGAGGCATTCGAGTGTCTCTTCTATTTCCAGATAGTTTCCTACCTTGTAGCCAAGGGGGCTGTCCATGTTTGTAAGAAGGGCGCATGCCTCTTTTCCCATGGCCTGTGATGTTTTTACAAGGAATGTGGCAAGTTTTTCCGCATTTTCTTCGCTTTTCATAAAGGCACCAAGGCCGTATTTTACGTCAAAGACAAGTGCGTCGCTTCCTTCCGCAACTTTCTTGGAAAGGATGGAGCTTGTGATGAGGGGAATGCTTTCCACTGTGCCTGTTACGTCTCTAAGGGCATACATCTTGCGGTCTGCGGGTGCAATCTTCTGCGTCTGGCCTGTCATTGCAAAACCGGTCTTTGCTATTAGGCGCTCAAATTCTTCTGCGCTCAGGTTTACGTTGTAGCCCTGTACGGATTCAAGCTTGTCCAGCGTGCCGCCTGTGTGCCCCAAGCCCCTTCCGCTCATCATTGGAATCTGAACTCCGATTGCCGCCACGATTGGTGCAAGGGGAAGGCTTATCTTGTCGCCTACGCCGCCTGTAGAATGCTTGTCTACGAAGGGGCCAAAAAGTCCCTTTGATTCTTTTCCATGGAGGTCTATTACGTCGCCTGAATGGAGCATTTTGTCTGTAAGGCAGCCTGTTTCCTCAAAGGTCATTCCGTTAAAGTATACGGCCATCATAAAGGCAGACATCTGGTAGTCTGGAATTTGGCCGTTTACGTATCCGTCTACAAGGAATTCTATTTCTTCGCGGGTTAGTTCGGCTCCCTTTACTGAACCTGTTCCGCGTTTCTTTACGATAATATCAGCAGCTCTCATTTTCAGTTTATCCCCATTGTTTACAATATAAAAAGATTATACTTGATTTTTGTAAAAATTGCTAGTGGGAAGTCATTGCACAGTTATGGGAATCAGTTTTGTGCTCCACTACTAAAGAATACCGCTGCCGGTTTCCAGGCAATTGAGGCGGGAACCGACTGCGTGTTCAATAAGCAGGAAGAGGAAATTCTTTAGCTCGGATTCGTTTTGCGGGGTAAGTTCCATGCCGCGTACTGTGGAAGGGCGCATTGTGTTCACTGCGTTCAGGTAGAAGAGGGAACTGCTGCTGAGGGCGGGGGCTTCCTGCTTTGCGAATTTTTGCCCCTCGCTGAATGAAGGGGTGCAGTCCCGGCAGACAAATCCGTTTATGTGCCTGATGTATGTTCCGCCTTGGGAGGTCTGGGTGGAAATGAGTGCCGAGCATGAGCTGCATGTGTTTACGTCCGGCTGGAGTCCAAGAAGTTTTAGGTAGCGCCAAAGAAAGCGGATTGTTCCCGTCCTTGATGCAAAGCCCTGTGTTCGCTCAAGCCCTTCAAGAAAGGCGCTAAAAAGAGTAAATGCAGAGCTGTATTCACCGGCGCACTTTGTTTTTATGAGGATTTCGGATGCAAGGTTTGCCGCCATCATCTTGTAAATGTCCGTATGAAGGGATACGTGGCAGCTTTTTACGTCAAAGTCGGATATTTTTATGAAGTGCCTGGCCTCGTCTTCGTAAAGGTAGATAAGACCTGTGTTGAATGGCTGGACAAGACTTCTCATCTTGCTTTTTGAGCCTCCGTAAAGGGTTGCGTAAAAAACTCCACGGTCGGGAGAGACTATGCATGCGCTTCTGTTGTTTTCCCCCTGCTGCTTTACCGAGAGTATTATGGCTTGTGTGCTTTTGTTCCTTTCCGGCATGGGGCTATTATAGAACTTTTTGGGCTTTTGTGCTATAATTTATAGTACAATTTACAAACCAACACCTTTCTTCAATAATATTGAAAGTATAAATGTTGAAAGGTTTCACAATATGCGTCCGACTGCTTCCATGAAAGTGGCCGGAAGCAACTGTTTTTTGACAGGAGAGAGGCGGCTTAAAAGTTCATGGGCTTTTGAGTCGTGAAGGAAGGGCATTTGTCTGAAGATTAGTGCTTTTCCTTTGCGGTAAGGCAGGGAACCGCCAGAGAATTACACGCTTTTAGGAAAATGATTATGAAAATAACGCGGTTTATTAAAATATCTGTTCTTGGTATTGTATTGTTCTTTGTTTCTTATTTTGTGTTGAGTTTGGTTTTGTATAATAGACTTTTAAAAAACAAAGAAACAGAATCTATATCTTTTTACGAAACAGACCGTGTTTTGTTGGTTGTGAATTACACGGCCCCAAAAATGAGCTTCGGTTCTGGACACAAAAAAATGTATTTGTTCGCGAAAAATCATTTGTTGCTCGGGACTTGTACTTTTGGAGAATTTCCAATGGAGATAAAAAGTATTAATACGAAGGAAAAATCCATTAGTATAGTTATAAAAGATCTTCATTATGATTCAAACAAAGTTTATATTGAATCATGGATTCAAAAAAACAAAAAAATAGGGGGGTACAAAATAATTTATGAATAAAATAATTATTTTCTCTGCCTCTGCAGCTAGTGTTTTTGTAGGCGCAAAAAACACCCCTGTATCCCCCATCAAATAGGGATTTGCAGGGGGAGCGTGGAATTTACCCCATTTTTTGGTGGATTCCGCAGGATTTCCGCCTTAATCCCAGCAAATGCCGGTTTGTACCACTACGCGGGAAATAATCCTGTGCGCTATATAGACCCGGATGGAAATAGTGTATATACAGCATTATATTTAATAAGAAAACATAGAAAGCAAATACAACTAACAGCTAGACTTTTTGGTGTGGATCCTGTCGGTGTTGCATCTGTCATCTTTCAAGAAAAATATCATGGTATCTTTGCAGATTTAAAAGATGGTTTTGTATATTATTGTGTTGATCGGGGAGTGAATGACGAAACGCCTTCGACACGAAGCTACGGATTGGCAGAAATGCAACTTGCTTTGGTTTGTGAAATTTGGGGATTGGAAAAAGATTCGCCAGGGGTAAATGAAAAGGCTTATGAACTTGTAATGGATGATAATACTTCGATAGCATTAATAGCTGCTTATATTAAAATGAATGAAAAGGCTATAGGAAAAAAGCTAAAAGGTTCAGATGCTGCTGGTGCTCATAACATGGGGAGCAAAAACTATAAAGAAGTATTAGAAGGAAAAAAGGAAAAATTTTATGTTTCTGAAAGAAGTGTTCAGTATCAAAAAGCAATACAAGATGCGTTAAATGGAAAAATAGATACGAGAAGGGATGATGAAAGATGATAAATACAAAAAAAATTATATTGATTTGTACGGCTATAATATTAATTATTTGTAGCAAATTGTTTTCGAAAACACAAGGTCTTGTTTATCCTTCAGGAGAAGGTTTTGTTACCGAGTCTATGAGTTGTGATAGTGACGATAATATTTGTATCGAAGGAGGAGCCATTTTATTTATACCTTTCTTTGTATTCTGCTTTACGATAATAAAGAAAATTTATATTTTTGAATTCATTCTAGGGAATATAGTTTTACTTTTTCAATTATGTCTAATAATAGCTATAGACGGTGGCTCTATAGTCAAGACAATAATTCTTGGTAATATTCCTCTATTGGGCTGGACAATAAGTTATATTTTATTAATTGCAGAACTGCACGGATTCTTCATATATGAGCATAAATCTTATCGAAAAAAATGAATGATAGTATACAATAAAGTGTGCAATTAATGGATAAAAGCGATTGTTCTTATACGCTACCCATAGCGTTTTTGCAAAGTGTGAAAATACCCCAACTTCCCCCGTCAAATAGGTATTTGTGTGCCCACCAATAAAAGTCAGATGGCTATCCTTTCTTGCCAAAAAGCCTAGCCCCGGGCGTAGGGGCGGCGAAGCCGTTGCCGAAACGAAGTGTAGGCAATGGAGCCGAAAGGCGGAACCCCGAAGCACGGGGACACAGTAGGAACTTTTTGCCGTGTAGCGGCAAAAACTCTTTTTACAGGGCATGCGCTCCAGATTTTTATGGAAAATACTTGAAAACTTGTTTGTCTTTTCTATGGACAGACTTGTTAAAATCTGCTATAATACAGTGTCAAATTATAAAGAGGTATGGAATGATATTCCCGCTTGAAGAATTAGTAAAGTTTAAGGGCAGCATTTATGAAATTACTGCTGCTGCAAGCAAACGCGCCTACCAGTTGGCAGTGGTAAAGGATCCGGTTGTAGAAGAGAACGACGACAAGGTTGTAAGCATTGCAGCCCGCCAGTTGTTTACGAACGAGGTTCAGTACCGTATTGAACAGGGGCCACGTCAGTAAAAAATGCTCCCGGTGATTGTAATATTTGCGCCCACCGCGTGCGGAAAGACTGCTTTGGCAAGGGAAATCTTTGGCAAGAGCAGTCTTTCGTATTTTAAAGGCATGGGGGAAGTCGTCAGCGCAGACAGCCAGGCCGTTTACAAGGGGCTGGACATAGGGACGGCAAAGCCTTCCGCAGAGGAAAGGGAAGACATACCCCACCACTGCATAGACATAGCAGACCCCCGCGTGCAGTTTGGGGTGGGAGAGTGGCTTGAAGAGGCCGACCGTGCCTGCCACGAAATTGCATCCCGCCATAAATTCCCCATAGTAACAGGGGGCAGCGGCTTTTACATACGCTCTTTTTTGCTTGGGCTTCCACAGACACCCGAAAGCGACCCGGAAATCCGCCGGCAAATAAAGGAAAGGCTTGCAGAAAAGGGCGAATATGCGCTTTATCAGGAGCTCAAGGAATGCGACGCTGAATCCGCAAAAAAAATACGTGTTCACGATGCTTACCGTGTTTGCCGCGCACTGGAAGTCTTCTATTCATCTGGAAGGCCTTTGAGTTCCTATGCGGTGCCGGACAGGCTGCGCGGATGCTACGACTTCTGTTCTATAATCCTTACCCGCAAGAGGGAAGACCTTTACAGCCGCATAAATGCCCGCGTTGAAGCAATGTTTGACCTGGGGCTTTGCAAAGAAGTTCTGGACTTGAAAAAGCAGGGGATAGGGCGTGACAGTCCCGCGATGAAGGCCATAGGCTACGGAGAGTTCTTTGACTGCCAGCCGGGCATAGAGGCCTTGGAAGCTGCCCAGAATTCAGGCTACCTTGATGCCGTAAAAGAAAAGATAAAAGCGGACAGCCGCCGCTATGCAAAGAGGCAGTACACCTTTATGCAGGGAATCCCCGGTGCCGTGACCTTTGACATGGACGACAGGCCTTCTATTGAGCAGGAGATTTTGAACTTTTGCCGTTCCCGAGGGGAATCCTTATAAAGAAGGTGGTTCCTTCGTTCATCTTTGAAGAAACCTTTATGTTCCAACCCAGGGTGTCTATTATAGTCTTTACGACGCTAAGGCCTATTCCCATGCCCTGTTCCCGGCGCGAATTGGTCCCGCGGTAGAAGATGTCATATATGTGCTCAAGGTCCTTTTCCTCTATTCCGATACCCGTGTCCGCAATGCTAAGAAGCACTACAGTGCCTTCCTGTACGGCGGAAATGCTTATGCTGTCGCCATCCTTTGTGTAGCGCACTGCATTGCTCAGTATGTTCTCCAGTGCCCTGCCAACAAGGTTCTTGTCCATGGGCACTTCTATTGACTTGTCTATGTCTATGAAGGTGTTGATTTTTCTCTTGTACACGCTGCTGGTGTTTGCCGCACTCTGGGCAAAGTTTGAAAGGAAGGGTTCTAGCCGCACGTTTTCCAGGGTCTGCTGCCAGTCTGTGTTGTTGAGCTTAACGTAGTTGATAAGGTCATTTATCATAACTTCAAGCTGGTCTGCCTTTGTGCTTATAATGGAAAGCGAATTCTTTACCGCATCCATGTCGCTCACGATTCCGTCTGTAATGGCCTCCGAATACCCTTTTATGAGCGAAACCGGCGTGCGAAGGTCGTGGCTTATACCCATGATGAATTTTACCCTGCGCTCGTGGTCGTCCTTGAGGGAAGTCCTCATCTTTTCAAGGCTCTGTACAAGCGAGGTGATTTCGTTTGCAAGGCGCTTGTTCTTTGGCATTTTTATCTCTGCGTCAAGGTCTCCGTTTGCAATTTTGAGCGTGCTCTGCTCAAGCAGCGTTATGGACTTGTATATTACCCTCGAAAGCCTTATTACCGAGGTAAGGCAGAAGAATTCAAACAGTACTGCAAAGATAAGTATCTGCATGTAAAAGAGGGGCTTGTGCTTCCTGTTTTTTTCCGGGATAGGAACTCTGCTTATAACCAGAATCCTGTAGTTGAGCCCCCCGTTTTTTTCCATCTCCTCTTTTGTGAGCAGGGGCGACTGGAACTGGTAGTCGTAGTCGGAGTTGGTGTTCTTCATGAACTCAAATATTTCAAAGGGCGTAAGGTAGAGGCCTGCCTTTAGCTCCGGTATGTTTGAGATGATTACCGTAGAATTGTAATAGAAGGCAACCTGCACGTTAGGCGGTATGCTTTCAATCTTTTTCTGAACTATGGACCAGTCTTCCTCCGTAAGGTCTATTTCCTTGATTTTGCGGATTTCCTTGTATCCCTTTAGAAGGGTGTACTGGGGCGAGGTAAGGTAAACGTTTATAGGAAGGATTGTTATCGTAATCAGCGGTATTATGACAATCCCAAATATCAGTAGCTTGAACTGAGACTTTATTTTCATTTGTCGAATCTGTACCCCATGCCGAACATAGTCGTTATTATCTTGGGCGTGGACGGGTCTTCCTCTATCTTTTTCCTGAGCCTCTGTATGTAGACGGCAACCGCCGTAATGTCACCGTACTGGGTTTTCCATACATTTGTATAGATAACGTCAGGACTGAGCGGTTCACCTGCGTGGCGGGCAAGAAATTCAAGCACCTCGTATTCCTTTGTGGAGAGGGGAATCTTTTCCGTTCCCTTCTTTAGCACGCAGCTGTTGCAGAAAAGCGTGTAGGGGCCAAAAGATATGGTCTCTTCCACCGAGGCCTCCGTCGCCGAAAGCCTGTTAAGCTTGGACTGAACGCGGGCAACAAGAACCTTGGGGCTGAATGGCTTGGTTACAAACTCGTCCGCACCGTAGCCAAGGCCTGCTATTATGTCTTCGTCCGCATCACGTGCGGAAACTATTATAACCGGAATAGTGGTTTTGTAGTTCTTCCTGAACTGCTGCAAAAATTCCAGTCCGCTCATGCCGGGAAGGTTAAGGTCCAGCAACACAAGGTCCGGCACGTAGCCATCCTTAAGCATTTCAAGTGCAGTTTCTGCCGTTTCGCATGCATTTGTCTCAAAACCGGCGTTGTTCATATAAAGGCTTATCAGTTCTGACATCTCAAGAATGTCTTCAATGACCAGTATTTTGCTCTTCATATGGTAAGAATAATACCGATTCAATTAAATCTCAATATTTTTTTTGTTATTTTTCCTTAATATAACAGTTTTTTAGAAAAGCCTTTACGGATTAAAATTATTTCATTTCTTCTTTTGGACGGTACTTTTTTAAGCTCTACCAGGTTACGGATCGGCTAATTCGGCAGACAGGCCTTTGCGCCACCGCCGTTCCGGGGTTCCGGCTTCCGCCTCCATTGCTCCACTTTGTTCCGCAACCCGCCTGCGGCGGGCCCCTCCATGGCGGCGTAGGCTGGTGCGGTGGCACGTCGGTTAACACAAAAACAATCACTAGCGGTCCCTGAACTAGCAGCATGGCTTCGAGCGGCCTGTCGAAGGGGGCTTGAAGGGCTGCGGTATCAGTATCCTGCAAGCCGCCATCCGTGGCTTTTATTTTTCCTTCAAGAAGAAGCTCCCCTTGTCCGATATTCAAAAGAGAAAATTTATGCGGAAAAATCCGTAGACCCACTTGACGGTCGGACGATAACTGTACATTATATTAAGATATGATAGAAGTTACCCGTCTGAATGGCAAGAAATACTGGATTAACCCGCATCAAATAGAAAGCATGGAACAGAATCCTGACCTTACGCTTACGCTTCTTTCCGGAAAGAAGGTTGTTGTAAGCGACACTCCGGAAGAGGTGGTGAATAAGGTCGTCGAATACCGAAGGCGAATCGGCATCTGGAATCAGGAACTGTGATTTGCAAAAACAAAGGGAATAGTTAAAGTCGGGAGGATTTTTTTAAATGGATGTAGCTACAATTATTGGCCTTTTTGGCGGCGTGGCGATGGTAATTATCGGAGTTATTTC
>JAILHV010000106.1 GCA_024695625.1 Treponema sp.
GAGCGGGTTAATGATGCCTACTTTGGCCACTACGAAGTTGACGGTTTTGAGCGCAACACACAAAGCCGCATAGGTGGAAGCAGGGCCGGAAACGTGGAAGTGCAGTTCAGCCGTGTAAAAGGTGCAATAAGAAACGGCAAGGACAAAAGCGAAGTGAGGGCAGAAGCAGACACCCTAATCGCCATGCTCTTTGAAGATGCACAAAAACTTGACCCTCCGCAAATGTCATGGACGGAACTTGCAAAAACTCTCAATCAGGAATTTGAGGAAGCCGCACAGATGTACCAAGAAGGGCATTTGGTAACGGCAGAACCAAAATTCCGCAAGGCATACGCCCGCTACTACGGAAAGTCAAAATTCCAGGAAAACGTGATAAAGAGCCTTTCAGCCCAAAAGGACCAGGAAATAGTTGACCTTTACACGGAAACAAAAAACATGATTATAGGCCGGGCCGACAAAACCCAAACATCTAAGTCCATCAAGAGGCTCGGCTTATTAATAGAAGAAACTTCGCTTTCGCTTACAAAATCACAGAACCGCCTGCAGTGGTGGGGAACTGTTGCCGCATCACTGATGATTCTTTTAAGGGAAGGTTTTGAAGCCATTCTGATTGTGGGTGCCATCATCGCCTACCTTAGAAAAATAAACCAGAACAACCAGTTGGAAGCAAAAGAAAACGGTGTAACTGCAAAAGAGGTAAGCCTAAGGCCTGTCTTTAACGGTTCAATGCTGGGTATTTTGGCATCCGTCATAATGGCAATAATTCTGATTGCAATTACCCGCTTTGGTTTTGCAAGCGGACAGGGACAGGAAGTTGTTGAAGGCGTAACCATGTTCATTGCGGTTGCAGTTCTCTTCTACACTTCAAACTGGATGATTTCAAAATCTTCAGAAGCCTCATGGTCAAGCTTCATCAAGGGAAAGGTTCAGACTTCAATAGACAGAAGCAGCATGTTCGGGCTTGCCTTTACCTGTTTTCTTGCGGTTTTCCGCGAAGGAGCGGAAGTCATTTTGTTCTACCAGGCAATGCTTGCAGGTTCGGACGGTTCGGGAATTGTGTGGGCTGTACTGCTTGGAATTGCCGCATCTGCCATACTGCTGATTTTTGTCTACAAGGCAATCATAGTTGCGGGTAAGCGCTTGCCGCTAAAGCCCTTCTTCCTTGCCACGTCAATCCTTATGTTCATCATGGTGGTTGCTTTCGTTGGAGGAGGAATCAGCGAATTTGTTGACGCAGGTTGGATTGTTCCCCATGTTGTGGAAGGAGTGCCAACAATTTCGCTTCTTGGCATTTTCCCCTACAAGGAATCACTTATAGCACAGGCTATTGCACTGGCCATAGTTCTTGGCAGTCTTATAGCAGGCTTGGCTATTTCAAAAAACAAGGCAAAAAAGGCCGCATAGTCGGCTAAAAATAGAAGAATACATATTCTTTAAGGAGTTTTTTAATGAAAAAGACATTGTCTTTGGTTCTCGCAGGCGCCGCAATGGCGTTCGCATTTGTTGCTTGCTCTAAGAGCAATGGTTCCCAGCCGGCAGCTGCAGCTACCGAAACACCGGCAGCTTCATCCGCAGCAGCAGAAGTTGCAGAAGAAGATGAAGGCGGCTTCGTTGAGCATGACATTGGAGACGAGCAGAAAGCAGGTTTCCTTGCTGTAAACGGCGTATACTTCCAGGCAGTAGACATGAAGTCTGGTGAAGGAAACCTACAGTTTGGAAAGGACTACACCATGCACATAGAAGCAGACATTGCCGCAATGGACAACGACCTTGGCTTTGTTGTAGACCAGTTTGTTCCAGGCCTTACCGTTGACTACGAAATCGTAGACCAGGCAAACGGAGAATCCGTAACAACAGGAACCTTCATGCAGATGAATGCATCTGACGGTCCCCACTACGGAGCCAACATCAACTTGAACAAGGCAGGAACATACACAGCCCGCTTCATCATCCACAGCCCTGCAGAAAACAACTACTTCATCCACACAGACGAAGACACAAAGCCTGGTTCAACACTTCAGAAGTACTGGCCAAACGACAAGCCACTCTCTGTTGAATTCAAGGACTGGGCCTTCGACGGAAAGAAAGTCGAGCCAGAATTCAACTAATTTGATTTTTTGGATTTTGGATTAGGGAAAGTCATTTTTCCTTAAATGATTTTGCAGCCATGTTTCGGTCAATGCCGGGACGTGGCTTTTGCTCTTTTTTTAACAACTCATGGCAAAGAATTTATATCAAATCGTGCAGAACCTTCTGATTCTGCCACTGCTGCTTGCAATCATAACATCCGTAGCATCCAGATTTGGAAGCGGGAAAAGCCGCAGGATTCATTCAATTTTTATAGGAATCATCTTCGCGCTTGCATTAGTTTTTTCACTTATGCGCGACAGAAGAATCATAAAATACAATCAGATAAACAACATCTACTTGATTTTTGCAACGCTGGGTCTTTCACTTGTCTACTGCATCACGGCATGGATTTTGCCGGTCATGCAGTCAAAGTGCCAGCGGAAAAAATTATTGGGGGCAGCAGAGAATTTAACGGGCCTTTTGGGACTGCTTACATTTGCTGCCCTTCTTTTTTACAGGTTGCCGCCCATGGCCACCCTGCCCTTCCACTTTGTAGGGATGGACGAATCGTATTTTAGCACGGACTTTCTTTTGCGGATGACAGGCTGGATTCTGGCATTCTTGCTTTTATTCCTTTTCTTCCTGGCCTTCCGCAAGGTTTTGCTCACTTCCCCAAAAAAGTGTACGTCCGTCTGCACGACATTCTACCTTGTCCTTAATTCCGCAGCCCTGCTTATTTCATTAATCGGAATCATCAATTCATATTACAGAAGAAAATTCAAGCTGCCAAAATTCGTAAAGAAAAACCTGCTGATGATTTTTGAACTAGAAAACAAAATACTTTTGGTCACACTAATCATCCTTATTGTATTTGCCGCCGCATTCACGCTCTACAACTTAAAGATACACGGGGAATACACGAACCCTGCTGAACACAGGAAGCTAAAGGCAAATGCAAAAAAGAACCGCCGCTGGGGAATCTTTCTTATTTTGCTTTCACTCTATTTTTGCATTGACCTTACGGTAATCAGAAAATTATCACAGAAGATTGTGGAGCTTTCTCCTTCAGAAGAATTCCAAATTGAAGGAAACGAAATATTCATTCCTCTGGAACAGATTGCAGATGGACACCTGCACCGCTTTACCTGGACAAGCGAAAAAGGAAAGAAGGTGCGCTTTATAGTTGTCCAAAAGAAGGGGAACAATTTTGGAGTAGGATTTGACGCATGTGAAGTCTGCGGAAACGTAGGCTACTACGAGCGTGGAGATGAAGTTGTCTGCAACCGCTGCGACGTTGTAATGAACCGCAACACTATAGGCTTAAAGGGTGGCTGCAACCCGATTCCCCTTTACTCAAAAATCGAGGACGGAGGACTTAAGGTTTACACCGAAGACTTGGAAAAGGAAGCAAACCGCTTCTAAGGAGGACAAATGTTTTGGAGAATGGTATTCAGGGCTTTGGGCCGCCAAAAGAAAAAAATGCTGATGATTGCATTTACCATAGCGCTTGGAGCATCTCTTGCCACTGCCATGCTTAACGTAATGTTCGACGTGGGCGACAAGGTGAATCAGGAGCTAAAGACATACGGCGCAAACATCAGGGTGGTTCCGCAGTCCGCAAGCCTTTTGACCGAAGAGTTCGGTTTTGACGACAATATTTCTCAGTTCCTAAAAGAAGATGAACTTGGAAAAATAAAGACGATTTTCTGGGCTTTTAATATAGTAGACTTTGCACCTTACTTTGAATCGAGCGCATACCTAAAGGACGGGAAAAAAGTTTCTGTTTCGGGAACATGGTTTAAAAAGCATCTGGAGCTTCCCACAGGGGAAACTTTGGACACAGGAATGACAGCCATGAAAACCTGGTGGTCTGTTCAAGGTTCATGGTTGGACGACGGTGATGATACGGGTGCAATGGTTGGCTCTGCCTTTTCCAAGAGTAACGGAATTACCGTTGGTGACACAATCAGCCTCTTTAGGAAAGCGGACGGAAAGCAGAGAGGGCAAACTTGGATTGTAAAAGGAATCTTTGACTCTGGAAGCGATGAGGACGAAAAGATTTACATCACCATAAAATCCGCCCAAAAGCTTTTTGAAAAACCAGGACTTGTCACCAGCATGGAAGTTAGCGCACTTACAACACCGGACAATGACCTTGCACGCAGGGCTGCACAAGATCCGTCCAGTCTTAACCGCAACGACTGGGACACATGGTACTGCACAGCCTACGTAAGTTCAATCTGCTACCAGATTCAGGAAGTAATTTCAAACTCGTGCGCAAAGGCAGTACGGCAGGTGGCAGAAAGCGAGGGAGCAATACTGAACAAGACGCAGCTCCTCATGCTCTTGATTACAATACTAAGCCTTATAGGTTCCGCCCTGGGAATTTCAAACCTTGTTACCGCAAGCGTAATGGAACGCGCACAGGAAATAGGACTGCTAAAGGCAATTGGTGCACACGACGCCCCAATTTCAATCCTGGTGCTTACCGAAATTTTAATCACCGCAATTCTTGGGGGAATAATCGGATACTTTGCAGGCCTTGGATTTGCACAAATAATCGGGCAAAGCGTATTTGACTCTGCCATCAACATAAAGGCAACCGTCATACCCCTTGTCGCCATTCTGATTTTTGTAGTAACGATGGCAGGCTCTGTCCCGTCCATAAAACTGCTGCTTTCGCTTAAACCCGCGGAAGTTTTACACGGAAGATAATAAATGACTAGGCAAAAATTTTATTTCAAGATGATTACAAGCTCCCTTATAAGGAGAAGGTCACGCATGCTGGTAGCACTGCTTGCGGTTGCAATAGGGGCAACTGTCCTTTCCGGCCTTGTAACAATTTACTACGACGTTCCCCGGCAAATGGGAAAGGAATTCCGCTCCTATGGCGCAAACCTCATGCTTGTTAGTACAGGTGCAGAGGATATTCGAAAAGAAGCCCTTAATGCAGCCCAGGCACAAATTCCCGCAAAGAGCCTTGTGGGACTTACGGCTTTCCGCTACGAAACGATGAGCCTTAACCGGCTTCCGTTCATGGTAGGTGGAATTGATTTTTCTTCAGTCCAAAAGACAAGACCCTACTGGGGAATCAGCGGACAATACCCCAAGCAAAACGGGGAGGCACTATTGGGACAAACGGTTGCCCAGACAGTAGCCGCAAAAATTGGGGACAGGATTTCCCTCTCTGGAACTGACTCAGAAGGGGAAGAATTTACCGCACGCTTTACGGTAAGCGGAATCCTTCAGACTGGTGGCGGTGAAGAAGACTGCATCTTTATTGACCAAAAAGAAATGGACTTGCTGATGAAGAATTCCAACATGTACGATTTTGCAGAATGTTCTATCAGCGCAAATGCACAGGAACTTGAGGAGATTGCAAAAAAGATTTCTGATGCAGAACCTTCCATAACCCCTCGTCTTGTAAAGCGTGTCACCAAGAGCGAAGGCAGCGTGCTAAAGAAACTCCAGTCCCTGGTCTGGATTGTAACTCTTGTTGTTTTAATTCTTACCATGGTCTGCGTTGCAACAACGATGATGGCCGTGGTTGCAGAGAGGCGTAAAGAGATAGGACTAAAAAAAGCGCTTGGAGCTTCAAACAAAAACATCGTAAAGGAATTCCTTGGTGAAGGTCTTTTTCTTGGTGCCTTGGGTGGCGTAATAGGAGTGGCACTAGGATTTTGGTTTGCACAAAAAGTTAGCATGAACGTATTCAGCAGAAGCATTTCCTTCCAGCCCTTGCTGGCTCCGGTAACGGTTCTTGTTTCTGTCATAACAACCGGCATTGCCTGTATGATTCCTGTAAGGAACGCGGCAACGGTAGATCCTGTAATAGTATTGAGAGGTGAATGATGGCTTTATTAGAAGTTAACGATATTTCAAAGATATACAAAATGGGAAGTGTGGAAGTGGCAGCCCTCCACAAAGTGAGCATGAAAGTAGAAAAAGGAGAATGGGTTGCCATTATGGGACCTTCCGGTTCGGGAAAGAGCACCATGATGAACATAATAGGCTGCATGGATAAGCCCACAAGCGGAGAGGTATTTCTGGACGG
>JAILHV010000138.1 GCA_024695625.1 Treponema sp.
TTCACAAATAATAGGGCTGAATTCCTTGTTGATTATGGCAGATGTAAGGGTTCCCGCCAAGTTTGCAAAAGAGGTGTTTTCGTCTGCATATAAAATCCAGTTGCGCAAATCTTCGTTTTCGTAAGGAACGTAAAGCCCGCCGTCTTCCGGCATACATTTTAAAAGAGCTTCTTCAAATCCGGCCTTGTTATTTTCGTTGCGTGTACTTTCAAAACGCATTTCAGTCTCCCTGTTTTCCAGCAAGATTGTTGTAAGTGCTTTAAAGTATAACACGGGAAAAGCTAAATTTCTAGCTTTTGGGAAAAAAATGGAATGTAATAGGTTCAATTTTGAGGTTCGCAAGATTATCGGGGTGGGACGTGTGGTGGTTGCCCCCAAGCAATGAAGGCAATAAGCCTACGCCGCCGTGGAGGGGCGCACGACAGTGCGTTGCGGAGCAATGGAGCGGGAAGGGACCCGCGGAACCCCGGAAGGGCGGTGACGAAAGGCATGAAGGCCGATTTTAGTAAAAGCGTGGATGGCAGAGCGAAAAAGGTTACCGTCCTAAAGAGAAATATTAAAAACTACTTGAATAAAAAGTGACAGTTGCCTATACTTTACTTAGACATTTCTATTCGCTGATTTATCCAAATTGCAGGCGAGGAAAAAATTTGCTAAAGAGGAGGTCCAAAATGGACAACAATTTAAATCCCACTCATTATCTATTTACCTCAGAATCCGTTGGTGAAGGCCATCCGGATAAACTTTGCGACCAGATTAGCGACGGCGTTCTTGATGAATGTTTGCGCCAGGATCCGGAAAGCCATGTTGCGGCAGAAACTTTTGCTTGCCAGGCTTTGATTCTTGTTGGCGGCGAGATAAGCACACAGGCTTATGTAGACATTCAGGAAGTTGCGCGCAATGTTGCAAAGAGAATAGGTTATTCAAATCCGGATTACGGTCTGGACTATAAGTCTATGGCTGTACTCAACATGATTCACAACCAGTCTGCGGACATAAACCAGGGTGTTGTTGGAAAGGGCTTGTCTGAATATTCAGGCCAGCAGGGTGCCGGTGACCAGGGCATGATGTTCGGTTTTGCTTGTAAGGAAACGGAAGAGCTTATGCCAGCACCTATTACCTATGCCCACAAGCTTATGCTCAAGTCTGCGGAGCTTAGGAAAAACGGTTCTATTAATTGGTTCCGCCCGGACTCAAAGGCTCAGGTTACTCTTGAATACGAGGGACACAGGCCTGTCCACATTGACACTGTTGTTTTGTCCCAGCAGCATGACCCAGGCATTTCTTATGACGAGATAAAGTCTACTATAATATCCAAGCTGATTAAGCCTGTCCTTGAACCTACAGGGCTTTTGGACGAAAAGACAAAGTTCTTTGTAAATCCAACCGGCCAGTTCTGCATTGGAGGCCCGGTAGGAGATTCTGGTCTTACGGGACGCAAGATTATCGTAGACACTTATGGTGGTATGGGTAGGCACGGCGGCGGATGTTTTAGCGGTAAGGATCCTTCCAAGGTTGACCGTTCGGCTGCATACATGGCCCGCTACATTGCAAAGAACATCGTGGCGGCAGACCTTGCAGAGCGTTGCGAGATTCAGCTTTCTTATGCTATTGGGGTTCCTTTCCCGGTTAGCATAATGGCGGAAACATTCGGTACTGGCAAAGTTCCAGAAGCAAAGATTGTAGAGGCTGTAAAGAAGGTCTTTGACTGCACTCCTGCCGGAATCGTAAAGACTTTGGACCTAAAGCGCCCAATCTACAGCGCAACCGCAAGTTACGGACACTTTGGCCGCAGTGAATTCCCATGGGAAAAGACGGACAAGGTAAAGGAACTTCTTGCGGAAATAAAGTAGTTTTAGGGAATTTTAGTTTTTTGGGCGGCACTTGAATTTGCATTCCTGAGCATTTCTTCTGCTGCCCTTTGTGCCTTGTGTGTGGCGCTTGCGGGGTCGCTTGAAACTTCGTTGCGGTTTCCGGCTTTCGCCTCCATTGCCTTTGGCAACCCGCCCTTGGCGGGCCCCTCCAGTGCCTGCCGCGCTTTTTTCTGCATACGGAATGAGAGGCCAACTTGAAGAATCAAAAAGAACTTTTGACAGCCAAGGAAATGGAAGTTGTCTTTTCCAGGCTGGAGCAGCAAAACCCTTCTCCCAAGCCAGAGCTTCTTGCGCCAAACCCTTACTGCTTTTTGGTAAGCGTGGTGCTTTCGGCTCAGGCTACGGACAAAAGCGTGAATGTTGCCACGGCTCCTCTTTACAAAAAGGTTAAAAGCCCAAAGCAGATGCTTGCCCTGGGGCGTGACGGCTTAATTGGCTACATAAAATCAATAGGGCTTTACAATTCAAAGGCAGACCATATCCTTGCCCTAAGCAAAAAATTAATAGAAGAATTCAATTCAGAAATACCGCAGACAAGGGAAGAACTTATGTCCCTCCCCGGAGTTGGCAGAAAAACCGCCAATGTTGTACTTAACGCAGTTTTTGGCCAGCCCACAATGCCCGTAGACACCCATCTTTTGCGCGTCTGTCCAAAAACAGGCATTGCTTCTGGTTCTACCCCGGAGCAGGTGGAGCAGTCCCTTTTGGAGCGGGTGCCAACGAAATACCTCTTGAATGCCCACCACTGGCTTTTGCTGCATGGACGCTATACATGCACTGCCCGTTCCCCCAAGTGCGGTGAATGCATAATAAACGACTTGTGTCTTTTTAATTCCAAGAACAAACAGGACTGAAAATGGATTTTTTTGAACTGAACGCTTTTTTGGAACTTTCTTCTACCCTTCATTTTACAAAGTCTGCCCAAAAGGTAAACTTAAGCCCTTCCGCTTTTAGCCGTCTTGTGAACCGCTTGGAAACGGAAACCGGCGTTACCCTTTGCGACCGCGAAGGACACGATGTTTCTTTAACAGAAGACGGAAAGAAATTTGCTGCTTTTGCAAAGAAATGCCTTGCCGAACACGATGAACTTATTGAAGGTTTTAGGCACAAGGACAACCTTGTTAGGGGAACACTGCACGTCTTTGCAAGCGTTACTGCCTGCTACACAATAATGCCTCCCTTTGTAAAAAGGCTGAATGCCAAGTACCCGGAGGTAAGGCTTAGCGTGGAAACAGGAGATCCTGCCCTTGCCCCTGATGCTATAAGGCAGGGTAGGGCGGAGCTTGCTGTTGCGGCCATTTCCGATGCGCGTATAGATGCCTTTGACTGCATACCGGTAAGGAAAAGCCCGCTTGTTTTTGCGGCTGGTTCTTCCGGGCCTTATGTAAAGGTTTCTGGCAGTCCCCAGGACATAGTTGAATCTGTTCCGCTTATCCTTCCAAAGGCTGGACTTGCCCGTTCCCGCTTTGACTCTTGGATAAAGAGCCGTAATGTTAAGCCCATTGTTGCGGCAGAGGCAGAGGGTAACGAAGCGGTTATGGCCCTTGCTGCCCTTGGTCTTGGTATAGGCCTTGTCCCCCAGATTGTTCTTGAAAACGGCCCCTACCGCGAAGGTTTTATCTGCCACAGTGCCGGAAATGCCTTGGGCTGGTATGATATTGGCTTCATCCAAAAAACGCAGATAAGTGGCAGCGAGTCTTTAAAAAAGATACGCCTTGCCGCAACTGACATTCTCCACAATACAGACTGGAATAGTGTGTAGGGACTCTCCCCAAATTTTCTTTTGAGGTTCTTCCAGCTATAAAGCAAGCTACAAATTCTAATACTCTAAAGACAAAATACCGATTGTATAGTATAATTGTTTTTAGGGAAAACGGAGGAAATTTAATGAAAAAGGTTGTTTTATTGGCTTTAGGAGCCTTTGCCGCTTGTGCAGCATTTGCGTTTGATACCGAAAGCATAGAGCCTGCATCCCGTGTAAATTCTTATACAAAAACGGATTATGCCGTTATTTCAAAATTCGGGGAGTATTTCCGCACTCCGACCGTTAAGCATATCCACTCATTCAAAAACGGAAAGGAAGTGGAAGTTGCAAGCTATACCGTAAAAAAGGCATCCGGTTCTGCAGAAAGCAAGGAAATGCTGGTTGACAAGACTGTCTTTGCCTACAATGCCGCTGGCAAGCTTGAAAGTGCAAGCTACTACGATTCAAACGAAAAGCTCATCTGGAAAAGCGTAAAGGAATACGGTGCCGACGGAACAATAGCCTCCGAGTCAGAATACAATGCGGATAATGTCCTTGCCGGAAAAACAATCTACAAGTACGAAACAGGCAAGGTAACTGAATCATATTATAATGGAGCTGGCGCACTTCTTGAGCGTATAGTCACAAAACTGGACACTGCAACAGGCCGCCCGGTGGAGGAATTTCTCTATTTTGCAGACGGAAACCTTGACCGCCTTTCACTTACACGCTACACGGATGACGGAAAAATTTCCCAGGTTGAAATCTGGGAAGGTGAGGGCCATCCTTCTTCCAAGAAATGCTATGTCTACGAAAGGACAACCGGTGCCGTAAAGGAAATACAGTCCTTTGACGGACAGGGAAACCTTTTCGAGCGCGTAATTTACAACAATGACGCAAAGGGTAATCCCCAGAAAGTTTACAAGTATTCTGTTTCACGTAAATTCGGTGAAGTCGTAAACGAACTGAAGTTTACAGCTGATTATTCTTTTGGCAACTAATACGGGCTGTAAGTGCGCAATAAAGAACTTCCTTAAAATTACCGATATTTTAAGGAAGAATTTCTAAAGTTAAGGAATTATTAATGAAATCTATTGGAATCAAACTTGCTGATGGCACATTTTATCCGATTATGAAAGACGGAAGCGTAGAAAAAAAGGCGCTTGACGTTACGACAGTTCAGGATAACCAGACAAAAGTTCAGATAGACTTGTACCGCTCCGAGACCGATTCCATGGATGATGCCGAATACGTAGACACTTTGGAAATTAGCAATTTAAAGCCGCACCCCAACGGAATTCCGAGCCTGCACCTGAACCTTAGCGTAGACGAGAACAACCATTTGCAGGCGGAAGTCCGCGATCCAGAAACTGGAAAGGCCACTTCCACAAACGTAACCCTCGTCAGCAGGACAGAGGTGGAAAGAAGCGAGCCGGCTAACTTTAACATAGACACGACTACGGCAGATGCACTTTCCGACATAGATGCCGTTGATTCCGTTTTAAAGAACGGGATGCCCGATTCGGATTCAATTTTAAAGGACAGCGAAGGGAACTCAATTCTGGACACATCCACCTTCACCCTTACCGAAGAAAAGCCAGAGACAGAGATTTTTGCAAGCGCAGAAGACTTAAAGAATTTTGCACCCGAAGCCGAATCAGACACGATTTTAAAGGACAGCGAAGGGAATTCAATCCTGGACACATCCACCTTCACCCTTACCGAAGAAAAGCCAGAAAACGAAATTTTTGCAACGGAAGATGAGCTTAATTCTATGCCGCAGGATGATTCAACCTATACGGATGCCGGAGAGGCAAACAATAGCGGCAACTTTTTTGAAGCCCCGTCCGTCATGGAAGAATCATCCACTGTACTCGAAGAGCCTGAGCCGTCTGTTCAGGAAGAGGCTGACTCTTTCTCTGATGATGACTTTGACTTTGAGTTGCCCAACCTGGAGTCAATACTAAAGACAAAGGGTGATGCAGAAAATGCAGACAGGATAATTGTCCAGTCCACGAGGCAGACTCCGTTTGCTATTCAAGAAGAGACAGAAGAAACCGTCGTGCAGGATGGTGTTGATGCCGGGCAGGAAGAAGTTTCCGTTGCGGAAGATGAAGCTGCCAGTTCAGATAATTCCGTTAGCGTAGATTTGGATTTGCCTGATTTTACTCCGCCTGAAACTTCCCCTGAGCTTACGCCAACGACAGCCCAGGAGACTGTAGTAAAGGCAACGCTGCCAGATTTGGACTTGTCGGATTTTGGAGACACATCCGCTTCGCAAACGGAAGACTTTGGTCTTCCAAGTTTTGATGATGCTGATGAATATCCTTCTGCAGAGGATGTTTCGGTTGAAGAGCCTGTTCCTTCTAGCCCACTTGCAGAAGACAGCACCCTTTCTTCTGAGGCAACTGTGGCAGAGGAAGAGACAGAGCCTTCTATAGAAGAAAGTCATGTCGAGGAACCTTCCGTTGAAGAGCAGCCGACACCCTTTACCGAATTGGACAGCTCAGCAGTGCTTGCAGCGGGAACAAAGGATGCCTACGACCTTCCCAATTTTGACAGCCTTGAACCAACCGGCATAGAAGATGTTGACATTACGTCTGCGCTTTCCAATACAAAGCAGACGGAAGATACCCTTGTTCAGGAAGAAGATTTCCCCGAACCGGAAGTTTCTGACTTTGATGAAGCGGTCAAATCCATTCCAGAAACATCGGATACTGTTATGGACCTTCCTGATTTTGACGATGCAACTTTTGGCACGGAGTCCAATGCAAACGCAGGTACGGAATTTACGGTTCCTGAATTTGCCGATGATTCTCCTGCCGCCAGACAAAATTCTTATGATGATTCCGGAGACAAGCAAGTGAGCGACTACGATTTGTTTGATGAAGCAGAAGATTCTTCTTCCGCGAATTCCTATTCTCCCCAGAGCAATATGTTTGAAGGCTTGTATGACAAGGAGACGCTTAGGGGAAGTAATTCGTATGAAGATGACGACAAGGAGGGCGGTTCTGCATTGCCAGTTATTGTCTGCGTAGTCTGTTCAATAATTTGTATACTCGGCGCTCTACTTGTGCTCTTTGTCATTCCGTCAAAAATCAATATATTCAACAAGAGAACGGAAACTCATATAGCAAAAACAGAAAGCGATGCGGGAATAAAATCCCTGGCATCAGAAAATAAGGAAGAGCTTTCTGGTGGACTGAAGGCTGACACTTCTACAGAAGCTGATGCATCCAGCGAACAGGTTTCTTCTTCCACTTCTCCTGAGCAGACCCACAATGCTGGAGAAGCATTGCCTCCTCCCAAGAAGAAGGACGGTGATGAAAAACAATCGGCTTCTAAGCAGGCTGATTCTAAGCAGAAGGAAGAGGTTGTTTCTGCAAAGGAAAACGAGATTGTCGTTGCGGCAACTCCCCAGCAGGTTGTCCCGGAACCTCCGGCCCGCTCTTCCAAAAAGGCTCCCGATATCCGCTATAAGATTGTCTGGGGAGATACGCTTTGGGATATTTCAAATGCCTACTACAAGACGCCCTGGCGCTACCAGCATATTGCGGACCACAACCACATCAAGAATCCTGATTACATCCAGGCTGGAAGCACAATCTTGATTCCTTCCGACTAGGCTGGCCCGCATTAGATGAACCGTATCGTTCTGTCGATTGCTTTTATTTTCTCTGCTGCAGCTTGCTTCTGTTCTTGCAGGGCAAGCGATAGCCTTTCTTCTGAATACGGCAACGATGCTTTTTATTTTAGAGCCTTAAAGCATGTAGATGAAAACGATTATCCCAAGGCAAAAAAGCTTTTGCGCAAAAATATAAAAAATGCTTCCCCCTTGATTAGGCGCAAGTCGCTGGAGCTTTTGTCTTCGATCGGCTCAATCGATGAAAACTTGATTTCACTGCATGAACTTTACACTTCGTATCCAGATGAAGATTCGCTTTTGCTTTACGTGCACGGGCTTTTCAAAAAGGGTGAGTTCCAACTTATTGCCGATCTTACCCAGGACAAGGACATTTCAAAATGCCTGAATGAACTTGCCTATTACAGGTGTGCGGCACTTTACAAGCGCGGCTCATCAAATTTTTCTGATGAATTTACGCGTTGGTTTACAAGCCGGGCCTATTCAAAGCAGCATTCAAAATTCCTCGATGACTTTAAAATTTCACCGGATGCCTTTCCAGTAATTAAATTCAGAAAAAAAGTTTTTTCCTACGATTATTCAAATTCAATTCCCGACATAGAATCAATTGCTTCCAAAAGGGAATTGCTCACTCCCCAGCTGGTGAACGATATTGGAAAGTCCTATCTCTACGGTTCAAACAACAATACGGTCAATGCCCAGTTTATGCATGATTTGGCACAAGACGAGGCTCTTCCAAAAGAGGCTGTCTACAATGCCTACTTTTACGCGGCCCGCATTTACGATAAGGATACAAAATATCCGGACAAGGCATCTGCCGACTACCTAAAAGCAATGGAACACGCAGCTGATGACGCTTCATACGATAGTGCCCTCTGGTATTTGCTCAACGCAAAGCTTAAGATTTCCATTCAGGATGCTCTTGAGGCGGTAAAAACTTACGGTCCTTCAATCCGAGACCCAAATTATTATGATGATTTTTTTGACACGCTTTCCTTGCGCATGCTTTCAAGACACGTCTGGTTTGCATACTATCAGACGGCAACTTCCATCGAGTCAATTGCAAGCAAGGAGACCGTTGCCAAGTACAGCTATGTAACGGCAAGGCTTTTCCAGACCGGCGTACTAAAGGTGGGTGGAGTAAAAAGCGATGAGGCTGCAAAAAAACTTTTTGAAAAGGCTCTGGACTCGGATACGAGCATTTACTACAGGATACTTGCGGCATACAGACTGAACCTTAGCGATGAAGAAGTAAGGAGTCGCTTTGCACTTTTGCGCAAAGACGATTCTTTTATTGCAAACAAGGAAGAAGAAGCCCTGCTCAATGGATATGCAGACTTCGGCCTTACCGAACACATTTATGGGGAATGGGAAAAGCATTACAAGGAAATCGGCATTGAATGTGCCTTGAAAATTTCCCAGGCACTTTATGATTACGGTACAAATGACAATTCCTATTACACAAAAAGCCTTAGGGTGGCTGCAAAAAAACTCAACAAAAGCGAGGCCATTCCTCCAGAAGAACTTTGGCAACTTGCCTATCCAAGGGCATTCTATGATTGCGTAAAAAAGCACTGCCAGAATTATGGCGTTGATGAATATCTTATTCTGGGGCTTATCCGGGCGGAAAGTTTTTTTGACCCGACTATACAAAGCAATGCTGGGGCAAACGGACTTACCCAGCTTATGGAAGCTACGGCAGGCGACATTGCAAAAAAGATGAAGATTCAGGTTTATGATTTGAATGACCCGGACATAAACATCCGTTTTGGCACATATTATCTTTCGGAACTTATTGAACGCCTTAAGGGCTCGCAGATATTGTCGCTCTTTGCATACAACGGGGGAATTGGACATGTCCGTTCCTGGCAGAAAAGTGCCGACTTGAATTTTGGCATGGACAATCTGCCCAACGATTTGTTCCTTGAAACGCTTCCATTTGCCGAGACCAGACAGTATGGGCGCTATGTTCTGGGATACGCAGCCGTATATGCCGCCCTCTACTACAAGGATTCCCCTGTTCAGGTTGCAAAAAAAATACTTGAATAATCCTCCGTTTTTTACTATCTTTTAATCAATCACAGACAGAATTAATTTAGGAGTCCTCCATGGCAGATCAATCTCTTGAAGAAAAAGTAAAGGAAACATTGGAAGCTTTCCGTCCCCAGCTTAATGCGGACGGAGGCGATTTGGAATATATAAACATTGATGATGAAAACAAAGTTCATATCCGCCTTACAGGTGCCTGCGGAAATTGCCCTATGGCCGTAATGACGCTAAAGATGGGAATTGAACGCTACCTAAAGGAAACTGTTCCAGAAGTTGCTGAAGTTGTGCAGGAATTGTAATATGGTCATTCAAAAAGATAAAGTTGTCAGTATTCATTATGTGCTAAAAGACACGGAAGGTTCCCTGATAGACTCAACTGAAGGAATGGAGCCCCTCGAATATATTCAGGGTAATGGCTTCCTCCTGTCAAAGATAGAAAGTGAGCTTGAAGGAAAACGTTCCGGTGATAAAGTTTCCGTCTTTGTTGAACCAAAGGATGGCTATGGCGAATGGGATGCTTCCCTTGTTATGGAAATTCCCCGCTCAAATTTTGAAACTGATGCGGAAATAAAAGAAGGAATGCAGTTTCATGCAGGCGGATTGGCGGGCTCAAGAATTGTTACTGTAAAAAAGGTTGGCCCGGATTCCGTTACTGTAGATGCAAATCATCAGCTGGCTGGAAAGAATCTTCAGTTTGAGATAGAAGTTGTTTCCGTCCGTGATGCAAGTGAAGAAGAACTTGCTTCGGCATTGTCTGGCGGCTGCGGCGGAGGATGCGGTGGTTGTGGAGGCTCTTGCGGTGACGGCGGTTGCGGTGATGGTTGTGGCAACGGTGGCTGTGGCTCTTGCGGCTGCGGATGCAATTAGCGGCAAGACTAGTCTTGGATTATGCCCTTGCTCTTTAGCATAGAGATAATTTGGCTTGTGTTGACGCTTTTTGTAGCGTTTTTCATGGTAACGGAAAAATCTGCTATGCCCTTGTACATTCGTACCCGCTCTTCAAAGAATTCATGAAAGATAGACCGCACTTCGGAAAGGGAGTGCGGATTTTTTTTTGCTATGTATGCCGGCATGTTGCTAAGGCTGCCGTCTTCTTCAGTCTTTACTTCCGAAAGGATTCTTTTTGCAGCAATAGATTCCCTTGAATTGAGGAATACAAATGAGCTTACTTTATGAAGCTCAAAGAGTGCGCCCGAATTATTGCATATTCCACCGCCAGTTGCAATGACAGCCGGTGCCTGTGATTCTGTAATTCTTTTTGCCACCAGCTGGCAGGCATTTTTTTCTGCGGCCTTGAATCCTTCTTCCCCGGACTCAGTATAAATTTGGCGCGGTGTCTTTCCTGTCTGTTCCGTAATTACATCATCCGTATCGTAAAAAGCTGCCCCGAATTTTTTTGCAAGAATTTTTCCCTGGGTGGACTTTCCGCAGTGCTTTATTCCCATAAGTGCGATTGTTTTTTTTAGCATCTGATTCATTCCTTGTTTTACTGCTGCTTAAAAAGCAAGAAGATTGCCGGGATTTTTTGTATGCGCTCGGCATCAAAGTTTTTCCACGCCTCAACGGTCTGCGTCTGGATGAACTCATCCGGGCAGGTAATGCCGCATGCAATGCAAAGCATGGTGTTTTTTTTGCAGACGCGGATAATCGTTTCAAGCATTTTGGCGTTGCGGTAGGGGGCTTCTATAAAGAGCTGTGTCTGGCCTTCGTTCCAGGCACGGCTTTCCAGCTGCCTCAATTTTTTTGCGCGCTCGTCATTTTTTACGGGAAGATAGCCGTTAAAGGCAAAACTTTGTCCGTTGAATCCGCTTGCCATTACAGAAAGGATTATGGAAGAAGGGCCTGTCAGAGGAACAACTTTTAAGTGCTTTTTGTGTGCCATTGCAACAACAGCTGCCCCGGGGTCTGCTACTGCGGGACAGCCAGCTTCGGAGATAACGCCCATGGGTTGTTTTCCCTTTTCCAGCGGTTCCAGATAGTTTCCTATGCTTTTAAGGTCTGTGTGTTCATTCAACTCGTAAAAAGAAAGGGAGTCAATGTCGATTTCCTTGCTTAGGCTAACCAAAAAACGTATTGCGGATTTTTTGTTTTCCACGATGAAATATTTTATTTCCCTGATGACGCTCAGATTGTATGCCGGAAGAACCTGTTCATTTGCACTGCCTAGCGTTACAGGAATTAAATACAGCGCAGGATTTATATTCACATTCTTGGAATTTGAGTCTTCGTTCATTTTTAACATTATACACACTCAGCCTTTTTTTTCAATGCAAAAGGTTGAGTGCCGGTATGGTTTATAGAAACTTGATTATTTCTTCAATTACGCCCTTCATGCGGTCATCGCTAAGGCCAAAGTCCATGAGCTTGTAAGACCAGGCTGCACGGCCAATTCCGCATTCAACAAATGCTGCGTGAATGTCCTTGTACCAGGAGAGCGCATCTTCGGGGGTTGCACGGTCTATTACTCCGTATTCTCCGCAGTAAATTGGAACGCCACGTTCTTTGCAAACATTAAGGCCTGACTGCCATTTCTGGATGAAAAAGTCCTTGCTGTAGAGCTTGCTTTCATCGCTTGCAGGCGTGATAAAGTCCGTCATGCCAAAGGCACGGGCTGCATCGTTGTGCTTCTTGAAGGTGGTCGGATATTCCAGACGGAAGTCATGCGGCATGGCTGCAACCCAAGGTGCTCCCTGGTGCGTAAAGAGAAGCGGGTCGTAGCAGTGGAAGTTGTAGACGATATTTTCGTCTGTGGGTTTGTCCAAATCCTTTAGTGCGTCGATTGAATTGTTCCAGTATCCGCCGACAAGGATTTTTATCGTTGGAGAAAAGCTTCTGATTATTTCGATTGCGTGTGCGGCGATTTTATTCCAGGCATCGCTGTAAGAAGGCAAAGTTACTTCATTCAGAAGTTCAAAGGAAACCATGCTTTCGTTTTTTGCAAAGCGTTTGGAAAATTCCGTCCAGAGGGTGTAAAAATGTTCGTGAAGTTTAGTCTGGTCAAAAAAATTGTTTTTGGCAATTTCCGCATCAAATGAATAGCCCAGCGTCTTGTGCAAGTCCAGAATCAAATTGAGCTTGTTCTTTCTTGCCCATTCAATTGCATTTTCTACGTAGCCGAATCCTTCTTCGATTAGTGAGCCGTCTTCATGCTGGAAAACCTGCCAGTCAACGGGAAGACGCACGTGGTCGCAACCCCAGCCTGATATTACGGCAAAATCCTTTTCGCAGATGTAGTTTTTGTAATGCTCTGTCGTGTATTCCGAGCACTGGGAAAGCCAACCGCCTAAATCAACGCCTTTTTCGTAACCAACAAATTTCTTCATAATCATTCCTGTTCTATTCTGTCTTGAAACTGTTTATTTCGTTTCCAATTTGATTAACGCTTTCGCTCAGGTGGGCAACGCTGTTGTCAAGTGCGGCCCCACTTTTTACGATGCTCTGTGCATTTTCCGACATTTCCGACATGCTGTTGCGGACTGCTTCAACGCTGTTGCGAAGGTGGTTCATCTCATCAAGAACCTGTGCGCTTCCTTCCGCCATCTGAACAGATGCGTTGCGGACTTCCTTGGTGTTGCTGTCCATGAGTGAGAGTGAAGAAATGACTTCCTGGGAATCTTCCTGCTGCTCTTCAAGGGAGGCCTGCATTGTGTGCACGATTCCGTCGGTGGACTGAATGCGCTGTGATACCCCGAGGAATGCGTCGCTTGATGCCTGGGATGCGGTTACGATTTCCTTGATACTTTCCTGAATGTTGCGCAACTGCGTACCGATTGTCTTTGACTGGGCGGATGATGTTACCGAAAGGCTTCTGATTTCGTCTGCAACTACAGCAAAGCCCATACCCGCATCTCCGGCGTGGGCTGCTTCGATAGCGGCGTTCATGGCAAGCAAGTTTGTCTGGCCTGCAATTGATGCGATTGCCTTGTTTGCAGCCTGAAGCATCTGGGACTGCTCTTCAATCTGGGCAATGCGCTCGTTTACGCGCTTCTGCTTTTCCATACCGTTCTGGGTTGCGCTGTCAAGCTGGTTGAATGATTCCGTAAGGTCCTTCATGGACTTGCATATATTTCCGATGCGCTGAATCTGCGCTCCGATTGCAGATGAAGACTTCTGTATGCTCTGGCTCTGGGAGTCAATCATACTGTTGAGAGTGGCAATGTTTGAAGTAACTTCCTGTACCACAGATGCAGCTTCCGTAAAGCCTGTTGCCTGGCTTGCAATCTGGGACTGGACGTTGTCTATGCTAAGGCGGATGTTCGTCATTGAGTCAGATGTCTGCATGACACTCTGCTTCATGTCGTCCTGTACTTGGCTAAGGCGCTGGCCTGAAAGCTTAAGCCCGCTGATGATAGAATTGAGCTTTTCCATGAATGCGTTAAAGCCGTTAATGATTTCGTGGATGGACCTGAAGGGGGTGTTTATGTTTGTGTTCAGGCGGCTGGTAAGGTCTGCCTCTCCGCTTGCAATGTCGTGCAGGGTTGAACGTATTTCCATGATAGGCCTGAACAGGTTTTTCATAGTGTATATGATTAGAAGTACAATGATAAGAAGCAGAATGATGGAGAAGGGCAGCAGTGCATTTGACAGGAAGTCTATGAATGTGAATGGCTTAAAGAGAACCATGTGCCAGCGAAGCGATTCAACTGGAACAATCAGGTATTCTCCGGCGGCCGTTGAAAGAAGGTAGTTGTCCTTTGGAAAGAGGTTTTCGGCCTTGTTAAGATCCGGCAGGACTGAGGTAATGATTGCAGTTTTTTCAAGGTCATTTACATCCGGGGATGCGGAAACTTCCTTGTCGCTGTTGTACATATACATTGTGCAGCCTGGTGTAAGCGTCTTGTACATGTCTGCCACAAAGTCCGTAATTTCGATGCCTGTTCCCGTAATGCCCGTGACTTTTCCCATGCTGTTGTATACAAGGACGTTTACCCACATGAAGGTTTTCTTGAGTCCAATGTCGTAGTCTACATAAAACTGGAAGGGGAGGTTTGCGTCTATCGTGGCCTGGTACCAGTCGTTTGCCGGGTCGCTTTTGTCAAGGTCGTAGATGAACTCCATGTTGGAGTAGTATTTTAGGTTTGCATCAGAAATCCAGAAGGTTCTGTGTGATGCGAATGAATTCTGGAAGGAGGCAAATTCGCGGCGGGCCGAAACAACGATTTCCTGGTCCTCCGGGTGCTCCATGTAGTCCATAACCGCCGGGGACTTTGCAAGCTGAAGTGAAAGCTTTCTTTCCGGCAGCAGGGATTTTTCTATTTCCGTTAGCTTTAGATATGCTATGTTTTCTAAGTCTGCCTTGGCTTTTTTTCTGAACAATATGCGTGAAGAAATTTGGATGATACACAGGGCAGCAATGCATCCTGCCGCAACGGTGCCAATCTTTAAAGCTGTTAACTTCATTTTTTACCTCGATACGGAGCTTCATTTTTAGTTAACTTTTTTACTTAATTAAGGTAAGTATATCATTAAATCGGAAAAAAACAAGCGGAATTTGAGTTTTTAGTGATTTGGGCAGGGGTTTTGGAGTTTGAAGGCCTTTCAGAAGGCTCTCCGGCATTATTTCCTGTTCACGACGGATTTTATCCAGTCAAAGTTTGTTTCTTCCCCCCGGCCCGTCTTGTCGTTCAGCTCAACATGGAAATGGTAGCGGGACTTGTACTGAACATAGCGCGAATTCCTGCACCAAAAGGCGCACCTCTTTCCGGTAGGGCTTCCCTGCTCAAAAATGCCCTTGTCGTTTTCCGAAGTGGCAAAGTAGAAATTGACCGGCAGAACCGTCAAAAGTTCCTTCAAAGACATCTGGTAAAAGCCGCTGCCCGAAATAACGCCCCTAAAAAGATGCGGCTCGTAGCAGGCAAGCTCAACCGCATACTTTGCCCCCTGGGAAAATCCCCAGCCTACAATGTTTGTCGGGTCAATGCACTTGTTTTGCAAAAGGACGCTCTGAATCAAAAGGCTCATGCTGTGGGGGTCTGTAAAATATCCAATCCGCGCAACCACCGCCAGAACCGCACAGCCTTCCGGGTAAATGTCGCGCTGGAATTCCTCCGAAATAAAGGGCCTTGCATAAGAGATAGCCTTAGCCTGCTCCATGGAACCGTGGAAGGTTACAATCAGGGGAATCTTTGCAGCCTCATTGTCCTTGTCATTCCTGTATTTTCCCGGCAGGTACAAAAAATACTTGTGGCCAGTCGCATATTCCCGGTAGAGCCAGGGAGAGGCATCAAATTGCTTTGTAGTCCAGTAATAGGCGGCATCAAATGTAAGCTTCAGTTTCTTTGGCGCATAAAGCCACGCAGCCAGTGCACAAAACAAAAGGACCGTGCCAGCAAAAAGGGCGCACAAACGCCAGCGCAATTTTATCTTCATATAAAAAGCATAGCACTAGAAAACATATTTGACAATTAAAATAAAATTTTCATGAATTTTTTTGCGGCACTTTCTTTGTCGGACAAATATTTCATTAAAGAACATCTTGCCATTTTTTATTTGCAAACAAGCAGCGCCTTGGGTTCACGCAGCGTAGCTTCCAGCGTGGGCGCGTCAATTGTTTGCGTAGATAGTCCTTAAAAAATGGCAAGGAGGTCATTTTTTAGGGGCTTTCCGGGGTTGCGCCTTTCGGCTCCATTACCGCTTCGCGGCAACGGGCTTTTGCCCGCCCCTACAATCCCTGCCGTGCTTTTTTTTGCAAAAGGGGCAGGTTTTTTATTATCAAACTTGGTTCAACAGTATGTAATTTTTATCTTCGTACATACGTTCTGTTGTCGATATATACTACTTGGGAATAAGCACTGTTTGTTGTAGCCGTTCCCACAAGAGTCCCTGACATGTATATATCGATATTAGTTCCAGACAAAGACCATTCTCCGGCCTGTGTTGTACCGGACTGTCCGTTCCAAGTAAAAGTTCCATTGCTATTAAAATAAAGATCCATATAAGTTCCTGCTGCGGTAGTATACCTGTAAGTTCCACCTGCAACAGAAGTGTAAGTTCTTGTTCCAGAACCGCCGGAAGAAGAGCCGCTTCCCGAACCGCTTGAATAGCTTACGCCGTCATCATCGGAACCGCCGCCGCCACCGCTGCTAGAGCAGCCCGTTGCACCAAAGAGCACAAGTGCAGAAAGCAAAAGTCCTGCAACCAAAGTAATTTTTTTCATTAGATAGATCTCCTTGCGTTTAAGCCCGCCGGCATTATTTTACAATGTTCCCCAAAAGCGAAAGGCCTGCCTTGTCCAGCTGGGCATTGGTTTCTTCTATGCTTTTTTCCAGAAGGATGCACTCCTTTACAATGCGGCTAAAAGTGTCGTCCGGTATAAAAGAGTGCCCTGCCGAAGCCAGAAGTTTTTCCGTTTCTTCAAAATTAAGGCCAAGGGCAAATGCAATGGCTATAACCGTTTCCCTCTTTGGAAAAACCTTGCCAGAAATTATGTTTGAATAAACCTGCTTGCTAACGTTTGCCTTTTTGTAAAGTTCCACGTTGGTCATTTTTTTATGCTCACGGAAAGTGTTTACCAGCTCAGAAAAAGATGCCTGGGCAGGAATTCTTTTTTGCCTGGGGGATTTTTTTTCGGGCGAAGAAAATGCGGAACTGCAATATTCCTGAATAAAATTCATGCCAACTTCAAGGTTGCTGCAAAAACTGTAGACATTTGCAGAAATATCCTTTTGGGCTGCTATGAGCATGCGGTAATTTTTAATTATCGCTATAAGCTGACTTTTCTTATTCATGGAAAAAGTATAGCAAAAGACAAAAGGCAAGTGGTCAAACGCAAATTGACATTTTCTTTGTTTGAAAAATATGGTAAGATTTACCTATTAGGCTCAATTTCGAGTTTCCGTAGTGCAGCAGAAAAATTGGCTCCCAGCGGTTTTTGCCCCGAAAAAAGGCTTCCGCGCTACGCTTGTGCAGAATTTTTTTCGGTTCAAAAATCGCTTCCGCCAATTTTTCTGCTGCAAATATAAAGCTCGAAGTTTGCCCTATTACTATTAATAGGAGAATTATATGCAAACAGTTTACGATTTTATAAAAGCCTGTGAAACTTATTATCTTGCCACTGTAGAAGACGGCCAGCCCCGCGTTAGGCCCTTCGGTACAATCAATATTTTTGAAGGAAAGCTTTACATTCAGACCGGAAAGTCAAAGGCTGTTTCCAAGCAGATTCAGGCAAACCCAAAGGTGGAGCTTTGTTGCTTTAACGGAAAGACTTGGCTTAGGCTTTCTGGCACCCTTGTCCGCGACGACAGGATTGAACCAAAAAAGGACATGCTGGAAAAATACCCTTCTTTAAAGGCAATGTATTCTGCAGAAGATGCCAACACGGAAGTCCTCTATTTTAAAGATGCTACTGCAACCTTCTCAAGCTTTACAGATGCCCCAAGAGTTGTAAAATTCTAGGCAAACAAAAGGGCAAAGTGGAAGTGATATGATTTTCTAAGGAATTCTATGCAGGTAACAGTAAAAGATTTTAGCAAATTAAATGTGTTAATAGAATTCCTGGAAGCAGAACTTGCAGAAAGCAAAGAAATCATTTTGTATTGCTTTATGGCAACAGACCAAAGCTATTGGGATGCAATTCTAAAAGAAAGTGGCTTTACGGATAAAGATTCTATAAAAGAGCTAAAGGGATATTTGGGAAACAAAAAATATTCTAATTCAGAATTTTCTGCTTTTATGGACTTCGTATGTAAAAATCCATTTTTTGAGTGCTTTGGCAAAAAAGAATTTTATGAAATCGAAATATACACAAAACGGTATGTTTATTTTGTAAACCCAGCACTAAAAAGAATCCTCTTGGGAAAGAAAAATTTATTGGACAATTTGATTATTGGTGATCTTTCTAAAAAGTATTGGAAATATGAATATGCAAATGACACTTGGGAACTTATAAAAATATAAATTTGCTAGACTCAACTAATGGTTCGTGTACATTTTTCTTATACAGCACTATTATTTGACCAGAAAGGAGTTCCTTATGGATATGGTAAAAATTGGAAAATTCATTGCAAAGTGCCGCAAAGAAAAGAATTTGACCCAGGCTCAGCTTGCAGAAAAATTTGGAATTACGGACAGGGCTGTTTCCAAGTGGGAGACGGGAAATTCCTTGCCGGATGCTTCTATAATGCTGCAACTTTGCGAACTTCTTTCTATAAACGTTAACGAACTGTTAAAGGGGGAAGGTATTGCCATGGAAAACATGAAGAAAGAATCAGAGGCGAATATCATAGCCTTAAAAACGGAAAACGAACTTCAGACCAAAAAGCTGCTTAAGCTTGAATGGCTGATGATAGGAATTGCTCTTGCGGCATTCTTGCTTTTCTGCACGGCGGGCCTCATTGTTGAAAAACTCTTTGGCACAAAATGGCTTTGCACAGCACTTACTCTTGCAGGAGTCTTTGTCTTGCTTTGCGCAGCCTTTGTTGGCATCTGGATTGAACAGACCGCAGGCTACTACGAATGTGCTGCCTGTTCCCACCGCTACAAGCCTACTTATGCCGCAGTTCTTATGGCTCCCCACATGGGACGCACCCGTTGGATGAAGTGCCCCGAATGCAAAAAGCGCACCTGGCAGAAAAAAGTCACAATTAAATAAAATTCAAAATCTTTTTCCATTCTGCACAAAGTTTTTCAAAAGTCCATGCGGCGTTTGCGGGGCTTGTTGAAGGAAGGCAAATTGATTCCCGCTTTGTTTGCGGCAGCAGGTATTTTTTGTAGAGTGAGTCCGCAGTTTTTCCGTTAGTAAAAACCTGGGCAACTTGTGCGGCAGAAAGAATGTGCGAAATGTCGTTTGGTACAACGTCTTTTATGCTTGCGTCGCTCGAACCAGTTATGCTGCATGAAGCAATCACGTCCCAGAGGGCAATGCCGTGCAAAATAAGAAATGCGCGCTTTTCTTCCAGGGTAAGGGGAAGGCTGTCTTTTAGCAAGGCGGCCAAGACTTTCCAAAAGCGGTTCTGCGGATGCCCATAAAAAAATCCTGCCTCCCTGGACTTAACCGAAGGAAATGACCCTAAGATGAGAATTTTTGAATTGCTGTCGTAGACTGGCGGGATGGGGTGCTGCATGTTTATAAAAGTATATTATGCCTGAAGGGGTTATTTTTCAAGCCGGGATGACACTTTTGAAACTGGCTCAAAAATCCAAAGAAAAACCTTGTAATTTTATTGATTTTTGTTTATTTTTTAAGAGATGGACGATTTATATTCGGTGCTGGGCGTTACAAAAAGCGCCTCCGCTGATGAGATAAAAAAGGCATATAGGACTCTCGCATTTAAATATCATCCAGACAGGAATGCCGGTGATAAGGCTGCAGAGGAGAAATTCAAGCAGGTGAATGCGGCCTACTCCGTTCTTGGGGATGAGGACAAGCGCAGGCAGTACGATATGTATGGTTCTTCTTCACAGAGTTCTTCTTATGGCTACAGTCAGGGGTCAAGCGGCCGTACCCAGGGTAGCGGTAGGACTTACGGAAACTGGGGCTTTTACGGAAGCGGGAATTCCTATGGCGGCTACAATCATGGCCCGGACGGTTACGGAGAGGAGAATTTCTATAGCAACGGCTTTGACCCTTTTGAGGAGTTCTTTAGGGCGGCAAGAAGCGGCAGTTCACAGCAAAATCCAAATTCCTTCAAATGGTCGTCAGGTTTTAACAAGCAGGATTTGTCGCGCAAAGACGGTTTTGCCATGCTCTTTAAGGGAGCCTTGCAGTCTGTTGTGGCGTTTTTTATTCTAAGGATTATAGTTCTTTTCTTCCCGCTGAACATTTTGGCATTGGTTTTTCTTGTTCAGGGGATTAAAGATGTTTTCAAGTCGTTAAAATATATTTTCCAACCTGAAAAAAAATAGCTTGCAGTTGTTAGCGTTCGCGGAAAATAATACGGCCACGGTTCAGGTCGTAAGGGGAAAGTTCAACCTTTACGCTGTCACCCGGAACGATGCGGATGTAGTGTTTGCGCATCTTGCCGCTCAAATGGGCAAGGATAACGTGCTGATTCTGCAATTCAACACGGAACATGGTGTTAGGAAGGGCTTCTTTTACAATACCTTCAACTTCTATAGCGTCATCTTTATTAGCC
>JAILHV010000139.1 GCA_024695625.1 Treponema sp.
GACAAAGCTCTGCGCAAACGTTGCCGCACAGATTGTAGCCTTCTCCTGCGGAAAGGACAGCGACAACCCCAACAAGTTCTTTAAGGGCGGCAGACCTTCTAGCCTCATCTACGGCGAACAGGTAACACCGGAAACTTTGGGCGCACTCCTTGCCCACTACGAGAACAAGGTAATGTTCCAGGGCTTCCTCTGGAATGTAAACAGCTTTGACCAGGAAGGCGTACAGCTTGGAAAGACATTGGCAAAGGCTGTCCTTGCAAACGACATGGAGCCAACCCTCAAGGCTTACGCAGGCCTTCTGATTAAATAAGCTTCTATATAAAAAGGGGGGGGGAAAGTCTCCCCCTACGCCCGCACTTCGTTGCGTGCTACCCCCTCTGCGGGCTCAAACGCCGCCCGCAACGCCTGCTTAAATTGAAGCGCAAGGAACATCCATGAAACACAAAGGAACAGTAAGAATAGAAACCCAACGATTAGTTCTACGAAGACACACCCTGGAAGACGCAGAATCCATGTTCAACAACTGGGCAGCAGAAAAAGAAGTAACCAAGTTTTTGCGCTGGCAGCCCTACAAATGCGTTGAAGACACAAAAAAAATGATTGCGGAATGGGTAGCCTCTTATTCCAAGCCCGATTTTTACTTTTGGACAATAGAGCTAAAAGAAATCGGTGACATTGTTGGAGACATATCCGTAATAGCAATCAACGAGGATACAGAAAGCGTGGAACTTGGCTACGGAATAGGAAGCCGATGGTGGGGAAAGGGAATCACCGCAGAAGCAGGCAAAGCCCTTATCAAATTCTTTTTTGAAGAAGTCGGTGCAAGGCGGGTATATGCAAAGCATGCAAGCGGCAACCCCAATTCAGGAAAGGCAATGCAAAAAATGGGCATGAAATACGAAGGCACACTCAGGCAGTCGGACAAATGCAACCAGGGAATTATAGACGTAGCCTATTATTCAATCCTAAAAGATGAATATTTTAGGCAAAAGAACTGCTAAAAAAACAACTGGAAGACTCCTGCCTACCATGCCTACCCCACTGCAATCCTTTTACTGGAACAATTCAAGCCCGCCGGAAGGATTTTCCTTTTTACAGCCAGAGCTTTCCGTCTTCTTCCTTTTCTGCTTGAATGCATTAAGGGTATTCCTTTCCCAGAACACTCCGTCCTCGTAGCCCTGAATGCTGCCGTCAGAATCCGCCATCAAAAGGCGTTTTGCAGCCCAAAGGCAGTATTCCCTGTTAATCTCTATTCCGCAGTAGTGCCTTCCTAGCTTCTTTGCAACCGCACATGCAGTCCCCGAGCCAAGGAAGGGGTCAAAAACCATGTCTCCCGGTTTGGAAGAGGCAAGCACAAGCTTTGCGTAAAGCTTTTCAGGCTTTTGGGTTGGGTGGTCGGTATTTTCACTCATGGACCAAAATGGAATTGAAATGTCGTCCCAAAAATTTGAAGGGTAAGTAATGCGGAAGTTCCCCTCGCCGCTTTCTTCCCAGTCCTTGGGCTCACCGTCCTTTCTGTAGGGAGCAATAACACGCCTCTTCATCTTTACAGCATCCACATTAAAATAATAGTCAGAAGGATTTTTTACAGCAAACCAGATGTCTTCCATTCCGTTCTTCCAGTTTGACTTTGCACCCCGCCCCTTTTCCCGCTGCCAGGTAATGCGGTTGATTACAGTAAGGTTCTTTTCCAAAGCCCTTTGCAAAGAAGACGTGCATTTCCAGTCCCCGCACAAATAAAGGCTTCCATTGTCCTTAAGCTTGCGACAGACCAGAGGCAGCCAGGAGTCAAGGTAGGCATCGTAGTCTTCATCCTTAGAAGCAGAGAATTTTAATCCGTTAAAGTTTTTATTCAAGTTGTAGGGAGGGTCAATAATAACAAGGTCTGCAAATCCGTCGGGTACAAGAGGCAGGGCTTCAAAAAGGTCGGCGTTTATTATTTTGTCCTTACAAGAATCAGAATCATTCTTTATGTCCTGAATGCCGTAGAGTCCTTTTGCAAGAGTTTCTTCTTCTCCTGGCAAGAGTGTCAGAGTCCTGTTTCTTTCTGCACGCAACTTTTCTTCCATAAAGTTACACTCCAGCCGGCTGTATGCCAAAAAGTTCTGCGCAGTTTTTGTCTACTATGCGGCACAATTCTTCCGTGGAAATTCCCCTTATCTTTGCTATAAAGTCGTAGGTGTGCCTTATGAGCAAGGGGGTATTCATCTGACCACGGAATGGAACCGGAGCCAGATAAGGTGCGTCTGTTTCCAAAAGAAGCCTGTCTTCCGGTACAAAGCGCAAGAGTTCTTCCATCTGGGGCAACTTGCTCTTTTTTGTGTAGGTTGTGCCTCCTCCAAATGCCAGGTACCAGCCCAAGTCCAAAAAAGTGCGGGCTTCTTCTATTCCGTAAGAAAAACAGTGGATAATGCCGCGGTTATAGCCTGATTTTTTTATGCAGTCAAGTGTGTCCTCAAAGCCGTCCCTGCTGTGAACTATAAAGGGCAAGTCAAGCTCCTTTGCAAGGGAAAGCTGCATCATAAAAAGCTCCCTCTCCCCTTCGTACAAGGCAGCGTCAAAGTCATCCTCGCACCTTCCGTCCACTCCAGCGGGGTTCCAGTGGTGGTCTATTCCCCCTTCCCCGATTGCAACAAGCTTTTTGCAAAAGGGCTCACCCGGCTTTGTAAAGGCCTCTATCTGGGACCGCAATTCGCATACGCAAGACTCCCTGTTTTTTATTGAATCAACCCCGGGCCATATTCCCGCGCTAAAGCAAAGGAACTTTTCTACCGCATCTTTTTGCTCATCCGGCAAAAGGGCAAGAGCCTGCTCCACAGCGTCACGCCTGCAAAGCAAATCATCCGCCTTGGTTCCTATGTCCAAGCCAAATTCCGCCCCTGAAGAAGCCATGCCAGAAAGTATAGCAGAAGCCCCCTGAATTCCTGTCTTTTCGCTAATATAATGAAGGTGAAAGTGAGTGTCTGAAAACATGCTTGCATTTTATATGAACACGCCCTTTTGGACAAGCGGGGGGAATTACATCAACTGCAAAACCAATTTTTTACCAAGAACATTGGCTGCTTTTGTTAATGTTGCAAGAGTTACTGAATCATTGTATGGATTTAAGAGTCTGTCCAATGCCGCACGGGAAGTGGACATTCTCTTTGCCATCTCTGATTTATTTATATTCTGTTTTTGCATTTCTTCGAGCAGGTTATATGAGATAATCCTTTTTATTGCCTCATTCTTTACTTCGTCAGCAATACCTTCTTCCTCAAGAAAATCATCAAAAGAACTTCCAACATAATCATTTTTCATTTTTGACCCCCTAAAACCAAAGATCTTCTTTTCTTTCCAAGCTCCATATCTTCTTTTGGAGTTTTCTGTGTCTTTTTTACAAAAGCATGGAGCAATATCATTCTTTTATCTTCGACGGTGAACATCACACGGCAAATTCTTTTGTCAGAAATATTAGACCTGACTTCCCATAAATCAGTATCAAGTTTTCTGACTGATGGGTAACTTATAGGCCACAACATTTCAACTGCCATAATATTAGCACCAACCGACTTTTTATCTTCTTGTGAAAGTGCCTTCAGGAAATCTCGTACAGGTTCATTGTTTTGTTCTGTTTTGAAAAATTCAACTTGCAATTTCTTTTCGATTTCCATATTAATAATGTACCATAATTGATACACATTGTCAAATAAAAAGGGGAATGTCTAGTCGAATCTGGTGTTTCACAGAACATGAGAACCTAAATTCCAGCCCTAATAAAACACTAAAAATTTGAGTAGAAAATTCAAAATTTTTTATAAAATTCTTACTAAAAACATCAAAATTTGATTGACAAATAAAAAGCAATACGTTAATATAATCTTAGCTTGTAAAAAAGCTGATAAACTCTCTCCTTTGCCTTGGGATTGCAAAATCTCAAGGCTTTCTTTTTTGGTGTGGCATTAGGCTGTAAATTATAAAGAGGCAGCAGATAGAGGCGCGGCAGGTGCTGGAGGGGCCCGCGCTAGCGGGTTGCGAACTCGCAGCGCAGCTTCGAGCGAGCAATGAAGCCGAAAGGCGGAACCCCGGAAGTGCCACACAAAAGGCACTTTTGGCAGCGTAAAAATAGAATGTAAAAAGAAAAAAGCGCCGCAAAAAGATTAAAAAATATAATGATTGAAACCGGGGGCTGTTTTTATTGCAAAAACTGAACCTGGGACTTGCCCTTGCTAAGGTTCCGGATGCCATCTTCCAGGGAGGAGGCTTCGCTGGTCCAGATGCAGCCGCTGATTAGGACTTGGGAAGCAAAGTCTTCTTTTATGGAATCCGTGTGAAATGAAGAAAGGAATCTCATGGCAATTTCGTAAAGGGGGTATTCCACGCTAAAGGTAAAGGAGGATTTTTCCACAAGCTCTTCGGTCTGGCATGCTTCAAGGACGGCTTTTACGCTGTCTGAATAGGCATGGACAAGGCCGCCTGTGCCAAGAAGGGTTCCGCCAAAGTAGCGCGTTACTGTTACAAGGATATCGGTAATTCCGCTGCCCTTAAGAACGTCCAGCATTGGTCTTCCGGCAGTTCCGCCTGGTTCACCGTCGTCGCTCATGCCGTTTATTCCGCCATCTTTTCCGCAGACAAAGGCATGGCATACATGGGTTGCATCCGAATAACGTTTTTTCTGCTCGTGGAGTTTTTCCCTTGCCTCTAGGGAGTCGTGCACGGTAAAGGCTTCTGCAATAAAGCGGGAGTTTTTTATGTTCAGTTCTGCAAGCGGGGCCTGCCCCTGGCAAAGAATTTTCATTCGCTCTCTTGGGTGGGGCTGTCCTTCTCTTCCGCAGAGCCTTCATCTTCTGTCTGAACCGGCACCTGCTCCGGGCTGACGACGACCTGAACTGCACCTACCGTAAAAAAGAAATAGACCGGTATTGCAATCAGAACCCGAGCCATGACCTTGTAGTATTCAAAGAGGCGCATAATCGAAAGGAACATGGCAAGTATGCCAACTGAAGTTCCAAGGTTCTTGGGAATAAAGGCAAGCACCACCGTAAGCAGTATGACGCTCAAGAGGGAGGTTCCCGCAGCATTGATGACAAAGGCCATAAAATGCAGCATCTGGCCGCGCAGTATGCGTATGCTTAATGCAAACGAGGCAAGTGTCCTTACGTTCTTAAAATAGTACAAGATAAGGTGGACAAAGGAAAATGGAATGAAAGCAAGGAGGAAAACTATTGCAGCCACCGCAAAAAAATACATGACGGAGGAAGAGTCACCGCCAGAAATGCCAAGGAAAGACCCCGTTTTTTTTATTACAAGGGAAAAGAGGAAGGATGTCAAAAAACCAAGCAGCAGGTAGAATACTGTGAATGCTATGGAAGAACCGAGCACCCGCCTGTCCTTTTTTCTAAAGGCAATGAAAAGCCAGCCCACGGTAACGCTTTTTTTCTGGACCATGCGGGCCGTTACGCAGAACATGCCGTAGAGCATCATAAAGAGGACTATGCAGAAAGCAAGGCTAAGAACAAAGGATGCGGCCGCCTTTAGCACGGGAGAATTAAAGACTGCAGAAGAGGCAGTGCCGTTCGGGGAAGTGCCCATTGCCACTGAAAGGGGAACTGCGCTCAGCAATGTCTCTATAATTGTGAACAAAAACACCGTAAACAGAGCCTTTGAATGGTTGAGCTTTATGCACTGGTCAAAAACTGCCCGCATAACTTTGAACTGCGGCTTTTTTACTATACCTTCCAACTATTTACTTCCTCTTATTTACTTCCACTTATTTGTTTCCTTCAAAAAGTGCAATCTGGGCATCTGCACTCTGAACGGAAATACTCTCCGTGTCGTGGTCGCTAAGCCTTACGCCCTGTGCCTTGTGGCCCTTCTCTTCAAAGTCGGCAGAGTTGAATTCCTCATGCAGAATCTTTACGCGGGGCTTCTTTTTGTAATTCAGAGTAAAGCTGAATTTTTCCCTTGTGTCAACATGGAGAACTTCAGTGCCGTCTGGAGCCAAAAGATAGTCGCGGTTCATAATCCAGCTTGGAATGCGGCACTTCTTTATGTAGCAGTAGCCGTTCTTTGGGTCGCGGTAAATGACTGTGAACAGCACCTTGGAGATGACGTCTTTTTCCGCAAGGTTGCAGTACCACATGCCTGTGTCCACAAAAAGCTTCTGGGGAACGTCGCACACGGTATAGATGCCGCTTCTGCGCAAAATGAATATGCGGTCGTAGGGTGTAACACGGATCACTTCCGCACCACCGGAAACTCCTGTTCCAAGATAGCCCTTGTCGTCGTAGCGCAAAGGAATGTCGCGCTTTGCAACGGCCTTTACATCCACCACGTTGAACTTCTGAATCTGGGTGTGGCGTACAAGTTCCTCTTCCTTGAATTTCTTTAGCATGCCTTCAAGGTAGTCAACAGCGCAGTCTTTTAAGTGCTTAAGTTTTCGGCTTATTTCCTTTAGCTGCTTATTGATTGCGGCAACCTGGTCCTTGTTCTTGTTTATGTCAAAAAGCGATATGCGGCGGATAGGAATCCTTAGCAAAGTTTCCACGTCTTCGTCGGAAATGTCGCGGACAAGTTCTGCCTTAAACGGAATAAAGCCCTTCTTTACAGCCTTTACCACATCTTCCGCAGTCTTCATCTGTTCAATCTTCTTGTAGATGCGCTCCTCAATAAAGATGCGTTCAAGGGTACGCGCGTGAAGCTCTTCGGTAAGGCGGCCCTGGTCGTATTCAAGCTCGTCCTTAATGATTGCGGTAAGCTTCTTTGCATAGTACTTGATTATTTCCGTGGCAGTCATTGCAACAGGCATGTTGTCGCGGATAACAAGCATCTGGCAGGAGATGGACTTTTCGCAGTCGGTGTAGGCGTAAAGGGCCTTTTCTATGTCCTTGGCATAAACACCGCGGGGAAGCTTTATCTCTATTTGGCAGTGGTCGGTCGTATAGTCGTCTATAGAACTTATCTTTATGCGGCCAGACTTGTATGCGTTCTCTATTGAATTCATGAGGCTTTCGGAGGTTGTGTCTACAGGAAGCTCCGTTATGATGATTTTCTTTTCATCGCTCATGTCAAACTTGGCGCGGGTAACAATCTTACCGTTGCCGTCGTTGTAGTTGGTAACGTCAATAAGACCGCCTGTGGGAAGGTCAGGATAAATCTCGAATGGCTCATCATTCAGCGCCTTTATTTCTGCCTCAAGAACTTCCCTTATGTTGTAGGGCAGAATCTTTGTGCTCATGCCAACCGCAATTCCCTCTGCGCCTATTATGAGAGCAACCGGCACTTTTGCGCGGTAAACTTCCGGCTCTGTGCTGCGTCCGTCGTAGTTGGGAATGTAGTGGGTAACGGCAGGGTTTGTAACAAGGAATTCCTTTGCAAGCGGATGAACACGGCACTCAATGTAACGGGGTGCAGATGCTCCGTCTCCAGTGTACATGTTTCCAAAGTTACCCTGCTTTTCTATAAAGATTCCCTTGTTTGCAAGAACAACCAAGGCTCCGCCAATGGAAGCGTCTCCGTGAGGGTGGTACTTCATGCACTCGCCAACAACGTTTGCAACCTTCTGGAAGCGTCCGTCGTCCATCTTAAAGAGCGTGTGCATTATGCGGCGCTGAACAGGCTTAAGACCGTCTTCAAGATCCGGAATTGCCCTGTCGCGTATAACGTAGCTCGCATATTCAATAAAATTCTTGTCGAATAAATTCTTTACAAATGCCATAAGACTCCCCTTTTACGCATCAATGTCCGCATTGCCAAGCAGGTGCTTTTCTATGAATTCGCGGCGTTCGGGAGTGTTCTTTCCCATGTAAAAACTCAAAAGCTTAGGCACAACCTTAAGCTGGCTTATTTCAACCGGAGTAAGGTGCATGGTCTCCGGTTCTATGAACTGGCGGAATTCAGACGGGTTTATTTCTCCAAGGCCTTTAAAGCGGGAGGTTTCTGCCCCCTTGCCAAGCTTTGCCTGTGCCTTGTTCCTTTCCTCTTCCGAATAGCAGTAGATGTTCTCCTTTTTGTTGCGCACACGGAAGAGCGGTGTTTCAAGGATAAAGACACGCCCGCTTGTAACAAGTTCCTCAAAATAGCCAAGGAAGAAGGTCATCACAAGGTTTCTAATGTGGTAGCCGTCGTTATCCGCATCGGTTGCAATAACAATCTTTGAATACTTAAGGTTTTCAACGCTGGTCTCTATACCAAGAGCCATCATCAGCTGGTAAAGCTCATCGTTCTTGTAGATGTCCCCCTGCTTCTTGCCGTACATGTTCTCTGGCTTTCCGCGCAAAGAGAAAATGGCCTGGAAAGAAGCGTCACGGCTGTGGGTCATCGTACCAGATGCAGAGTCTCCCTCCGTAATGAAAATCATTGAATTTTCACCCTTGGCGCCGTCCGTAACGTGGTACTTGCAGTCCTTTAGCTTTGGAATGCGTATGCTAATTTTCTTAGCCGCTTCCTTAGCCTTGCTCTTTACCTCGCTAAGTTCAGTGCGAAGCTTTTTGTTCGCCTCTATCTTTTCCTTGATTTTTTCCGCAGCCTGGGGGTTCCTGTGCAGCCAGTCGCTAAGACCAGACATAACCTCGCCAACAATCCACTGCCTAATGTCCGTATTGCCAAGCTTGTTCTTTGTCTGGCTTTCAAAAACAGGATCCTTAATCTTTACAAGAACAGCCGCCGCAATACCTTCGCGAACATCCTCCGCCTTGTAGTCAGAAGAATAGAATTCATTTATGCAGCGGACAAAACCTTCCCTAAAAGCATTCAGATGGGTTCCACCGTCTGCCGTATACTGGCCGTTTACAAAAGAAAAATACGTCTCGCCGTAAGAATTGGTGTGGGTAAAGGCATACTTCAAGTGCTCACCCGCATAGCTTCCAATTGGGTAAAGGCAGGTGTCGTCTATTTCCTTGTTAAGCAAATCAAACAGACCGTTGTCGCTCTTAAAATCCTGACCATTAAGGCGCAGAGTAAGACCTGAATTGAGGTATGCATAGTTCCAGATGCGCTTTTCCACAAATTCCATGTTAAAGTGGTACTTGCCAAAAATGCCCTCATCCGGGGTAAATTCAAAATACGTACCGTCTGCCTGCTTTTGCTTTAGGGTTCCAGTCTTTTGGCTTACGAGCTTACCCCTCTCAAACACAGCTTCGGTACATTCACCCTTACGCACGGAAACAACCCTAAAATGCGAAGACAGGGCGTTAACAGCCTTTGTACCAACACCGTTCATACCAACGGAAAACTGGAAAACGTCATCGTTATACTTTGCGCCGGTGTTAATCTCGCTAACACACTCAACAACCTTGCCAAGAGGAATACCACGGCCATAGTCGCGAACCTTTACCGTATTCTCCGCAACCTCAACGTCTATGCGCTTACCGTAGCCCATGATGAATTCATCAACAGCGTTATCAATAACTTCCTTTAGAAGAACATAAATACCGTCGTTCTGGTTTGAACCGTCACCAAGCCGCCCAATGTACATACCGCTTCTAAGCCTGATATGCTCAAGCGCGTCCAGGTGCTTAATCTGGCTTTCGTCGTAAACCTTGGATTTTTTTGCAGCAGGCAAAGGAGCAGCCGCTGGCTTAGCAGAAGGTACAGCTTTAGCAGAAGTTGCCACCTTTGCAGAATCCGCCGCTTTAGCAGACGCAAGAGCCTTAGCAGAACTTGCCGTCTTTGCAGAAACAGCCGCCTTAGAAGAAGAGGTCGCTTTTGCAGAAGCAAGAGGCCTTTCCGCAGCCATAGCCTTAGAAGATGCAGCCGACTTCTTTTTCAAAACCGCACTTTTATTTGAAGATTCTTTCTTTACACTTGATTTTTTTCCGGCAGACACCTTTGCAGAACTGACATTCTTTGCAGAAGTCACCTTCTTTGCAGAAGAAGCCTTTGATGCCTTAGATACCGTCTTACTATTTTTATTTCCACCCATAAAACCATTATACTAGCAGAAAATAAAATGGTCAAGTTTCCACAGAAAAGCTTTATAAGTAAAAACTTATCATAAAATTCTTCTTTCTTTTTTGGACGGCATGCCAAGTTAAACTGTGCCCGGTCCTACGGAACCGGTCAGACTTTGGCTTTTCCCCGCTTTCCGGGGTTCCGCGGGCCCCTACCCGCTCCATTGCCTTCGGCAACCCGCTTTCGCGGGCCCCTCCAATCGGGCGTAGGCTTGGTTTTGGGGTCAGTTCAAAACAAAATATCTAATCTCTTAAAAAAGCCTTGTACAAAGCTTCTGCCATCATCTTACGCATAAAGTCATATTTTTCCTTATCCTTAAGCCATGACTCATAAGCTTCCATGTTCTCAAAATAAGACTTCTGTAAAGTGTCGTCAAAACTCTTTGGCATAATATTGTTTGTAAACATTTGCTGACCATTGGAACGAGCAGATGTTTTTAGCTTATCATCTTTTACCATAGAATTAAAAACATCGGTAAAAATAACTTTGTCGCGTTCTGTAAACTTTGTTCCAAACTCCTCGTTTATCTTTTTAATTACTTCCGAAAGCGGAGTTTTCTTTTCTTTCTGACCTACTGCATTTTTTATTCTTTGTGGTTCAAGTACACCATTTTCTGTTTTAAGCGCAACACTACCCTCAAAAGTTTTTTCAAGCTTGTAATATTCAAGTTTAATTTTGTTGGTAATATCTATCATAGTTTCTTTATCAGCTGGAACAAGCCGTTCAAGATATTTACAGAAAAGAAATTCTCTATGAAGTTCTTTTGAAAACATACGAATTATTTGAGCAATAAAGTTGTACCATTTTACAAAAGAACGCAGTAATTTGCGGAACTGGTACCTCTGTTCCTGATTCAGAGCATTATAGCCCTGAACAACTGGAAGCAGCGCGTTTGTAACAAGAGCTTGCTTTGAAGGATTTTTCTTTTGAGTCAAATAAATGTCAGTGACATTTTTAATATCATCATCAGTATAAATCTTAAATGCACGGAGCATTTTCTGAGTCTGGTAAATAAGATTTTTATTAAGTTCTTCTTTTAATTCCGTAGTCTGGAAATATGGCTGGAATGCTTCCAAAATTTGTTCTTTTGTATTTACAAAGTCCAAAATAAAGGTGTCATCTTTTCCTTCACATGTCCTATTCAAGCGGCTTAAAGTCTGTACAGCTTTTACATCACGGAGTTTTTTATCCACAATCATTGTATGCAGGTAGGATTCGCTAAAACCTGTCTGGTACTTTTCTGCAACAATCAGAATATTTCCTTCATCGTGGAATACTTTCTTTGTCTGGGCTTCGCTAACCGGTCTTCCGTTGTGGTCACGATTCATGCCACTTTCTGTATATTCTGTTCCTGACGGGTCTTCCGGGTCTTTTAGGCTTCCAGAGAAAGCAATAAAGATTTCTAGATTTTTATAGGCATCGTCTTTTGCGGCCTGCGATTCAATATACCGTTTGATTTCATGGTAGTAGCGGACAGCTGCCAGACGGCTCGCTGTTACAACCATCATTTTACCGCGACCGTTTATTGCGTGGCGGGTTCTGTCCATGTAGGTTTCAACAATAATCTGGGACTTTTGCTGCAAGTTATGCGGATGAAGCTCTTCATATCTTTTTATAAGTTTTACGCTTTTTGATGCGAACACCTGCGGGTCGTCACTGGATTCCTGCAAAATCTTGTAGCAGTTTTTATATGTCGTGTAGTTTTCCAGCACGTTCATAATAAAACCTTCTTCCACTGCCTGCCGCATAGAATACACATGGAAGGGCTTAAAACTTCCGTCAGCTTGGCGACTACCGAACATTTCCAAAGTTTTGTTTTTGGGTGTTGCCGTAAAAGCGAAGAAGCTCAAGTTTTTATGATTTCCGTGAGCAGTCATTTCTTTAATCAGTTCGTCTTCACGGTCTGGAGTCTTTTCCTCGTTTTCAGCTTCTATTTCTTCCCATTCTTTAAGGGCATCTGCCTTATCGGCAAGAGCAATTTTTAGCTTTTTTGCGCTGTCACCAGTCTGGCTGGAATGAGCTTCGTCTACAATTACTGCAAACTTTTTACCTTCAACACCTTCAACCTGTTCATAAATTACAGGGAACTTTTGTAAGGTTGTAATGATGATTCTCTTTCCGTCGTTAATGGCATTCCGCAGAGCCTTAGACTTCTTTTCTCCGTCAACTTCTGTTTTATCATCAATTGTAATAACACTTCCGATTGTATGGTCAAAGCCGCTTACAGTTTCCTGAAGTTGCTGATCCAAAACTTTGCGGTCAGTAATTATGATAACAGAATTGAACATTGGCTTGTCGTTATCATCAAAGAGAGACGCCAGACGATATGCAACCCATGCAATACTGTTACTCTTTCCGCTGCCAGCACTATGTTCTACCAGATAGTTTGTTCCGCTTCCTTTTTGGCGAACATCCGCAATTAGTTTTCGCACAACATCAAGCTGATGGTAACGCGGGAAGATAACCTTTTTTACAGGCTTTGTTTTTTCTTCACCATTTTCATCAATATATGTTTCCTGATAATTCTCATAGTGAATAAACTTGTTCAGAATATCCAAAAGCTTGTCTTTTTGTAAAACATCTTTCCAGATATAAGAAGTAACGTAATCGTCATCAGTACTTTGGGGATTTCCTGCGCCACCGTCCACTCCTGCACCATTAGAACCTTGATTGAAGGGCAAAAAATCATCTTCCTTCATGGGCTTTTTGGTAGCCATAAAAGCGTTGTACATATCAACGCAAAAGTAAACCAAAATACGATGATTGAGCTTAAAACAGTTCTCTTTGGCATCACGGTCGTTTATCCACTGTAATTTTGCATTGTCACAGCTCTGGCCTGTAAGCTGATTCTTTAATTCGATGGCAACAAGCGGAATACCATTTACGGCAAGCATCATATCAACGGAATTATTATTCTCTGTCGTATAATGCCACTGGCGGATACAGTGACAGACATTCTGCTTATAGTGTTCTGCAGCCGTCTGGTTCAGCGTATTTTCCGGCATAAAGTAGCAGACCTTAAATTCAATTCCCAAGTGCTTAAAGCCGTGGCGTAAAACAGAGATTAGGCCGTCATTATTTACGGCATCTTCGAAAGACTGGTAGAAAGCGTGCTCGGTGTTTGACGGATTCATCTTTTCAAAACGAGCCCAGGCTTTTGGCTGAGTATCCTTTATAAATCCAATTAAAGTTGCAATATCAAGGGCATATCCGTCGGCATTTCCTGCACGGTAACCAGAATCATGAGCCTGAATCCAGCCACCGTCAGAAGAAATTAAATAGTTTTCAATGTCGCTTTCAAACTGTTTTTCGCTGTCTGCCATTCCCTACACACTCCTTTTTCCAGTAACCACTTCAAAAATGAGTGACTTTTTGTATTCTGTCAAATCTGCTATGAGCGATTCTTTTTCGGCGATAAGGCTGTCGATTTGAGCACATTTTGAATCAAGCATTTTTGCGATGGATTCTTGTTCGGGAAGTGGTGGAAGAAAAACAAACATGTTTTTCATTTTCTCTTGAGACATAGTAGGAATTGTTCCACCAATCACTATATTTTCTACTTGATTTTGAATAATATTTGTTTGCAAATAGTATATAAGAAAATTTTGGTTACATTTTATATTCTTAAAAACCACAAGCTGGGGATTAATGGTTGATTCAACTGGCAAATAATCAACAAGACTTGATTTTCCGTAAGAAGAACCTGTTTTTACAAAAAGTATATCATCAATTTTTATTTGAATTTCTGGACTTTCATTATATTTTTTCCAAGATACAAAGGCTTTCTTTGAAAAATCCATCTTAAGATTTTTTAAATTTGATGGACTTAATGTTATAGCTCCTTCACCTTCAGAAACCATATCAGCATTTGTATATCCTCGGAATCCAATTCTTCCTTTAATATCTAAAAGATATTTCAGTCTTGTTTTTATATATTTTTCTGGTATTTCGCCAATCCATTCAATGCCGCTGTCTTTCTTTTTGCAGTTCAAGTTTTTGCCTGTTACAGCTTCAAAGATTACTGACTGCTTCCAAGCCTTGTATTCTTCTATGGATTTTTTTGATTCTTCGATTATTGATTCAATCTGTGCGCACTTTGAATCAAGATATTCGGCTATGCGCTGTTGTGTTGCTTTTGGGGGAACAACTATATAGATATTCTTCATATCCTGCCATCTTGTTGTCCATAAATCATCTACGATTCCATGACCCCATTTATAAAATTCATCTTCAAATTGAATTGTATGAAAAAGCCAGTTGTAATAAATAGGATTCATTTCTCCTCTTGGAGTAAGAATTGTATTTATTAGAGAAACAGAACCATCATAGGAAGAAACACCAGAAGAACCTCTTCTGTCAGAACGGCTATTTATTGCAAAATCACCTTTTTTTACAAGTTTTCGATTGTCACCGTCATCACTTTTTGCAGCAGTTGCAAGTTGAGGAACAATTCCTTGCATCGTTACAGATAAAGGAGGATAATCCTTATCGCTTACTTTTGTATTGCGTGGAGTATAGAGAGAATCTATTTTGTTCACATTCCAATCATCAGGTATTTCGCCAATCCAATCAATGCCGCTCTGCTTCATTTATTATTACCTTGCAAAGATTCCACTTTGCTTTCAAGCTCGTCAAAATCAGCCTTTTGCTTTTCGATTCGGGCGTTATTGAATTTTTCGTATTCTGCATAAGCTTTCTGTTTTGCTTTTTCTGCGGAAACGGTGCCTGCATTATCTAGGACATTTCGCCCATAAAACTTCAAAAATTCATTCAATTTGTTTTCCCAGTCTGCCATGTGCATTGGAACACGCTGTTTTGCCATATCATCCGCATAATCCAGATACATTACAACAATACGGTTTAAAGCTTCGACTTCATCTTTTGAAAGATAATTTTTAGCAATGTCTACATCACCTTTGCGAACAACCGCACCCTTCCAGCTAGTCAAGCCCATGTTGTCTTTTGTTGCATCGGCGCGACTGTCTATTATTTCTGCGGCAGTATGAGAATGAACGCTATAATGCATTTTATTTTGAACCGTTTTGAAAAATAGCTTTGTTTGTTTATCATCCTTGTCGTAATCTATACTTGTGGCATAAATTGCTTTTACTTTTTCATAAAAACGCTGTTCACTGGCGCGAATGTCTTTAATTCGCTCAAGGAGTTCGTCAAAATAATCATCGCCAAACTGCTTTGGACTTTTTAAACGCTCATCGTTCAGGACAAAACCTTTTTGCGTATATTCATGAATTAAACTTGTTGCCCAGTTCCTAAAATGAATGCCTACATGAGTGCGTACTCTATAGCCAATGGCAAGTATCATATCAAAACTATAATGTTTTGTGTGTCTTTTTATCTGTCTTTTTCCTTCAGTTTGAACTTGTAAGTATTCCTTACAAGTTCGATTTTCATCAAGCTCGCCATCTTCATAGATATGTTTTATATGCTGGGTGATGTTCTGAGGCTTTGTTTGATATAACTCCGCTATAGAAGCTTGCGTCATCCAGATATTGCCGTCCTGAAAAAGAACATCAACCTTTGTATCGCCTTTTTCGTTCTGGTATATCATTAAGCTGCCATTATTATTTAATTCGCCGTTCATTTTTGCCCCCTATTTGTCCCCAAACAGATTATGAAGTTTTTCCATAAGGCTCTTTTCGTGCGCTTCTATACGGGCGGCAATATTTTCTGCCTTTTCAAGCTGCTTGTATTCATAAAAAGTTCGGGTAAACGGGATCTCGTAGCCGACTTTTGTTTTTGATTTGTCTATCCATGCATCTTTATTGTATGGAAGGACTTCGCGCTCAAAGTATTTGTCCATGTCCTGGTCAAGCGGAACATTTTCAAAGTCACGCTTGTCACTGTCTGGCTGAATCTTACCCTTCTTGTCTTTAACAGGCTTTCCCTTTTCATCAAGCAGAGGACTTTCTACCGTGATTTTATTGTAGCCCAAATCAACGCTGTCCAAAACTTTTGACTTGCAGATTATTTTTGCACCGCTTTCGGAAGTTTTTTTATAGACTTTATTTTTTGCATAGTCATCGTAGGCTTTTACAATAAGATTGCGGCATTCGTTTGTTATGTCAACCCTTTTGTTGCCTATGTTTTTTCTGCGGCTTTCGTAACAATTCGAGGCATCTATCAGCTGAACTTTGCCAACTCGCTTTTCTTCTTTGTCTTTTGTAATAATCCAGATGTATGTCGCAATTCCTGTGTTGTAAAAGGAATCATTCGGAAGCTGAACGATTGCATCAAGCCAGTCATTTTCGATTAAGTAACGGCGGATTTCACTCTGTCCGCTTCCTGCATCCCCAGAAAAGAGACTTGAACCGTTCTGTATGATTGCCATTCGCCCGCCCGCAACGCTTGCTCGCGTATGCGTATTTTCATTCGGGTCTTTCAGTTTTGCAACTCCATTCAGCATAAAAAGCAATTGTCCATCACTTTTTGGAGGAAGACCAACTCCGAATCTTCCGGCAGCACCTTTTTTATTCTCTTTTTCTATATCATTAGCTTCTTTTTTCCAATCAATTCCAAAAGGCGGATTACTGATAATATAGTCAAACTTATAACCGTTGAATTTATCATCATTCAGCGTGTCGCCAAACTGCATATTGTTAGGGTCTCCACCACGAATGAGCATGTCTGCTTTTGCAATTCCAAAAGTAAAGGGATTGAATTCCTGACCAAAGCTTGTAACAACAGCCTCCTTGTCGAACTGCTTCAAACGCTCTTCCATACAAGTAAGCATCTGGCTTGTACCCATAGTCATGTCGTAAACAGTTTTATTAATACCGTCTGAAGCAAAGGCATTTTTGTCGCTGTTCACAAGAAGGTCGCACATAAGATAAATAATGTCACGGCTGGTAAAGTGGGCTCCTGCTTCTTCGTCATAACTTTCTGAAAAACGCTGAACAAGGTTTTCAAAGATATAGCCCATGTCAACGGCACTAATTTTTTCTGGGCTCATATCGGCTTTTGTGGAATTAAAATCGCTTATAACTTGATAAAGAACCTTTCCTTCTTTCATTGTCTTTATCTGGTCTTCAAACTTCATACGGTGAAGAATATCTTTTACATTATCAGAAAAGCCGTTCAAATAATCTTCAAAGTTATCTGCAATATTCGCGCTGTCAGCGAGAAGTGTTTCAAATGTAAATTTGCTTGTGTTGTAAAACTGGTAGCCAGATGCCTTTGTAAGGAAGCCTTCTTTTACCTGCAAGTCTTTTACTTTTTCTGCCATTTTAAGAACCTTTGCATGGCTTGGCAGAAGGCAGTCATGAAAACGTTTAATAATGCACATAGGCAAAATAACAAGGCCGTATTCATGCGGCTTGTAAAGACCAACAAGCGTATTAGCTACATTCCATATTAATGCCGCTTTTTCCTGAATATTGCTTCCAACAGTTTTAATAAGTGCATCGTTATTTGGCATTTGCTTTTTTCTACTCCTCTCTACTCCTTCCAAGGAAAGAAGAAGGACTTAAAGTTCCGGGTTCCCAGTGTCTTTTTGTCCGTCCGCAAAAGTTCATCCCAGGGAACTTCCTTGCGTTCTTCGCGGGACATTCCGGGGTTCACTTCGTACCAGTCGTACTTGTAGAGCAGCAGGCGGAGCGCGTTGGTGTTGCAGAGCATCATTCCGTTAAAGCTGCAAATCATTCCTATTGAAAAAATGGAAATTGCTATGTTCAAAAGGCCTACCAGTCCCATCTTAATCGTAAGAGCCGTGTTGTCAAAAAAAAGGATGTAGGATTTTTTTAGGCACTTGGAAAAATTGTTGCCCATAAGATTTCTGATTGGGATAAACCACTGCAGGGCAAGAACCGTTACCAACACTGCCCAGAAAATTACGATTAAAAGAACAAGGCCAATAACCGTTCCTTCAGAGCCGTCAGAAGGAATCCACATGTTAAAATAAAAGGGAATGCTTATAAAAGAAACCGCCGCAACAAGGAATGCAAAAAGACCAAACTGAAAGCCAATTTTTATGCTGGGAACAATATTATCCGCAAACTTGACCAATTTAGCGCTGCCAAAATTTGCAACATCTGCCGCATTCTTTCCCTCCGCAAAAACGAGCACGCAAAGGACACAGGTTCCAACAAGGGCAGCAAGCAAGGCAAGATGCAGTCTGTAATTTTGCGCCACAATAGGCGACCTTGAAATAAACAGAAAGAGAAAGGCAAACAAAAAAGCAAAGACCAAATCGATTACATTTACAATAAAGAAATGAAAAAAGTTATCCCACAAATCACAAAAATTTTTTTTAAACAAAAATCCGAACATTCTTCTATTTTATCCCATTGCATTTATTTTTTCAACCGCCCTTTTATTCCGCTATGGTAGACCAAAGGCAAAAATAGTTTTATAATAAACTATCATGGAATACTCTACAGATTTTGTGCTGGCTCTTATTTCGCGCATTCACACAAAGAGTGCGGAATTTACAAACTCGCGCCTGCCCCAGGAAAACGGGCTTGTGTCTTCCCACGGATTCATATTGTTCCAGTTAGCAGAAAAAGAAAAACTCACCATGAAGGATATTGCCTCCATAATAAACCGCGACAAGTCTACCACAACGGTGCTTATAAAAAAGCTTTTGGACAAGGGGCTTGTAAAGCAGGAAAGTTCAAGCGACGACAAGCGCATTAAATACATAACGCTAACCGCAAAGGGCAAAAAACTAAACTCGCTTACATCATCAATTTCCAAGGAACTGCTGGACGTATGCTACCAGGGCTTTTCGCAAAAAGAAAAAGAGACGCTTCTTTCCCTTCTTTGCAGACTGAACGGCAACATCGAAAATTCCCTAAATACCACTCCTTGACTTTAGTTTTACATAAAACTATATTTGTATTCGAGGTGTAAAAAAATGAAATTCAAAGCAATTGCAAAAAAATCAATATATACATTCTTTATGGCAAGCTCAATGGCAGCCACGGCACTTTTCCCCGCATGCTCAAAAAAGGAAGGGGCAAAAAAAGACATATCGATTGCGGTATTCATTCCGGGAATTATAGCGGACTCGCCAACATACGCCCATGTTGCAGAAGGAGTAACTAAGGCGGTGGACAGTTTTAATTCCGGCAAGGGGGATTCAAAATCCACGAATGGCGGCAGGGCAAACCTTTACGTTATGGAAGCAGGGACAAACCAGGCTGAATGGAGCACCAAGCTTACAGCACTTGCGGCAGAAGGAACTTACGACGTAATCATTTCGTCAAACCCGTCTATGCCGGCATTGGCTTCCCCAATAGCAAAGCAGTTTCCAGAACAGAAATTCATCTTTTTGGATGCGGCACTGGAAGAAGGAAGCAAGGAAGAACAAATCTACTGCATAAGCTACAACCAGCGGGACCAGGCTTATATCTCGGGCTACATTGCGGGTCTTTACAGCAGTACAAACAAGGTGGGGCTTATTGCAGCTCAGGAATACCCCATAATGAACAACATACTCTACCCCTACTTTGCAAGGGGCGCACAGGATGCAAACCCAAAGACGGAAGCTTTCTTTAGCATAGTGGGCAACTGGTACGACGCATCAAAGGGAGCGGAGCTTTGCCAGGCACTCAGCGACAAGGGTGTAGACGTTGTTCTTCCAATTTGCGGAGGAGCCTCCCAGGGAGTAATTTCTGCGGCAAAAGAAAAAAACATGCACATTGTCTGGTTTGACGAAAACGGATTTAAAAAGGCACCGGGAACAATAATATCTTGCTGCATGACAGACCAGGCCAAGGCTGCAAGCGAAGTTACAACCCTCTTCTTAACAGGCGACATTCCTTGGGGAACGACAAAGACTGTAGGCATGGCAGGCGGCTACGTGCAATACTTTCACGATGCCCCAGAATACATAAAGGCAGTTGACGGAAAAATCAGAGCCAAAATGGATATCCTTATAGAACTGCTAAAGTCCGGCGCACTTGATTTGGGCGAAACAGCGGACGAAGTTGAAATGCCCCAGATTTAATCATGGAAATACGGTTAGAGAACGTAAGCAAGGCCTATCCCTTTAAGACGGCACTATGCAAAGTAAGCGCAACATTCGCAGCGGGAAAAATCCATGCCCTTCTTGGTGAAAATGGAGCGGGAAAGTCAACCCTTGCAAAAATAATATCCGGCAGAATAAAAATGTCGGACGGCAAGCTTTTTGTTGACGGTTTGGAAACTTATTTTTCTTCACCAAAAGACGCGCTAAAAAAAGGCATAGCAGAAGTTCAGCAGAGGCCTCTGCTTTCGTTTTCTCTTACCGCAAGGCAGAACATTCTTCTTTCTTGCAAAAGTTTTTCTTCTTATGGAAGCAGACTCTTCAACACGCGTCTTCTTGAACTAAAGGAAAAATGGGCACCCAAGCTTAGCCTTGACCAAAAGATAAAAGACACAGGCGGTGCTGAGCATTTTTACACGGGGCTTTTGTGCGCACTAATGCAAGACTTTAGCTGCCTTATCCTTGACGAGCCTTCATCTTTTTTGACTCCAGAAGAAAGGAAGTCCCTGTTCCTACACCTACGCGAAGAAGCCCGGGGCGGAAAAACCATAATACTCATTACCCACAGCAAGACGGAAGCATTGAACTATTCCGACACAATAACCCTTTTGCAGAAGGGAAAACTAGTAGGATTCTTTTCTAGCACACAGCAGTACACAAGCCAGGCAAATTATATCCCTTCCCAAGGCACAAGAGCTTACTCATCGGCAAATGAAAAAGAGGAGACAAAGTCCAAAAAAAAAAAGCCCTGCATCCGCTTTACAAATGCATCCTGCATTCCTGCAAGACAGCCTGCGGTAAGGAGCATAACACTATGTGCAAGTTACGGAGAAATTACAGCCGTGGCATCCTCCAACGAAGCTTCCTTTGTAACCTTTGAAAATTTTATTACGGGAATGTCAAAGGCAAAATGCGGCGGTAAAGTTGAATTTGACGAAAAAGAATTCAGCGCAAAAAAATACAGCACTACCTTCCTACGCAAAAACAGGGTTGCAATAGTTTCTTCCAACAAGACATTCAGGGCATCAAACCCGGATCTTTCTGTAGAACAGATGCTAAGCATTTTTGGCGGGAATCCAGACCAACTTATAAAAAAAGCCGGTGTTGCT
>JAILHV010000150.1 GCA_024695625.1 Treponema sp.
CAAAGCACGGCGGATACCTTCTGTACGTGCGCGGGAGTCATTGTGACCAACATCACCAACGCAGAGAACATAACCCAAGATGCCGTCGCCATTGCGGTCGATTACAGCAGGGTCTGCGGATGCAAGGAAGTCCTTAATAAGCTGTCCCTGAACTGCACCACCACCAGCTGCGTCAAAACCAACATAGTATGTGCTTCCGTTCCAGTTCATTGACTCCATGTCAATTTCGCCACTTACAGGATCAGATGGCTGTCTGTTGTAGAATACGAGAGGCTTATCCTTATTTGCCACTTTTGCAACGTTCTTTCCGCCGCATGATACTGCAGAGATTGCAGCTGCGATAACCACACCAGCAAGAATTACCTTTTTCATATTACCTCCAAAAAAAGATAGCATTATCTTTAACTTCTTACGATTTTATTTTAGAGGCGTCCAATTGTCAAACAAATTTGGCCCGAATTTGGGCGTTGTAATTTTAGTTTAGTGCAAAAATTTCGGGATTTTATATTCGGTTTTTCTCCCAGGGAGGGGGAAGTCTCCCCCTGCGGCCGCACTTTGTTGCGTCCTACCCCTTCTACAGGGGGTTGCACCCCCCGTAACGCCCCCCATATTTTAGAAGGGAACCTTGCTTTCAAAAACCATTGCTTCATTTGTTGCAGGATGAATAAATTCAAGATGGCAGGCATGGAGCATAAGGCGCTCTCCCTCTTTGCAGCTTCCATAGAGCGTGTCACCGATTATTGGCGTTGCAAAGCCGTGGCTGTCTGCACTGGCAAGGCGAAGCTGGTGGGTGCGGCCTGTGTGCGGCGTAAATTCAACTCGGGTGACGTTCCTTGCACAAGAAGTGCCGGTTGCGGTGTAGCGTTCAACGTTGAGTATGCGCCAAGAGGTTACGGCTTTTTTTCCGTAAACGCTGTCCCAAATCTGATGGGGCCTGTTGTCCACGTCTAGGCGGAAGTAGAGTTCCATGCATCCTTCCTGGGCAATTCCCTTCTTTGCAAGAACTCCGTCCAAGAGAGCTGTATATTTTTTGCTTACCTGCCCTTCCATAAACTGCCTGCTTAAAATGCGGTGGGCTTCTTTTGTAAAGGCAAGAACCATAAGCCCGCTTGTTTCCATATCCAAGCGGTGAACAGAAGGCTGTTCAATGCATGCGGGAAAAAGGCGCTTTAGGCGGGTCGTAACACTGTCCAATTTTTCTATACCGCTACCAGGTATACTCAAAAGCCCTGACGGTTTGTTGATGACGGCAATATGCTCGTCGCGGTAAAGAAGTTCAAGCCCCAGCATAGAAGGCAAAACTATTCCGCACCTCTCGTCGCAAGGACTCCTTGGCTTTAGCTCCTGCCCTTTTTGGTAATAGGCTTCGCAAAGGCTTACAGGCTGCAAGGAAGAGGCAAAGGCATAATCCAAAAGCTTTGGGGCGCAACATTCGCCTGTTCCGGTTGGCGGAAGGGTTTGCAGATTACGCTCAGCGCAGATTTCTTTTAGTGAGCGCATTTTTCCGTCCGCACAGTGAAATGAATATAATTCAAAAACTTTTGCAAGAGACTGGGCGGTTAAGGCAGTGCGCTCGGTTTTGAGCCTACGGATTTTTTCACTGTCTGTACAGGCGGCAATCTCTTTTGTAAGCTCGTGAATCGCTTTATCATTTTGCAAAAGGGCTTGGTCTATTTTACTTGCGCTTACAATGGGGGGAAGAAATTTTATTGATGCCAAAGAGGCACATTCAGAAAGCATGCCGCCAACTGCAAAGTCTCTATTGCCTCTACTGTCTGCAAATATCTCTGACAGGCTAAAAGGAGGAAAATCTTCAAGCGGAGTATCGCATCCCCTTTTAAAAACAGCCCTGGTTGTTCCGCTAACCGTTACAAGGGCATGGCATTTTTTACCGTCGGTATTGTTTTCAGAAACGACAAGCGCACCAAGCATTATTCCGCCAAGAGTGCGTTCCGTTGCCGAGCGGGAAGAATCCACTGCCCTAAGTTCCAGCAGTCCTAAGTCCAAGGCATGGGAAAGAAGCTTACAAATTTTTAGCGCAGCATCTTCCTTAAAGGGAGGGAACATAGCGTCCTTCCTGCAGCGATTTTTCCACCTGGTTTATGATTGAATCCGGGGTGCTTGCTCCGGCCGTAATTGCCACGGTCTTAAAAGAAAAAAACTCTTCCGGTATTTCCGAAGCATCTTCTATTAAAGCGGCGCGGGGGCAGACGGAAAGTGCCCTTTCGTAAAGCCTTCTTGTGTTGGCAGAATTCTTTCCACCGATTACGATGATTGCATCAGCCATGCCTTTTAGTTCAAGCAGGGCTTCCTGCCTATCCATTGTTGCAGAACAAATTGCATTAAAGACC
>JAILHV010000182.1 GCA_024695625.1 Treponema sp.
GCACTTTCCGCAGCGGATGCATTCAACACTGGAAATTTTCTCCGGAAGCCTAACCTGCATTGGGCAGACCGACTGGCACTTTCCGCAGGAGACGCACTTGTCTTTTTTAAAGCGTATGCGCACAAGCGAAATCCTGTTAAAAAACGAATAGAATGCTCCCAATGGGCAGACGTACTTGCAGAAGGGTCTGTATATAAAAAGCGAAAGCAGAATGGTAACAAGCAAAATAAAAAGCTTCCACCTGAACAAAAAGCCTACCGTAGCCCTAAGAGCCTTGTTCATTAGCAAAAGGGGAATTCCTGCCTCCAAAGTTCCAGCGGGACAAATGTACTTGCAAAAGGCAGGATAGCCAAGGCCAAATTCATCAGCAACAAAAACAGGAATGATTATAACAAAAACGGCAAGCACCGCATACTTTAAAAAGCGAAGCAGCCTGTCAGCAGTCCTGTTCACCCCAATCTTTGGCAGAGGAATCTTATGCAGAGCCCCCTGTACAAGGCCAAAGGGACAAAGCCAGCCGCAGACAAAGCGTCCCAAAAGAAGTCCAAACAAGGAAAGCAGCCCCGTAACAAAAAATGAAAGCTTAAAGTTGTGCGAATTTGCCACCGACTGGAAAGCCCCCACAGGACAAGCGGCAGACGCAAGGGGACAGGAGTGGCAGTTAAGAGAAGGAAGGCAGACATTCTTTGCAGCCCCCTTGTAGATAGTCTTTTCCAAAAGCCCCGACAAGTGAAGGTTAGAAAGCAAAGAAGAAGCCACCTGCACCAAAATCCGTTTGCGTCCCATTCCAGCCAAAATGCACCTCCACCGCCATCTTACATCAAATCACTTTACCAGAGCAAGCCTTAGCCCAAGTATGCAAAAGGTAAGTGCAACTCTAAATCTTAGAAAGTATTCCTCATTTTTTTTCTTCCACCAGCAGGTGTATACGGCAAGTGCATCAAACAGGGAATGCAATGTAGAAAATCAGAGGGAGGAAGCACTGGAATGGAGGCTGAAAACGCGGCAAAAAAGCATTTGCGCGGAGCGAGCGAAGGGAGTCTGATACCTTGTATCCGCGCTCGGCTTTTTTGCCGCGGTTTCAGCCGGGAATGGAAGTGCTTCCGCAGTTAGATTAATGCCTGCTAAGTTTCATTACGATTTGCACTTGCCTTCTACAAATGCAAAAGATAACCTATTGCTAATCTGCAATAAATGATATAATAGCAACCATTATGTCGTGGAACTTAATGTTTTTTATAAATTCTATCCTCTTGGGAATAGGCCTTGCAATGGACGCATTTTCTGTTTCCATAGTAAACGCAATTTCTGAGCCAAACATGAGCCGCATAAGACAGTGCGGGATAAGCAGCGTGTATGCCTTCTTCCAGTTTTTAATGCCGCTAACAGGCTGGCTTTGCGTGCACACAATCGCATCTATTTTTACCCAAGTTCAAAGATTCATTCCATGGATTGCCTTAATTCTTTTGCTCTATATAGGAATAAAAATGATTGTGGAAGCCCTGGCAAGCAAAAAAAATGCCTGCTCCAACTGCCAAAAGAAGGGGGACGAATGCAAGGAATGTTCAGTAACGCTTGAGTCCCATGCCCTTTCGCTAAAGGTGCTTTTTCTTCAGGGAATTGCAACTTCAATAGACGCGCTTTCCACAGGCTTTACCATTGCGGAATACGGTCTTTTAATGGCAACCGTGGCTTCGCTTATAATTGCGGCGGTAACATTCGCAATATGCCTTACCGGTCTAAAGATAGGACGTTTTGCAGGAAAGAAGCTTTCTTCCAGTGCAGAAATTTTTGGCGGAATAATTTTAATCTGTATAGGAATTGAAATTTTTGTAAGGGGAATCTTTGGCTTGGCCTAAAATTCTTAGCCTATACCAATGCACTCCAAGCAGATGTTGGAAGCCTTTATGAAAATGCTAAAATTTTCGTTCCTGAAAATTCCTGCCGCCACAAAAGCAAGGCCCAGCAGCAGCAGGAAAATTCTTAGCGCAAGAAGCGCCTTATTCTTTGCAGACACTATTTCTTTAGCTTTTCCAAAGCCTCGTCAATGAGAGCCTTGTATTCATCAGCAGACCTTGAGCCTATGATTGGACCTGCCACAACCTTTCCCTTTGAGTCAACGATATAGCTGGTAGGAACCGCCTGAATGTTCCTAAGCCAAGGAGTGTTCTTTGCAATTATAAAGTTGCGGTATGAAACATTCTTTTCGCGGATGATTTTTTTTGCAAGGTCAAGTTCGCCCTTAAAGCTTGTGTCAAAGACATCGCACAAAATGCCCACAACCTGAACGCGCTGCCACATTACCTTCTTGCTAAGCTTTTCCAAATCTGGAAGTTCAACAAGGCAGGGCTGGCAGAAAGTACCCCAAATATTCACCAGGGTAAGCTTTGCCGGGGCAAATTCCTTCTGGTCAACATCCATTCCGGTGGAAAGGTCCAAGCCCTTAAAATTCAGCGTCAAATCGGGAACCTGTACCTCTGGGACCTTTTCTTCTTCCTGAATTACAGGAGCAACAGTCTCTTCGACTTTGGGTTCCGTCTTTACGCTAGGCTTATCCTTTTTGCCACCACAAAATGCGCTAAAGGCTGCGCAAGACAAAAAAGCCAAAACCATAATTCTTTTGCTAGACATCTGTCCAAATAAATTAAAATGTTTCATAACACTATTATAGCAAATTTCTCCATTTTGCTAAAGTGGCAAGAGCAATTTTTGAATAAAAAATGTGCAATTTCCCTGGTGGCGCAGGAAAGCCCGGTTTTAGCCTGAATTGTTTTATTTGCAATAGTTTTTGCGGTTTATGTTTACTACAAAGTCCAAGTCTTTTTCATCAATTTTTTCACACAAATCATCGAGGGAATTTTCCAACTTAAATTCCAATTCTTCCTGGTACAAAGGATACAATTGATAAAAATTGATTTTTTTGCCTATTCCCAAAGAAAGTGGCTCCACAATCTGATTGTCCACGCCTATTGACCTTAACAAAACAAAGCTGTTGAATTCAGTGTTACTTGCAACAGGCGATGAATCTTCGTTTGCGCTTATTGTATGGCCATACCCCAGCCATGAGTCCGTATTCAAGGCAAGCCGCCCCACCATTTTTAAATTGCCTATAGGCCAGTAGCCCTCATCGGTTTTGGATTCAATATCCCAATCTTTTGGCAAAAAAATAACATACTCTGC
>JAILHV010000005.1 GCA_024695625.1 Treponema sp.
GGTCTTGACGTAAAGGCTGTTCTTGTAAAAGGCAGGCAGAATTACCTTTGCCTTAGGAGACTGGAGGATGCTTCTTCCGAGAGGGACTTGTTCAGCGAGGAAACGGAAGTCTTTGACAAGCTGTATGAATGGTCAAAGACGAGCCCTACCGGCAGCAAGAGCGACCTTTCCTTTTTGCCCCCCGAAAGCGTTTGGACTAGAATCAACAGCGAAAGCGATGCCTGCATGGGGATGCGCTGCCCCTTTAGGGAAAAGTGCTTTGTAATGAAGGTAAGAAAAGAGGCTTCGGATGCTAGCATTATCGTTGTGAACCACCACCTTCTTTTTGCGGACATAGAAAGCAGGATGAACGGAGGCGGCTACGAGGACACTGCGGTTCTTCCCCCCTACAAACGCATTGTTTTTGACGAAGCCCACGGAATAGAAGATTCTGCCACGAGTTTTTTTAGCGAAAGCATTACCCGCTTTAAGCTGATGAAGCAGGTGAATCTTTTGTACCGCCAAAAGCGCGCAGGGATTGCGGGCTTTGCAGTTGCCACGGCCCCTCTTTCCAATTCTGACTCCCTTTTGGATAAAATTCCTTCATGCGTGAATGAAATAAAGGAAAATTTCCTGAACCTTGAGCTTTTTACTCAGGAGGCCATGGGAAATGAGTATTCAGTCAGAATTTTTGCGGCTACGGCTCCCAGGTTTGACAGGGTTTTTGCCGCCATGCAGAAACTTAAGGATTCCATTGGGGGGCTAACCGGCACAGTGCGGGAACTTATTGACGGAATTGATGAGGATGACAGGGACGTTCCTTCTGTTTGGGAATGCAAGACCGTGCTTAGAAGGCTGGATTCCTTTGTTACCCTTTGCAAGAATTTTTGTGAGTGGAACGAGCACGATGATTCCGTTTCTTGGATTCAGCTGGTAAGGCTTCCTCCAAAGAAAAGCGGGGATGAGCCGCTTGTATTCCCCCAGTTTACGCAGACACCGCTAGACATTGCCCACATGATGAATTCCGGTGTTTTTGAGCCTATGTCTTCCGTTGTATGCACCAGTGCAACCCTTAGGACTGGCGACAATTTTTCCTACTGGATGAGGCGGACAGGGCTTTCTTTTGTTGAGGACGAGAGGCTTTTGAGCGGGGCTTTTGAGTCTCCCTTTCCATACAAGACAAACGCAATCTTTGCGGTTCCAAGCGATGCGCCTTTTCCAGACAGTCCATACTACCAGGGCTATGTGGAAGAGACACTTCCCAAGCTTATCTTTGCGGCAGGGGGAAGGACACTTGTTCTTTTTACCTCTTACGAGAGCCTTAGGAGTGCCTTTTACAACTGCCGGCAGACTTTGGAGGGCGGGGGAATTTCCCTTCTAAAGCAGGGGGATGACGACCGCTTCCGCCTTCTTGAGCGCTTTAAGGAGGACAAATCCAGCGTTCTTTTTGCCACGGACAGCTTTTGGGAAGGGGTGGACGTTCCCGGTGAAAGCCTTAGCCAGGTTGTTATAGTTAAGCTACCTTTTGCGGTTCCAAATGACCCGGTTTTTGCGGCAAGGGCAGAGGCTGTGGAAAGAAGGGGTGGCTCTCCTTTTATGGAGCTTAGTGTTCCCCAGGCGGTCATAAAATTTAGGCAGGGCTTTGGCAGGCTTATACGCAGGGGTGACGACAAGGGCGTTATCGTCGTGCTTGACAGGCGCATTGTGGAAAAACGCTACGGCAAGGAGTTTACAAAGAGCGTTCCTCAGACCAGGCGGATGTACAATCCTCTTTCTTTTATAGTGAATGAAGTTGAAAAATTCTTTTCCGTGTGAAGACTTTAAGGTTTTCGCGATGAAAAAGCAGGCACGGCCGGGATTGGAGGGGCGGTGCAACCGTTGCCGTAGGCAATGGAGCGGGCAGGGACCCGCGGAACCCCGGAAAGCCCTTAGCAAGAGAGACTGCCGCAAAAAAAAGGAATATGCAAAAAGTTTTTCTGAATTTTAGAGATTTTTTGGAATTTTTGCAAAAAAAAGAGATTTTTGTAAAGACATAAAAGATTTTTTGTTATATAATACGAAGATGTAGGGAAATATTGTAATATCGGTTTCCAGGTGGATTATTGGAGACCTTAAGAACATTATTTATTAAGGGGAATTTTAATGGACGAAGCAAAAGTTAAAGCATTTTTGAACATAAAGGCCGGAACTACGGAAGATTCAACTTTTGAATCATTCAAGGCGGAACACGGCGGAGACCTTACTGCATCTGTTGCGGATTATCTTGATGCGGCCGTGGATGCCGGAAGCATGAACGGTTCTCCTGACTATATGGCCTGGTGCAAGACTGCCGCTGCAGACATTATTGGCGGAAAGTATGCTTCTCTTGCAGATGTTCAGGCAGCTGCAGATGCTTTTGCAGCCGGAAAGTAAGCATTTTTACCTATGAAAATTCCAAAGCCTCTTAAAAGCGGAAGCACGATTGCTATTACCGCGCCATCTTTTGGTTGTACGACGGAACCGTATTTGTCGCGCTACAGGGAAGCTGTGCGTCTTTTTGAGGAGCGGGGCTACAAGGTTGTCTCCGGTGCCACGGTTTCCAAGGATGACGGCATTGGCATAAGCACTTCTCCACAGGTTGCGGCGGCTGAACTGATGGAATTTTATCTTGACCCTTCCATTGATGCCGTTATTTCTGCGGGCGGCGGTGAGCTTATGTGCGAGACACTGAGCTTTATTGACTTTAAAAGGCTTAAAGATGCCCCTGCAAAGTGGTTCATGGGCTATTCAGACAACACCAATTTTGTTTTACCTCTTGCAACTTTGTCCGGGACTGCTGCCATATACGGCCACTGCATTACCGGTTTTGGAAAGCCTTGGGAGCAGTGCGAGTATGACACGCTGAACATTCTTGAGGGGAAGGGCAGTACTGTTCACGGCTACGGTAAGTTTGAGCTTCCAGACGCTGATGAGCGCTTTGGCATTACCGATCCGCTTTCTCCATACATTTTGACGGAAAAAAAGACACTCCGCATTTTTACTCCAAAAAACGCTTCCCTTTTGCAATCAGATATTCAATCGGATATGCAGCCGGATATGCAATCGGACGGGGGAGTGAGCTTTGAGGGAATTCTGCTTGGCGGCTGCCTTGACGTTCTGAACAATATTGCAGGAACCCGCTTTGACGGTGTAAGGGATTTTATTGCAGGTGCGGGGAATGTTGTGTGGGCGCTTGAGTCCTGCGACCAGAGCCCCTTGGAAATAAGAAGAAGCCTCTGGCACCTTAAGGAATGCGGCTGGTTTGATACCGCTTCCGGCTTTATTATAGGAAGGCCACTTTCTGCCTTTAGCGGTGAGGCTTTTGGCGTTAACAAGTACAATGCCGTTACGGATGTTTTGAAAAGCCTTGGAGTTCCAATTGTTATGGATGCAGATCTTGGGCACGTTCCCCCAGCCATGCCATTGGTAATTGGAAGCCGTGCCTGTGTAAGCGCGGTGGGGGATGACATTTGTGTAAAGATGGAGCTTGGGGTTTAGTGACAGGAGGCTTTTCCTTTTTAAAAACAAGAGGCCCTTGAAGTTTTCCTCCAAAGACCTCTTGCAAAGACTACTCGTCTTTTACTTTTACTATAGCACTTGAAGTTATCGAATACGATTTTTTGGTCGTGTTACCCTTGGTGCTGTTCGTCTTTAGGACTATGCAGTAGGGGGTATCGGCCAAAAGTGTTGAGGGCAAAAAGAATTCAAGCGTCTTTGAGACATTGCGGATAAGTTTTTCCACCTTTATCCATTGTGTCTCGTCCGGCTCCGGCTCTCCTTTTGCAGTTGCGGGTGCAAAGAAGACTCCGCCGTCCTCACCGGAAATTTTCAACCTTGTTCCTTCTATACGAATGGATTTTCCAATTGTGAAGGTTGTCGTTTCCTCTCCGGTGTAAAGATCTGTCATCGTTCCTATAATAGGACTTGTGTCCGAGATGACGATTTTCTTTATCCCAAGAGAGGAAACAGCTTCGTTCGTGACTTTTGAGGAAGTGAATTTTACCTGAAAGCCGGGGATGCTGGCCGTTTCCGGAGTATCGCCTTTGACCGTTCCGCTTGTGGTTATGTAAAGCGTTCCCAGGTCAAAAATATTAACGGCCTCGCCACGGCTCAACGCTTCCAAGATCTCTGCCTTAAAAAGCGATGCCATGTGCTTTGCCATTATTGCGTTTGTACCGACCTCTTTCTTCTGAATCCTTGCTATAAGGTGGTCGATGTTTACGGTGGTGCGGTCAAACTTTGCATAGTATTTGCCGCCTCTCTCAAAAGGGTTTGCAACAAGCGTTACAGTGCCTGTGCCATCGGAATCTTCGTAGTCAATAACAGTTGTATTACTCATAAGATTGTCCTCTCCGCATATTGCGGAATTTTTAGAATAAAGGGCGGCTGTTTGTTTGCCGTCCAACTACTTGACGAGGACACCACATACAAGGTAAAATTCAAAATGTCAGTTAAGAAAGATGCCTTTATTGGTGTCGGTCTTTAAGCCCCGGTGCAGCTTCGTCAAGGGAACTGTATCGGGGCATTCTTTTAGTATTTATTGTGCACAGGCTTTCATGAGACCACAGCCCATAGCCTTAGTAAATTTTCGTACATAATGTGATTCTTCATAATCGTATTGCAGTAGTGAGTTAATTGTTTGTAGTAATGGTCAGATCTGATTTCTTTTGTATAAGCGTTTTTTAAAGAATGATAAAGCTTTGTTGTGTAAGAGAATTTGTTATAAGTTATAATGTAGTTTGCAAAGTGTTTAGCGTCTTCCTCAAAATGTGCGCGAGCTCCATGGCAATCTGCTTCCAGATGCCCAAGCTGGATGTGCGCAATTTCGTTCCAGATAGAGAACCTTATCCTATCCTTATCCAATGAGTCATTATAATAGATTACGTACTGCCTTTCGGTTCTTATGCTAAAGCCGTCCCTCGACTTTGACATAAGAAAAATCCTGTCTGCTGCCGGAAGTTCGGAATACTTCTTTATACCGATTCCAAGCAGAAAGACGACCTCAAAGCAGTTTAGTTGGGACTGTTCAAGCCCCAAGTCTTCTATAAGGTTGTTTGCTGCATCTTCTATTTCCTCATAGTCAGTTCCTTGTAAAATACATTCCATAAACTCTATTTGCCTCCATAAAGAATCCTTAGAAACCTGTCCTTCTCCTCCGGGCTCATGTTCGGAGCAACTCTGGCAACTAGCTTTAATGCTGTCTCCAGGTCATCCTTTGCACCAGCGGGTTTTACCTCGTCAGTCATCCCCCTAAGGTAGTCGGTTGTAGTTTCCAGTACGTTCGCAATGCTAAGGAGAATAGCCCCCTTAGGCTCGCGGTCGCCTTTCATATAGTGAGAAATTGCTCCCTCTGTAAGGTTTGTCTTAAGAGCGAGCTCCTTCTGGGTAAGCCCCCTTGAACGTATCAAGTTGGCAAACCTGTTCTTGAAGTCCCCTTCCCCCATAATTTCCCCCAGATATTTCATGTTTGCAGTCTAGCATGAATACTTTACAATGTCAAGCGTTCTTGTCATTTATTTAAAAAAATAATTATGCTCCTGCTAAGGCAAGAAAGTCGTTCTCTCTTGAATTGTAGCAAGGTTCCTGTTGCCCAGAGAGTGTGAGTAATACTAATTTAGGATTGCCGCTCCGCGAAGTAACGTTGGAAAAATTGTATTCCTAGCAGATGTACTTCTGGTGAGAGTGGTGTACGTTTGCCTGGAGCACGTTTGCATAGCGCAGTGTCGTGTCTATTTTGGCATGTCCCAGCAGCACCTGAACCTGTTCTATGGGCATGCCCTTGTCTATGGCGCGGGTTGCCATTGTGCGCCGGAAGCGGTGCGGGTGCACGTTGTCTATCTCTGCCATTGCGCCTATGTCGCGCATTATTTTTTCTATGGAATTTATGGTGAGCCTAGAATATGTTCCGCTCTTTGTCTTCCTGTGCGCCGAAACGAAGAGGGCATTGTTCTTGTCCTTGCGGCTTTCCAGATATTTTTCAATCTCGATTTTTGTCTTTACGTCAAAATAGCTAACCCTCTGCTTTGCTCCCTTTCCGTGAACTATGAAGCTCCTTGTGTTAAGGTCTATGGATGAGCGGTTAAGCCGTACCAGCTCGCTTACACGGATGCCTGATGAGAGCAGCATGTCTATGATGGCTATGTTCCTCGTGTTGCTTTCGGCAGCTTTCCTTATGAGCTCAATTTGGTCATCGGAGAGTGCGGGCTTTATGACTGTGGGTGCCTTTATCCTGTGTATACGCCTCATTGGGCTTTTTAGTATGAAGTCTTCCTCTTCGAGCCAGTTGTAGAAGGTGGACAAAATCCTGCGCACGTTGTCGAGGGTTACGTTTGAACAGTTGTTTATTTTCTGGTAGCCAAGGAGATAGTCACGTATTTCGTCCGTCCTTATTAATCGCACGTCCTTTTTTATGGACTTTGCAAAAAATTTTAATGTTGAGGAGTAAGACTTTTCAGTCCGCTTGGCGCAGCCTTCAATTCGCTTTGCATCGATGAACTGCTTTATGAGGTTCCTTTTCTCCTTTTTTGAAGAACCGGAGGCTGCCCTTTCTGCAAAAACTTTGTGGAGCACTTCGTCCAGCTTTTTCATCTGCATTGGCTGCAGTTCGCTTTCCATCATTGACTTAATTTTGTTGATCGTTTCTGTGTACATGGCTTAACCTCCGGTATAGTTTAAATTTATATCGGCAGGTATGCGAGAGCTTGCATAAGTTTTTTGCATCTGCGAAAGTTATACAAATACCTATTTGGCGGAGAAATGGCACTCGTTTTGACACGCTGCAGAAACGCTATATATGAGGTCTTGTTTAGAATACTTCTTTATAATACTCTGGCTTGCGATACTCTGAATCTCAATTCTACTACTCTTAGGCATCACTAAATTTTCCATTTTTCAATTTTACCTCAATTTTTATTTTTACACGATAAACAGCATTTGTATTATTTTCACCTATACAGTATACATAAATAAAAGCACTTTTTTGCTCTATACAGTATGTATAACTTTCCTTCTGAAATTATTTTTTTAGAATCACTAATGTTTTGCAATGAATCATTTGCGTCATAAACAAGTACCCATTGGTAATCAAGAAAACCTGGTTCCCAATCGGATATTATATATTCATCAAATATTGTTATCGCTTCATTATCTATCTCGTTGTGTTTTATTTTTTCTATTTTCTTTTCCATTTTTGGAACTTCTATAAGCAAAGCAAATCTGTCTGGCAAATCGAGTTTAACCATTAGACAAATAAAAACACAACAGAAAAGCTGTCCCATGAAAATAGAGATTTTTCTATTAGCCAATACAACCATTAATGAATATATTATAAAAGCAATTACAAAAAAAATTACTAGCCAATTATAAAAAACATATCCGATTTGTTTTTTTATGTAATAAGACAAAAGTACAGTACAAAGAGCAATAACATCTATGATTGTAACAACTATAACATTTTTTTTCATTTTTACCTCATTAATAATGCATCAACATCTGCATCCTCATGGAGCGATACTTCATTGCAGTCTTTCCATAATCCGAATTTAGTCCAGAAATATAACCTAACCATTGAGCAGCTTGAGTAGCAGGCCCTTCTGAACATATTTTTCTTGATTTACGGGATTGATAGGCATCGAATCCAAGCCTTGCTTCTACCCAAACAAGGGCATTTTGTCCCGCTACATATCCTGCTGCATAATTTCCTACATCTCTCGCAGAACCAAATATTTTATTTCCATTTTTATCAACTTCAAGTTGCATTCCACGATGACGATATTTATTTAACTCATTTCCGTCTAGATTTCCACTTCCTAAATCTTTGAAATCATACTTTTTTCCATTTAGAGCGTTATTCATATAAGAAATTAAATCAGGTGTATTTTTTTCAAAGCTATTAAGAAATTCACTACCAGAAGTATCTCTGGTATCAATGACAGCTCCTATTACCAGAGATCCGTCATCAAAAAATGAGTGTTCGGTTAGCATTTGCCCCAGAATTCCAGAACATTTACCATCTTTTTCAAGTATATAAATATTCTTGTCTGAATTAGCAGTTCCTCCGCATATTGTATAGGTTTCATCACCATTGTCAGTGACCTTCAGATAATTTCCATCGGGGTCTATATAGCGTACAGGATTATTTCCCGCATAATGGAACAAACCGGCATTTGCTGGGATTAAGGCGGAATTCCTGCGGAATTCCGGGTATGAGGACGCAAGAATCCATTTTTTGGGAGACGGTTTGTGTTTTTTCCGGCAGGAATTTTCCATTTCTAGTTTTTAAACTCCTCGCTTCATAAAATTTTTACTGCAAACTGCTCCCAAAATGAGGCAATTTCCGCGCTCCCCCGGCAAATACCTATTTGGCGGGGAAATGGCACTTATTTTGACACGCTGCAAAAAACGCTATACATAGCGTAAACAAAAATATTGCTGTTGCTCATATAACACATAAGCCTTAATTTATAAAATCCTCCATAGCGAATATTGTATTTTCATGAAAAACACCAAGACTATATTTTATCCGCAATAGAGTAAAATATTATTTTATCCATTTCCAGTCTCATGATGTAATCTGTCAAAGTTTCAATTTTTCTAGTCTGAACAAATTCTTTATAACTGTCTCTAAGTCCATTTAATTCTGATAATATTCTATCAAAGGCTGGCAAAGACATTCCTACCTCTGAAATATAACGTATCAATGAATTTAAACTGTCGAGAGGATATACATTTGAAAGCTCCAGGCATCCTTTTATAGCTTTTGATTCTATTCTAAAAGAATCAGATTTGATTAAGAAGTAAATGTTATCATCAGTAGTGTAATCAAATTCCTTTGCAGAAAAAATGACCGGAATACCATTATCCGTAATAACCTTTAATCCGTTTACTGAATAAAGTTCATTTTTCTGCTTTATAAATTGCCCATTTCTAGTGAATAAGATATCTCCAGTTTTTAAATCAGTCAATTTAAAGAAACCTTCACCGGAAATTGCAAAATCATTTTCACTATTTGTATAGACAAGATCTCCCTGTGTGAAAACATCACTGAAATCCCGATATCCGATTGTAGAATAATTATATAAATTCGCGAGTGCTTGTTTATATATATTTTTTTCCTGTCCAAATGAGGGTGAAATAAAAATTAGAGACAAAATCAACAAAAAGAAATTTTTCATTTTCTACCTCCTCTTCTGCATTTTTTCTGCTTTTGTAATCTCAATATTTATAATCTGGCCTGTATGTTTATCCTTTGTACAGGACATCTTGAATAAGCATATGTCACTGACATAGAGACCTGAGCCTGTAGAGTCAGCCCCCCATATACTCTTAGCTTGTTTTTTTATTATGAAGCTACCTCCAAATTCTTCTACAAAATTTGATTGGTCGTTAGGAATGCCTGTAACATCTACTTGTCTCGGTGCTAATTTTATTGTTATACCTTGATTTAAATTTGAATCAATTAAATTTTTTCTTTCTGTTGAAACGTCAGGAATCTCAAATTCATTATCTGTTCCTATGAACGACATTCCAGAATTTTGTTCATTTGAATCAGGAGTCATTATTAGCAAATTCTTTCCTCCGAAATTATGGGGAGTACTTGTTGCATTACAATAAAAAAATCCTACCAAAGATATATCAAATTTTTCAAGTTCGGCATCTTCACAGCCATCCGGGTCTATATAGCGCACCGGGCAGTTGCCCGCGTAATGGAACAAACCAGCATTTGCTGGGATTAAGGCGGAATTTCTGCGGGATCCGGTGCGTCTGGATGCTAAAACCCAATTTTTTGAGGACTGTTTGTATTTTTTCCGGCAGGAATTTTCCATTTTTTGTTCCTAAACTCTTCTTTTCACAAAATTTTTACTGCAAACAGCCTCAAAAAAGGGGCAATTTCCGCGCTTCCCCAACAAATACCTATTTGGCGGAGGAATGGGCGGTGTTTTCACACTCTGCAAAAACGCTAGACTTAGCGTAGGTTATATTACATTTTTTCAATATTATTCCAAAACTTCCCCCTTTTCATTAACTATACTTTTCAACTTATAAAAGCAAATTGTCAATTTCATTTTAACAACCAATATCAACTATCTATTCCTAACGTTCCACATTTTTTTTCAACCAGCTTTTATTTTGAAATCAATTTAAATATCCTGTTTCTTTTAAATATAAAAAAATAATTACAATACCAATTATAATCCATAAAAGACCATCAAATATTTTTTCTCTTTTTGAAAGCCAATACTTAAAAAAAACTTCCTTTCTGAAAATAATAACAAATCCTTGTATTGGGAATGCGCTTAATAACAAGATTAGTCCAGCGCTTTTTATAGACGCAAATGGATTAAATATCAAAATCATGCTGATAAAAACAATCACAAGAACAGGAATAAAAGTTGTAAGAGTATTCAGTGTCTCCTTATTCATTTTCAACTTCCTGCTGTTTCTTTGCATTATTTACAATTGGTTTTATTATTTTTTCATACAGTAATGTAAACCCATCATGAATAGCATTGATGTTATTAATGCTTTTGTTTATGACAAAGAATTTTTGAACTTTTGAAACTTTATCTAATACTTTCGCAATATCAACTTTGTTCGGCGTCATTACAATATCAGTAATATCATGCATTAAGTCTACAAAAGTACCAATAGCTTCGGCATATTCTCTATCAACACCAGCACTAACTAAAGTTTCTGTTGTTAAAGTATTTAATAGTCCATCCCACTTTACATCAACACAAGCACACATTGCTTTACAAAAACCATCAGTAATATTATATATACCATCCAAACCAAAGAAAATAGATGCTCCAGTTCCACCCCCTACGGTCGATACTTCAATTCCTGCAGCACCGATCTCTTCACAAATTCCACCTCCTAATTGAAATAACCCGGCAAAAAATTGTCTCAAGAGAAATCTTCCATCCGGGTCTATATAGCGTACAGGATTATTCCCCGCGTAATGGAACAAACCGGCATTTGCTGGGATTAAAGCGGGATTCCTGCGGAATTCTGAATATCTGGACGCAAGAATCCATTTTTTGGGAGACGGTTTGTATTTTTTCCGGCAGGAATTTTCCATTTTTTGTTCCTAAACTCCTCTTTTCTCAAAATTTTTACTGCAAACTGCCCCCAAAATGGGGCAATTCCCGCGTTCCCCCATCAAATACCTATTTGGCGGAGAAAAGGCTAGTTTTTTCGCACTCTGCAAAAACGCTAGATGTGGAGTACCTATTATAATTTGAATGGAACTATTTTCCCATTCATCTTTGCATTGTTAAAATAATTCGAGCAAACCTTTTTTTGCTTTGAATATAAAATACCAAACAAAGTTTATACCATCTCGATTATATTTATATACAAAGAAGGTATATCGTCTTTTAACAAATGATTTACGGTCATCGAATTCAGCCAAAAAAGACTCAGACGATTGATTAAACAAAGATGTAGACATACTCCATTTTTCTTTCTGAGGTATTTCTTTTATTGTTGAAAATTGTACAAAAGTTGAAACGGCACTTCCCTCTCTATCGTCCTGAGTAAGTTTTACATTGAATGGATTGCCACTCTCATCAATCATTATCTGCTCGTCAAATTCTATATAATCAAAGGTTTCATCATCTTTTGTAATTGTACGTACAATAGAAATCCAATCAGAACCATTTTTTTCATCTACGGAATATCCTTTAATATATATAGGAGCTCCATCAGTTTTATACAAAACATCTAATTTATTCTGTTGCTCCTCATTTGCCTCAAAATAGTAATTCCATTTTTTATAGTCAGTTTTTGATTTACAGCTTGAACTAACAATAACATACAAACAAATTATAAAAAAAAGAAAGTCTTTTCTAAATTTCATCAATAGCCTCCTCAAAACTCAATACAATTCATATAGTTCTTATAAGTAACAACTTCTGATAAAGGTTGCTCTTTACTATCTGTTTTTCCATTTTTGTACGTTATATCTACACTTATTTTTGTAGTAGTTGTTGTCTTAATTTGTATAAAAGGAACTCCGCCTGCAGCAACTCCTGCCTTCTTACAAGACTTAGTTGTTGTTGTTAGTTTTATATTGGAAACTTTGGCACCTTCTGTTTCCATTTTTTCAAGAGCAGAATAAAACGTATTAAAGTTTTCATATGTCTGTTCTTCTGTTGCTATGCCTTCTGGAAAAAACAATTTGAAAACCGATATTGCTGCATCAGCCTTACCAATAAATTTACAAACATCTCCTGCCACAGATCCTATTTTTCCAGCACTTTTTACCAATGACATTAGAGTATCAGATGATGACATTGCACTTACAAGGGATTTACCAACACCCAAAAAATTTGCAGCCTTCGTTATCCAATTTGCATTTTTATAGTTATTGTAATCTTCAACAACAGAGTTGTAAAATCGTTTTAATCCATCTCTATCCATGGTTACTGAACTGGTTGAAGAAGGAATAGGAATTTTCATAAAATTCCCATCCGGGTCTATATAGCGCACCGGGTTGTTCCCCGCGTAATGGAACAAACCGGCATTTGCTGGGATTAAAGCGGGATTCCTGCGGAATTCTGAATATCTGGACGCAAGAATCCATTTTTTGGGGACTGTTTGTATTTTTTTCGGCAGGAATTTTCCATTTTTTGTTCCTAAACTCCTCTTCTTACAAAATTTTTACTGCAAACTGCCCCAAAAAAGGGGCAATTTCCGCGCTCCCCCGACAAATACCTATTTGGCGGAGGAATGCTGAACTACTTACGATTGACTTACTGCACTATATTTAGTGTAGAAGAGAATATCAGTTTTGTTCAATGTATTTCATAAAATAATTATGCATTACTGTGATTTGTAATCCAACAATTTTAAATAAATGAAAATTAATCATTGATTTATTAAAATAATCATTTATTCCAAATGATTTTCTAGTATATAAGTTTCCCATATTCATCACGATAATAAGATGAAACTAATTTCTTGTTTAGATACATTAAAAAATGATGGTTGCCATTTTCCTCATATATGATTGTCGTATCAGTTTTACCTTCCGTAACACGGATTACTACTTTTTTATCTGATATCTTTTCAATATCATAAATATATCCATATTCATCAAACATAGCAAATTTATAATCTGCATTTTTAATATAAGTTTCTTGTTTTATACTTTCTAACGAGTCAGGCATTATTTTGTTCTTTAAATAATATCTGAAAGCACCAATAGAAATTATATCTGCAACTCTTTGTCCAACTAATGTTAAAGAAAATAAAATTGAGACAAATAATTGTAAAAGAATGAATATAATTAGTTTTTTTTTCATATTAATCCTCTGGATACAGATCTCTTATCGTATCCCACGAATATAAACTATATAAATCAAAATTTTTTGATTCTCTAAACTTGTTATTCATTATTACTCCAACATTATAAGCTTCTAATTCAAAATCTGTAAAATAGTCATAAAAAGACTTGCCCTCTACGTGTTTAAAATATAGCTTGAATTTATTGTCACTTGTTATTTCAAATTGTCCTTTATCCATTTGAACCTTATGCCAAGCTTCATGTGCTAAAACTTCTACAATTTCTCCAAAATCATCCCCCAGCACTAAGTTAATATCAATAACTATTATATTTTGAAATTCACCAGTTGTTTCATTTTTATATGGATTAAAAAAAACTTTTCTTTTGCTAGTTCTAAACACAGCTCCGTCAGAACGCTTTGACATATCATCTAATTGAACTTTCTTTTTATTCATCATATCTTTTACTGTTTTTGCCAACACTTTTTCATCATCTGTTTTTGCTGTTGTTATTATAAAAAAGGCAGCCTCATAAAGCCGCCATCTGGCTTTATCCTCTTTTGTTTCTCTCCCATCCGGGTCTATATAGCGTACAGGATTATTCCCCGCGTAATGGAACAAACCGGCATTTGCTGGGATTAAGGCGTCTTTTTTTACAGAACCAAATATTGCTCCGCCAGGGAAAGACACTCCAGCGATTCTTGGAATATCTTTCCTCCGCGGCTCAAAGTTCCATGAAGCACGTTTGAGGCGCAATTCCTTGTAATGTCAAAAAACGCCCTTGCCGTCCCTGCATTCATGGGTGCGGGGGGCAAGTATTCTAGAGTTTTGGGTTTGTGGCTTTGCTGGAACCCTGCTTTCTATACTGGAAAATTTTCAGTAATTACATCAGTAAAGGTACTTAATGTTTCCAGCCGACCATACCCTTGCCCTCACTGGAAAATACAAGGCCCACCTTGCACATTGCCTTTCCACTTACGGCAAAGCGCTCCGCATAACCGTTTGCGTCAATCTGGGAAAGCGCTTCTTCTGCAACATCCTCAAAGCCACGCCCCCTGTCCATCTTAAGCTCAAAGATGAATACACAATCTTTTGTGGTAACAATTACGTCACTTCGCCCTGCAACCGACTGAAGTTCGCTTATCACATTAAAGCCCGTCAGCCTAAAGATAAGATGGGTTACCGACTCGTAGTAGTTTTCGCACATGTCCTTTTTTACCACTGTCGGAAGGTCTGCGATTGCAGCTTTTATAATTGAAAGCACTTTGTCCACGTCTTTCTTTTCCAGGGCATCGCAGATGTTGTCAACCGCAAGCCCCATGTCGTCATCAGGAACCTTTACGAATTTTTTTAGAAGGACATTAAGGAAGCCCTCTTCAATCTCCCGGTTGGGGAAGTCCAGGGTATAGACCCGCCTTTCCTTGTTAAAGCCCTTAATAGTAAGGTAACCGCTCTGGTAGATTACGGGCAGCATGTTATTTGAGTCGGGGTCGTAGTTCTTGAACTGGTCTTCCTTTGCCTTCCGCCCGTTGACAATTGTAGAAAGCACAAGCGGCTGGTTCTGCAAGGTCTTTACAAGGAATGAAGGTGTTCCGCTTTCAAACCAGTAGGAGCCGAAGTCTCTTTCCATAAAGCACTTTAAAAGGCAGAAGGGATTGTAGACACCTTCAACGTCATGGGTAAAGTGGTAGCCGTCATACATGCGGGAAAGCTTTTCTTTTGCCTCTAAAACAGTCATCTCCTGTTCCTTTGCAAGAGCCTCTATTTCTGGCGCAAAATATTCATTAACTTCGGATTCTGAAATGCCGCACAAGGCTGAATAGTCTTTGCTAAGGCTTATATCATTAAGCTGGTTGAGTCCGCTAAAGATATTTATGTGGCTTACTTTTGTTATTCCCGTAATGAACAAAAAGCGGATGTACCTGTCCATGTCCTTGAGGGGGCTGTAGAAACTGCGCAATTCCTGGCGGTTCTGTTCTTCGTATTCTGTGTAGAGTGCATCAAGAATGGGCTTGTCGTATTCGTCAATAAGAATTACAACTTGCTTTCCTGTCTGTTCATAGGCAGCCAAAATAATATTATTAAGACGAGGGGCAGAACGCTCATCTGCCACTTCTACATTGAAAATCTTTTCATATCTGCAAAGCATAAGGTTTATTGCAGATTTTAAACTTACTAAATCCGGGTAATTGTCAGCCCCAAAGCTAATATTTAGGACAGGATACTGCGTCCACTCCTTCTCCAGCTTTTCTATTGCAAGACCAGTAAAAAGTTCCCTTTTACCAAGAAAGTAGGCTTCAAGGGTAGAAAGCAAAAGGCTCTTCCCAAAACGGCGGGGGCGGCTTAAGAAGTAGGGTGTGCTTGTCCGCGTAAGATCATAGACAAAATGAGTCTTGTCTACATAAACATAGTGTCCCCTGCGGAGTTTTTCAAAATCTTGGATTCCAATTGGCAGATACCTTGCTTCCATATTTTTATCTTAGCATGATTTGGCAAAGTGTACAATCTTTTGCAAATCAAGCCTAGCCCCGATTGGAAGGGCAGTTGGTTAAAAATTGCATCCATGCAATTTTTAACCATGAGTTTTCTGCGAAAACTCACCTGCTTTTTATGCTAACAAATGACGCACCATCCATGGTGCTGTTTGTTTATCATTTGATGGACCCGCGGAACCCTGGAAAGCGGGTTTTAAGAGGAGCTGGACGGTCATGGACTGCCGGACACAGTGGAACCAAAAAAGCTGCTCCAGAAGAGAGAAAAATAGAGATTTTAGGAATTAACTGTTGAAAAAAAAATCCGATAATAAAATGAATTGGGTGGGTAAATGGTCTATAAGTTTTTAAATAAGGAAAAAACTGCTTCTATTTTGGCGGCTTTTGCGCTTTTTTTAGTGGCAGCACTGTTTTCCATAGGTATACTCCTGGCATTTTTTGATTACGGAACGCTTTCTCCTGAGCAGCAGGGCTTTTTGTCCGCCCTGGGGCACGTTGTAGTGGGGGCATTTGGTCTTTCTTCCCTGCTTATACCGGCCTTCTTTTTTGTTTCCGGGGCATTTTGTCTTGACTACAGGTGGTCTGTTCAGCGGGCAATGTGCCTTTTGGTAAGTTTTGTCCCATTTTTTACGATTGTTGGTGCCGAAAAGTGGATTCGCTCCGTTGTTGAAAACTACAGCGGGGCTTTTGCAGTTGTAGCGGTTGTTGGTATTACAGCCTTTGCATCTTTTATGGTCATTGCCGAATATCTGGTTACCCTGGTCTTTGCAAGTCTTTTGGAAGCAAAATATGCCAAGAACCATAAAAAGTACAAGGCCTATGCCCAGACAAAGGAAGCCCATGCCTATACCGGCCAGCCGTCGGTTGACCAGGGCCAGAAGGAGGCTGAGTATGACCAGATTGAACTTGACGACCAGTTTGAAGACCCCTCTGTAGCCCCCAGTTCCTATGGAAAGGATTCGCAGAGGGCTTCAGTTGATGAATTCATAAGGAATTCCGCCAACAAGATACGCAATATTGCCCGCCTAGAAGACAGAAGCAAGCACCAGGAAGCTGCCCGTGGCTCTGATGAAGACATTGACCTGGATGATTTTTTTGGCACCAGGAAAAAGAAGGAAGATGCCACTGTAGTCGGCGATGAAAGCGAAGAAGTAACTGAATTTGACGACGACATTGATGTTGCAGACAGCTATGAATACGATGATGCCGATTCCGTTGACCCGGATGACATTAATCCAGACGATTTTGAATATCCCGAAGAAGAGACAGGGGCAAAGGTAATCCGCGTTGATGATGCCGCTGCCGCCCAGACTGTTGAGGCATTTGCGGAGACTGTAGACCAGAATGCACAGACCGTTAGCCAGAACAGCCAGCCTGCTGAACAGGAAAATCAAACTGCTTCTGCCAAAAAAGAAGACATTGAAAAGGACGGAGATTTTTATACCCCCTCAAAGGACGGCGGCAAACCGGAAAAGGTTTTTGTTAAGCGCGTAATTGTATCTGATGATGCAGGCATTCCCCTTTCTATGGAAGAATCTGTTGATAAGCTGGGGGAGGATGAGTCGGATGATTCTTTGGACGGCTTGGATGAAAGTGCAGGCAATGTGGCAGAAGAAGCTCCCGCTGATGAAACAGGCTTTGATGACGATGACCTTTTGGCAGAGCTTGGAGAAGATGACGGACAGGAGCTGAATGAAGATGAGCAGGACGAAGAGGTGCTGGACGAAGAGGCAAAAGATGAAAGCACTTTCTTTGAATTTGATCCTTCACTGGAAAAGAAAGGCACATTTATAAACGAAGCCAAGGACGATGAAGAGATAGTTCCCCAGCCCCACCAGACACAGGATGTTGTCCACAACCTTACCCCTTCGCGCAAAGGCCGTGCCCTGCTTTCTGCACTGGACGATGTATTTGCCAAAATGGACGACGACGTAAAAGCCCAGGTGGAAGAAGACGGAATTGTTACGGATGAAGATGGACAGCCCGATGAAGATGAAGAGACCGAAGGTTCAACAGCAAGCGGTGGGTTTGCAGGGGCAGAGGATTCATCGCTTTCAAAGAACAACCGCCGTAACCTTGCCGCAGAGATAGATTCCGCAGAAAACGAAAGCGACATTGAAGATTTGGACAAGATGTTTGATGCTTCCCAGGATTCAGAGCATTTTGAACAGGAAGACGGCGATGAGCTTTCCAACGAAGAAGATGAATATGACGAAGAGCCAGTCCAGGATGATGACTACGACAGGGAAACTTTTGTAGAAGAAGACGAAGCAAAAGAGGCCCCTGTTTTTGCAAACAGCAGCCTTCCCGCAGACCGTGCCATTGTTACGGATGAATACGGAAGCCGCCCGGTAAGCGTTCCCCAACCAAAGCGCCACAAGTCTGGCCCTTACATGATACCAACGGATTTGCTTACGGCTTATGCAGACAATCCCTATTGGATTATAGACGAAGAAACCCAAGCCGCATCCCGCAACCTTGAAGGCACCCTTGATGAATTTAAGATAAAGGCAGAGGTAACCGGAATCCGCAAAGGCCCGGTCGTTACCATGTTTGAAATGCTGCCTGCACCCGGTGTAAAGCTTAGCAAGATTGTTGCGCTGCAGGACAACATTGCATTGCGCCTTGCTGCAAGTTCCGTGCGTATCGTTGCCCCTATCCCGGGAAAGCGTGCGGTTGGCATAGAAGTTCCTAACAAGGAAAGGTCTATCGTTTCCTTCCGCGAGTGTATTGAACAGGACCGTCCTGAATGGAAAAAGATGGCCGTACCTGTAATCCTTGGCAAAGACATTCAGGGAGAAACCCAGATAATCGACCTTGTAAAGACACCCCACCTTCTTATTGCGGGTTCAACAGGGGCTGGAAAATCTGTCTGCGTAAACAGCATGATTCTTTCCATGCTTTACAAGCGCGGGCCAAATGACGTAAAG
>JAILHV010000082.1 GCA_024695625.1 Treponema sp.
GCTTCCTTTATGGCATCCTGTTTAACGCGTTCGGCTTTTTGTTCCGAGGCGGAAAGTTGAAATCTGGCATAAATCCAGCGAATAGTCCATCCAAGAACAATTCCTGCAACGGGGAGCACGATGTACAGAATCATTTTGTCCATACAAATCTCCATTGTATTTAAAATTGTTCATTTATATAGTATAGAAAAAATGCGCTAATGTCAAATGTAAAATATGTAATATAGGAATAAATATTTTTTTTCAAGGGGGGACCCTTGGACCCCAGAATTTGGAGGGGAGAAAAACCTCTACTCGGAAGCGGGTTTTCCTGCTGGAAACTTCGTTGCAAGTTCCCCTCCAAACATCCCCACCTTTCCAGCACCGCTTAGGCATGTTGCGATACGTTGAGCAACATGGCCCCTAAGAACCCCTGGTGTTTAAATAATAAATATTTATGGAGAAAGTAGTGTGTTGTGTTTCTACTGTTTTCTGAAGGGTGCGTCCTTGGAATTGACAAGACGGCTTGGTTTTGTTAGGATTTTTATGTTCTTTTAATGAAACTTACGGGAAAAATTTACGAATTATGACTATTTTAAAACTTTTGCTGCTAATCGCCTTTATAGACCTGATTTTTATCCTGCGCAACAAATTTGTAAACGGCTTTTCCATGCGCACAATGATCTTTATCTTGGGCGGAATAGACATAGCCTTTGTCGTAGCCTACTTTGTTTACAGAATATTGCAATAGGTTGTGATATAATTATGCCTATGGATTACATGGATGAAGCTATAAAAGAAGCATACGAAGGGATTAAAAGCGGACACGGCGGGCCTTTTGGCTGTGTAATAGTAAAAGACGACAAAATTGTTGGGCGGGGGCACAATTGTGTTCTGTTAAAAAGCGACCCAACCTGCCACGGAGAGATGGAAGCTATCCGAGATGCCTGTAAAAATCTTGGAAGCCACAATCTTTCCGGCTGCGAGCTCTACACAACGGCTGAACCCTGCCCCATGTGCCTGGGAGGAATCCTCTGGGCAAACATCCGCAAGGTCTTTTACGGCTGCAAGGTTTCTGACACAGACAAAATCAACTTCCGCGACGACGAATTCTACAAGTGCTTTGAGGGCAAAAGCAACCTTTACTCTGCCCAGGAATGCAAGCGCGATGAATGCCTGAAGCTCTTTGAAGACTATGTAAAAACCGGTGCCAAAAGATACTGACTCTTAGAGGGCGTCTGCAAAAAGAGCCTACCCCCGATTGGAAGGGGGCGGAACGCATTGCCGCAGGCAATGGAGGCGAAAGCCGGAACCCTGGAAAGCGGGTGAAACCAAGAATTTGCCGGACCAGGGGGGAGGCACAGTTTTACCGGACGCTTGGTCCAGAAGAAAAAGAAGAAAAATCTTTCTCTTGTATTTTTGGGCAAAATACAGTAACATTTTAGGAAGAAAATTGGACAGCTTAAAAAAATCTGGAATCCAGGAGTTTTTATGGATATTGAAGAGCTTAAAAAGGAAATAAAGAACGTTATTATTTCTTCCCTTGAACTTGAAGACGTTACCGCTGAAGACATAAAGGATGACGAGGCTTTGTTTGGGGAAGGTCTTGGCCTTGATTCAATTGATGCGCTTGAACTTGGCGTTGCGCTCAAGAAGCACTTTGGCGTAAAGTTTTCTTCCGAGAATGAGGAAAACAAGAAGCGCTTTGCTTCTATAAACACTCTTGCAGAATATATTGCCCAGGAAAAGGACGGACAGTGATGACAAAGGATGAACTCTACCAGAAGATAAAGTCTATTATGGTGAATGAATTTGAGGTTGAAGAGGAAAAGGTTCTTCCCGATGCCAAGCTTGTGGACGACATGGACTTGGATTCAATTGACTTTATTGACCTTGTTGTTAAGACCAAGGATTTTATTCCCGTAAAGATTGACCCGGAGATTTTTAGGACGGTTCGCACTATGCAGGACGTCGTGGACACTTTGTATCCCTACACCCAGCAATAAATGGTTAAGGTAATCGCGGCTGTTCTTACGGCTCTTTATCCTTTGCTTGTCTTTACCCTTCTGGTGGTGCTTAAGCTGCCGGTAAGGGTTTTGTCGCTTTGCGTTGTTGCACTTTCTTTTGCGGCTTTTCTTAGCGCGGGGATAAAGGGTAGGGCTTCGGCTTCTGGGACTGCTGCGTCTGGGGCTTCGGTAGCTTCTTCGGCGGGCAGGTCTTTTTGGCTGCGCTTTAGGCCTTTTTTGGGGGCAAGCCTTTTTTTGGCGGCGGGGATTGCCTGTTTTTTTACCAACCAGGCGGTTTTCCTAAAGCTTTATTCGGTGGCGGTTACTTCAACATTTCTTTTTGTTTTTGCAAGTTCCCTTGTTTGGGGGCCCAACATAATTTTCCGCTTTGCTACGATGGCGGACAAGTCTATTCTGAATTCGGCAAAGGAAAAAAGTGTTGAGCGTTATTGCCGCAAGGTTTGCATTGCGTGGTGCCTGTTTTTTATCCTGAACGCAGGCATTTCCGCTTTTACCGCGCTAAAATGCAGCGATGCGGTTTGGTCTTTGTACAATGGCGGCATTTCGTATGCCCTTATGGGGCTTATGTTTGCTGTTGAATATATTATCAGGATTCAGGTGAATAAAAAAATGCCCGGCGAATATTCAATCACAAAGTTTAAGAACGATTCCCGCAAGGATGACTATGTCCTTTGCTATGAAAATACTTGGTCTTCCAAAAAGTATAAGACTTGGCTGGACTTTCTTACTGCAAGTGCAAAGGTTCGCGCTTTTCTTTTGGACAGTTCCCGCTCGGCCTGCAAAGAGTGGATCTTGCACTGCGAGGACTACTGGTATTTTTTATGCACATTTACGGCTCTTTTGCAGTGCGGAAAAAAGGTTTTGCTTACCCAGAACATTAGCGGCAGTTTTATAAAAGAAATAAAGGCACCCGGAGTTGAATTCTTGACCGACCAGAATGTTGATGGGGCTTTTAGCATAAGCAATATAATAGAAGATTCTTTGCTTCCTTCTGAAAAAGAAATAAGGACTTCCCCTGCCATTGATGCGGATAAGACGGAAATCTTTATGTACACCTCGGGCAGCACAGGAAAACCCAAGGCCGTTGTTCAGCGCATGACTGAATTTGAGCTTGACAATAAATTCATCATCTCCAAGTGGGGGGATGATTTTTGTTCCCGCAGGCTTGTTACCACTGTTAGCCAGCACCACATTTACGGCTTTTTGTTTGGCATTTCTTTGCCTTTTACACTGGGCACTCCCTTCCGCAGAAAGAGAATTGAGTACCCGGAAGAATTTGAAAGTTTGGACGATGGCCCCTACATGATTATTGCAACCCCGGCTTTTTTAAAGCGCACCGTAGAAATAGAGGGCAAGCTTCCCACCAAAGACTGCTTTATCTTTACAAGTGGCGGCGTACTTACCCCCGACGTTGCAGAGCAGACGGACAAGGTCTTTGGCTTTTGGCCACTTGAAGTTTACGGTTCAACGGAGACTAGCGGTATAGCATACAGGCAGAGCAAGAATGGCCTTGAATGGACTCCCTTTGACAACGCAAAAATTTGGAAGGGGGACGACGGGTGTCTCCGCATAATTTCCCCCTACATCAAGAACCCGGAAGGCTTTGCTACGGCAGACCTGGTGGACATTCTGGATGACGGACGCTTTTTGCTTAAGGGTAGGGCTGATTCCATAGTTAAAATAGAAGAAAAACGCATTTCCATGACCGAAGTCGAAAACCGTATTTTGCAGACCGGCTTTGTCCGCGACGTAAAGGTTATTGCCCTTGAAGACCGCCGCCAGTACCTTGCAGCCGCAATTGAATTCAATGAGGAAGGAAAGAAAAAGTTTGGCGGGGTAAAAAAGCTTGAAGTTAACAAATTCTTCCACGACTTTTTGATGCAGTATTTTGAGAACGTGGTTATTCCAAAGAAATGGCGTTTTGTAGAAAAGCTTCCCTGCGATGTTCAGGGAAAAAAACACAAGGAAGACATTGCTCTCCTTTTTGAAAAGGCGGAAGACTAGGCCATGTGCTCTAATTTGCATTCGATTCAGAATGAAAGAATAGTTTCCCAAAGCTCGGATGACCAGGCTAAGAAAAAAAGCGTCTGCCTGGAAGTTTTTATTTCTCCTGAATCGGATTTTTTTGACGGTCACTTTCCTGCCTTTAAGCTTTTTCCGGCTGTTGCGCAGATTTATCTTGCTGACCGTTTTGCAAAGAAATACCTTGGTCTGGAAGGCTTTGCCAAGGAAATAAAGCGGGTAAAGTTTCCGTCTCCTCTTTTGCCGGGGGCTACCCTTCTTTTGAGCCTTGAGCAAGACCTGCTTAACGGAACGCTTTCGTTTTGCCTTTGCGATTCTGTTCAAAAGGATAAAGTCTATTCCAGCGGGACGGCGGTTTTATGAGTGGTGAATTCAAGCCCTGCTTTGTAATACCTGTCTACAACCACGGGGCAGCCCTTGCTTCTGTTGTTCAAAACCTATGTTACTGCAAAATCCCTATGGTTTTGGTGGACGACGGAAATGATTCTAAGAACAGGGAACTTATTCTTTCTGCTTCCAAGCTTTCGCCACTTTGCATTCTTCTTCCTCTTAAAAAAAACAGTGGCAAGGGTAAGGCATTTTTTGCCGGTGTAGAAAAAGCCCTGTCCCTTGGCTTTACCCATGTTTTCCAGATAGACGCAGACGGTCAGCACGACGCATCACGTTGCGCTTTCTTTTTAAAAGAGGCAGAATCTAATCCGGAAAAAATAATATGCGGCTACCCGGAATATGACGAGAGCGTTCCCCTTAAGCGGAAAAACGGAAGGGAAATTTCCAACAGATGGGCCCGCTTTGTAACTTGGGATTCTTCTATTAAAGACGTTCTTTGTGGCTACAGGGTTTATCCGTCAAAGGCACTGCAAAAGCTAATAAAATGCCATGCCTACATCAACGCCCGCATGGGTTTTGACACAGACATTCTTGTTCACCTTTCATGGGCTGGCTTTAAGATTTTGAACTACGGCGTAAGGGTCACTTATCCCCAGGACGGCATTTCAAACTTCCGCATGGTGCGCGACAACATTGCAATTTCTTTAACCTACACACGTCTTTGCATAGGCATGATTGTCCGCATTCCAAAACTTTTGCTGCGGAGGATTTTCCGTGGCTAAGTCCAAAAATGGCGGTGGCGCTTGGTATGAGCAAAAAGAAACTGCCTCTTCCGACACACCTCTAAAACTGACGCTTTTTCTTGTCCGCATTCTTCCCCACTGGCTTTTGGCACTGCTAGCTTTTCCAGTCTCTTTTTTTTACTGGATTTCTTGTCCTAAAGCCAGGGCCTCTGCATCACTTTTTCAAAAACAGCTTTGCACTTTTGCCAAGAAGAAAGTTCGCGTGAATACTTATGCCCAGGTATATTCCTTTGCACTCTGCCTTGTAGAAAAATTTGAAGGCTGGTGCGGGAAGAAAAAATTCAGCAGTATAATTTATTCCGATGACGATTCAGCAGAGCTAAAGAATATCCTTGCCCAAAAAAAAGGCGCGGTTCTTATAGGAAGCCATCTTGGAAATTCTGAGCTTTTGCGTAGCTTTGCGTCTTTTGGAGAGACGGGAGTGCCAATCCGTGTTGGTGTTACCGCAGTTGCAGACATGAAGACCACCGCAAAGTTCAACAAGGCAATTGCTGCCCTAAACCTTAGCGCAGACATGGAAGTTCTTCCTACGGAGCAGATTGGGGCTGGCACGATTGAATACCTTCAGCAGAAAGTTGATTCTGGCGGACTTGTGGTTCTTATGGGAGACAGGGTTTCATCTTCTGTTCCGGGGCGGTCACTAAAGCAGGAATTCCTTGGCAAAGAGGCGGCCTTTCCTTACGGCACTTTTCTAATGGCATCGATGATTGAAGCACCAGTATATTATTTCTTTGCTTTGCGGCCAAAGGACATTACATTTACTTCAAAATATGATATGCTTGTAAAAAAGAGCAGGGTTCAATTCCTTCCTGGAAGAAAAAACAGGGATTTGAATTTGCAGAATTTTTCTTTTGAATATGCGCAGGTTTTGCAGGGGTATTGCATGGAGCATCCTTTCCAGTGGTACAACTTTTTTGACTTCTGGGCATAGAAGCCGGCAGTCAACTTCAAAAAAAAGAATGACTTTTTGCGCTTTATCGCATATAATGTATTTGTATGAAAAAAAATATTTCTGAAGAGATTGTTTTTAATGTTGAATTTTATGATGTTGACTCAATGCGGATCGTCTGGCACGGAAATTACGTAAAATACATGGAGGCGTCACGCTGCGCCCTTCTTAACAAAATAGGATACAACTACAACGACATGGAGGCTTCTGGGGTGGCATTTCCCCTTGTGGACATTCATTTTAAATACGTACGCTCACTCCGCTTTATGGACAGGGTAAGGGCAGTTGCAAGGCTTGTTGAGTGGGAAAACTGCATCAAGATAAAGTATGAATTTTACAATGCGGAGTCCGGGGAGCTTACCACCAAGGCGGAAAGCACCCAGATGGGAGTGGACATCGCAAGCGGGGAGACTATGTTTGTTTGCCCGGAAATCTTTGTAAAGAAAGTGGAATCGATGCTGAATGAAAAAACAGACTAGTAAAAGCCAGCCGTATTTTTTGCGCAGGATAAAACGCACTCTAAAGAATCCCTTCCTCTACGTGTTTCTTTTTATAGGGTTTGTAATATGTGCGGCAACCTATGTCGTCTATAAGACGGAGACAAAGACCGACTCGGGCATTACGGGAATGTTCGATGCAGTCTGGCACACCATCGTTGCAGTTGTTGCAGCCTACTATGACTTTTACGTAAAGTCAGTTCCCGGAAGATTTGCCTCGCTCCTGCTCCTGCTATTGGGCATGGCGGTATGGGCAGTGATAATCGGTAAGATAACTTCTGTCATAATGAACATCCAGAACAAAAACAACAGGGGGTTAAAAAAAATAAGACCTATGAAAGGACATTTTTTGCTTTGCGGCTGGAGAAGTGGATTTGAAAAACTATTGGAAAACGTGCTTTCCTCCAACCCGGACATTACTCCCGACATGATTGTACTGGTGAATTCCGCTCCGAGTGAACAGGTGCGCTCTATACTTGAAGACCTAAGGTTCAAGGAAATAAAATATGTTTCGGGTGACTTCTCCGATGCGGAAACACTTCGCCGCGCTTCCATAGAAACGGCTGGCCGCGTTCTTGTCATTGCGGACTTTACGGCCGGAAGTACATCAATGGAAATCGACTCCCGCACGGTACTTGCGGTTCTTACGATGAAGTCCATAAAGCCTCAGCTTTACATAGCGGCTGAACTGCTTGACGAAAAGCTGCAGGAGCACCTTCAGATGGCAAAATGCAACGAGATAATACTTACGCAGGCATATGAGCACAGTCTTCTTGCAACTGCTTCCAGCGGAATGGGCTATACAAACGTAATAAGGACACTGATTGGAGACGATGATGATTCGGGCATTTTAATCCGTGCGCTTCCTTCCGGTTTTATAGGAAAGCCCTACGGCGAGCTTGAAAGCTATTACGACAAAAAGAACAGTTCAAAGATTCTTGTAGGACTTCTTTTGAATACGGATGCAAGCAGGACTGCAAAAAAGGATGAGGCGGAGCAGCCCTTCGTAAAATACAACGAGCCGGTGCTTACCCCTCCATCTGATTTTGTCATTCCAAAGTCAAGCAAGGTAATACTCATCGCGGGAAATGAGGGGGCTTGAGCGGCAAATGAAAAAAAAGGATAACGGCAGGCGAAAGCGGCTATTGCATGTTCTGAGGATAGTTGCCAAAAGCCCTGCGACATACATTTACCTTGCGATTATGGTTCTTATAATTTCCATGACCGTAATTGTGTTCAACGTTGAGACAAAAACAGAAAGTGGAATCGAGACAAGGTTTGACTCCTTCTACTTTATGTGCGTTGCGGTTTTTGCAGGCTACTTTGAATATGTGTGTGAATCTCTGCCGGGAAGGGCAGCGGCCATCACGCTCTTGATAACGGGAACGTTTTTTTTCAGCTACATACGCGGTAAGGTTACTGCGGTGTTTGTGGACATTCAGGAAAAGAAGGATAAAGGTTTGAAAAGTTTAAAATCGATTGGCGGACATTTTATAGTTTGCGGCTGGCGGCCGGGCTTTGAAAAAATCATAGAGACGGTTCTGCGCTCCAACCCCGACATTTCAACTGACTTGCTGGTACTTGTAAACGAGGCTGTTGAGCAGACATCCCAGCTCTTGACTCTTCCCCGCTACAAGGAAGTTCATTTTGTCTCCGGGGATTTTACTGATGAATCCACCTTGAACAGGGCAAGCATAAAGACTGCGGACCGGGTACTCGTCATTTCCGACCGCTCAAAAAATTATTCCGAACTTGAGGTTGACTCCCGCACGGTACTTGCTCTGCTTACCATAAGAAGCATGAACCAGGAAGTCTATGCGGTGGCTGAACTCTACAGCTCAAAATTCCAGCAGCACCTTAAGATGGCCCACTGCGACGAGATAATCCTGACCCAGGACTATGAGCAGAGCCTTCTTGCAACTGCTTCCGGCGGACAGGGGTACAGCAACGTAATCAGCACTCTTATAAGTGATGATGCTGATTCTGGAATTCTGATTGGCAATGTGCCCAAGGAATTCATTGGGAAGACTTACGGTGAGTTAAAGGCCTTTGAGCTTTCAAAGAGGTCGCAGAAGGGGGTTCTGGTCGGGCTGCTCCTGAATTCTGGAAACTTTCAGCAGCGCAGGAAGGAAGCCCTCCGCGAGGCGCAGAAAAATCCTGACATAAACAAGATAATCGACAACCTTCAGAAGGTAAAGACTCTCAAGAGCAACGACCCTCTCTTTGCCCCAAAAAGCGACTTTGTCATTCCACGGAATTCCAAGGCCATATTCGTCAGGGGAAAGGCCATAAAGGCCATAAAGACTGTAAAGGCAGGTAAATAATATGGAAGAAAAATACATGAACGACATTCTGCCAAAACTTTCCAAGATTCAGCTCTTTTCAGGCTTTAATCCTGATGTGGAGGAAGACAGGAAAATCCTCATGCAGATTTATGAAAATATTTCCCTCAAGAAATTCAAGAAGGGGAATGTGATTATAAAAGAGGGAGAAGAAGGTGATGATTTTTTCATACTGAATTCCGGCTCGGTTCATATTTCCCGCAATACGCCGGACGGAGATCCTATTGCCCTGGCTGACCTTGATGATTCCATGAACATTTTCTTTGGTGAGACAGCCCTTATAAGCAACGATGTTAGGAGCGCGACTGTTACCGCCCTTACAGACTGCACGCTGTTTGTTTTTTCCAGCAAGAAGTTCCACGCGCTTTGCAAGAAGGTTCCGGTTCTTGGCTACAGGGTTTTGCTGGTGCTTGCCAGGCGCATGGCAACTACGATACGCAACACCAACCGAGACAAGGCTATGCTTTACCAGGCCCTCTTTAACGAGATTGCCGGCAGCGAAAGATAGGCTTGTTTTCCTTGGAGACTTGCAGGCATCTTTCTTAAAAAAAGTAAAAAATAATATTGAAATTTGTAACAAATTGTTATATCCTTTGTTTTACTTACGGAAGGATTCTATGAAAAAATATTTGTTCGGTCTAGTTTTGATATTATTTTTATGTGCGGGCGTAAATTGCTTTGCAAAAGGTATGTCTGTGAATGACGTGCTAAAAAATCTTACCGGCCATGCGAACACCGTAGGGGAATTTTTACAGGAAAAGAGCATTGTTGTAAACGGAAACAGGCGTGTACTCAAGTCATCAGGGACTTTTATAATTTCAAACCAGGGCATAGTCTGGAATACGCTTAAGCCTGTTCGCTCAGTTTCTACGATTACGGACGGACAGATAATCCTTGCTAATTCTGACGGCAGAAGGTCCGTGCTGGATATTCCTGCCAACAATGACTTTTCAAGTTTTTCAGTTTCTTTTTCTTCTATTTTTAAGGGCAACATGGAAAACCTGAATGAGAATTTTAGCGTCAGCTATAAGGAGAATCCTTCCGGGGAATGGATTATTTATCTGCTTCCCAAAAAGGAAAACCTTGCTTCCTTCATGAAGAAAATAGAGCTTGTGGGAGTTAACCTGAACGGCGACTCTAGGCTGGACAGCGTAACTCTTTTTCAGCAGAATGGGGAAGACATAAAATACACACTTACAAAGCAGCAGGTAAAAGAGATTCTTTCTGATGAAGAAAAATATTATTTTGAGGCAAAATAAATTTTTTGTTTGTCTTTGGGGCTTTTTTCACGCAGTTGTTTTTATAGGATTTTTAGCTTCTGTTTTTTTTGGCAAGGGGCTGAATGTAGAGTCTAATCTTTTTTCCATGATGCCTTCATCCCTTTCTGCAAAAGAAATTCAGGCTGCGGATTCCATATTGTCTGAACGGACTGGGAACAATTTTTTTATTTTTGCAGGCAACGCTGAATTTTCCAAGGCAAAGGATGCTGCACTTAAGGCTTTTGAAAAACTTTCCGGCCACGATGAATTTTCCTTTCTTGAAGTGAACGCTTCATCTTTTTCTTCTGAAGAAATAACTTCTTTTGTTCACAGCCGGCGCTTTAATCTCTTGCCAAAAGCTACTGTGGATGAAATAAAATCTTCTGATAACGCGGCATCTTCTTTTGGTGAAGAGGCTCTTGCCAAAATTTACGGTGCCTTTAATCTTGCTCCGCTTGAAAATATGGAAAGCGATCCCTTTATGCTTGACGACATTATTCTGCGCGGCTACCTTTCGCTTCTTTCTTCTTCCGAATCCTTGCTTTCTCCAAAAGAGGGTGTGCTTGCCGCAGAGCTGGACGGTCTTTGGTACGTGGCCATTCGGGGTGGAATGAGCAAAAAGGGGGCTTCTCTTGGCGGCGGCAAAAACGGAGTGGCTCTTGTTTACAAGGAATGTCTTCCTTTGGAAAAGGACGGTTGCCGTTTTGTTTTTTCCGGCACTCCTTTTCACAGCTACAAAAGTTCACTTTCTGCTTCCAAGGAAATTTCTGTAATCGGCATTCTTAGCATGATTGCGGTTGTGCTTATTCTGTTTTTTGTGTTCAAAAGTTTTTTGCCCATAGCACTTTCTGTTTTTGCGGTGGCCCTTTCCTGTGCGGCCGCTTTTTCTGCAACGCACCTTTTACTGGGAAAAGTTCATCTTACGGCACTTGTCTTTGGCACGTCTCTGATTGGTTCCTGCATTGACTACAGCCTGCATTTTTTTATCCACTGGCGGGCAGACCTGTCTTTGCAAAACGGTTCAGAGATAAGAAGGAAAATCTTTACGGGACTTTTGCTTTCACTTGCAAGCACGGAAATATGCTACCTTCTTTTGTTCTTTGCCCCATTTGAACTTTTGCGCCAGGTTGCAGTTTTTTCTTTTGCGGGTATAATGAGTTCCTTCCTTACATCTGTCTGCATTTACCCCTGTCTTAGCCTGCCTAAAAAGCGTTTGCCTCTTTCAATTCCAAAATTCAATTTGAATAAAAGATACCGCTATTTGATTTTGCTGGCATTCTTTGCATTTTCTTTGCTGGCACTTTTTGTACACAGAAAGGATGTTCGCATAAGAAACGATATTTCTTCTCTCTACAAAATGGAGGGAAGGTTAAAGGAAGACACAATTCTTAGCGCAAGGTTAACTGGCCAGACATCTCCTGCTTGGTTTTTGGTAAGCGGTGACGATGCAGAGTCCGTGCTGCAGACGGAAGAACTTTTGTCTTTGCAGGAAGGGCAGGGCTTTTCTGGTGGGGTTTGCACATCATTGTTTGCCCCTTCAAAAAAAACTCAGGATGAATCAAGGGCTGCTGTAGAAATCCTTCTTTCTGGTCTTGAGGGGCAGCTTTCAAATATAGGCTTTGAAGATGAACTTTCACTTAGGGAAAATTCTTTGGCCATAAAAAATGAATTTGCCGTTTCTGCAAACTCTTATGTTTTTCCTTCTGACTTACCCACGGCACTTTCTTCTTTAACGGAAAATCTTTGGCTTGGAAAGATTGGCAAAAAATATTATTCAGTCTTTATGCCAAGGAAGATTCTTAGCAAGGATGAATGCCGCCTGTTTGCAGAAAAAATACCGGGACTCTTTTTTATGAACAAGGCAGAGGACATAAGCGAAGGTCTGGACCAGCTTTCCAAATTTATTGCAAAGACTTTCCTTTTGGCTTTTGTGCTTATTGCCATTATGCTAAAGTTCTTCTACGGCTTTAGGCAGCTTGCAAAGATTGTGCTTGTTCCCCTTGCGAGCGTGCTTTCTATTGTGACTGTCTTTGTGCTTTCTTCTACAAGAATCGAATTCTTTTGCATGACGGGGGCAGTTCTTGTCTTTGGTCTTGGCCTAGACTACATTATCTATATGGCGGAAAGTTCAAAGAGAAAATCCTCTCTGCAAAGTGGGGAAGAAAATCTTGAGCCTTTTGCGGTCTTGCTTTCTTTTGTTACGACGGCAATTTCTTTTGGCGCGCTTGCCTTTAGCTCCTTTGTGCCTGTCCACGTAATAGGTCTTGCGGTTTTTGCAGGCCTTTGTGCCGCAGTAGCCACCACCTTCCTGCAAAGCTAGTTGGGTGTCCCGCCCCTTTTGCTGTATTTGACAAAAGACGGCATATTTCTTACAATTAAAATTCCTATGAAACTCTTACCTACACAAAAAAACTTTTTGAACTTTACTCAAAAGACTTTTGCTGCAGCTCTTATTTTTTCTGCGCTTTTGTCATCATTTGCATTTTTTTCATGCGTTTCTTCTGCCAAGGCAAAACTCCATCCAGTTTATATTACCGACAAAAAATGTATAGAACTTCTGCCGCCTTCTGCATGCTCCCTTTCCAAAGAGTGTGCCCAGGAATTTAGCGGTGATTTTGACGGAAAATCTTTTTCGATGATGGCATATCTTAAGCTGGATAAAAAAGAAATTTCTGTCTGCCTTTTGAGCACTTTTGGCGTGGACATTGGCTTTCTTTCCTACGATGGAAAAAGCGTTAAATTTGAATCCCACTTTTTTCCAGACAGCTTTAGGGCTGAATATATAGTTGCGGATTTTCAAAACGCATATTATGACTTTGATGTGCTAAAGGCAAATTACTCTGCAGCAGGGCTTGCCTTTTCGGAAACAAAAACATCCACTTCCATTACGCGCACAATTCATGACGGTAAGAATTTAATAGAAGAAATAGAAATAAGTCTTAAGAAAAAAAAGATTAGCCGCATCAAGATAAGAAACCACCTTCGTAACTACACATATATTATTACGGAGGTTGAACCTTAATGAAAGCAGAAGCTTTGCAAAAAATTTATTTTTCGGCCCCCGGAGTTTTTTGTTCGGCAGGAAAAAACATTGGCGAACTTTGGGCTGGTGTGTGTTCCGCTGATAATTCAGGAATAAAAAAAACAAGGACTCTTTCTGGAAAGGAATTTTTTGCAGCCCGTGTTGAAGATGATTCTTTGCCTAAAGTAAAGGCCCGACTTGATATGAAAATAACCAGGCTGGAAGCGGCCGCTCTTTTGCAGATAGAGGACTTTATCTTTGAAGCAAAAGAAAAATACGGCTCTGACCGCGTAGCAGTCTGCGTGGGTTCTTGCGACAACGGAAGCGAACTTTCTATTGCGGGTCACAAGGCTTTTTTTGAGCAGGGGAATTTTCCGCTTTCCTATAGCCTGGAAAACCAGTGTGCGGATTATGTTGCAACTTTTGTAAGCGAAAACTATGAGCTTAAGGGTGCGTCCCTTGCATTCACTACGGCATGTGCTTCAAGTGCGGCTGCAATCTCCAAAGCGGCAGAACTTATCCGTTCTGGGCTTGCCGATGCCGTGGTTGCAGGTGGAGTGGACATTGCTTCTGACACAGTTCTTCTTGGCTTTGATTCACTTGAATCCATCTCTTTGCAGAAGACCAATCCATTCAGCAAAAACAGAAACGGAATAACCTTGGGCGACGGAGCGGCATTTTTTTTGCTTAGCCGTGACAACCTTTTAAAAAGCGGAGTGCCTGTAATTCTTTCGGGAAGCGGACAAAGTTCGGATGCCTACCACATAACATCTCCTGACCCGGAAGGAAATGGGGCTGCGGATGCTATGCAAAAGGCATTGGACGATGCAGCTTTAAAAGCGGAAGACATTGATTACCTTAACCTTCACGGGACAGGTACCCGCCTTAATGATTCTATGGAAGCAAAGGCTGTAGAAAAAGTTTTTGCAAGCCACAAACTCTTGTGCAGTTCCACAAAGTCGGAGACAGGACATACGCTTGGTGCGGCTGGAGCATTGGAAGCTGCTGTGTGCTGGGCTCTTATTCAGGAAAGTGCCAAGGGGTCGGACAAAGTTCCCCTTCAGGCTTGGGACGGAGAAAGGGACAGTGAACTTCCGGACTTGAATTTTGCAGGCAAGGATTCATCTGTAAAATTCAGGGTAAGGAACTGCATGAGCAATTCCTTTGCATTCGGCGGAAGCAATACGGTTTTGATTCTTAGCGCGGAGGATTCTTATGCAGTTTGAGCTTCCGGTAGAAAAAGATGAGCTTTTGACTATGGTTCCCCACAAGGGCAAGATGTTCCTTTTGAACCGTGTGGTTCAGTATGACGTGGAAAAGCTTACGATAACCTTGCAGCTGGACGTTAAGCCGGACAATATTTTTTACGATGAAGTGCTTGGCGGAATTCCTTCATGGTGCACATTTGAAATTATGGCACAGGGAGTTGCGGCTCTTTCCTTCATAAAAAAAACAGTGCGCGGAGAAAGTGAAAAATGCAATCCCGGAGTTGTACTTAGCATCTCTCACTTTAAGACAAGGGTTTCATCCTTTGCAGCAGGAACAACAATCAGTATAAAAGTTTCGGAGGATGTTTCTTCCGGAGACATTTCAAAATTCAGCTGTGCAATATTCGGACAGGACAATACTTCGCAGGATGATGCGGATGTGACTACATTCATTACCGTAATGGAATCAAAAGATTTGGAACAGAGGCTGGGGCAGGAATGACTAGCCCAAGGAAAAATAAAAATGGAAGATGAAAAGAAAAAAATTCTTGTAACAGGTGCAAGCGGAGGAATTGGAAGAGCCATTTGCCTTGCCGCTGCAAAAAAAGGATATTATGTAATTGCCCACTACAACCGCGGTAAGGAAAAGGCGGAAGAAACTTTGCGCTTGATAAAAGATGCCGGTGGAAAAGGGGAGCTTATTCAGTTTGACGTTCTTGACAGGGAAGGCTGCCGCGAAAAGATGAATGCCCTTTTGCTTTCACATGGTGCCCTCTGGGGAATCGTTAGCAATGCGGGAATAAACAAAGACCAGACTTTTGCAGGTCTGGAAGGCCAGGACTGGGATTCTGTAGTGCACACAAGCCTTGACGGTTTTTACAACGTCCTTCAGCCTCTGACCCTTGCCATGTGCCGTAAGAAGAAGGGGCGCATAATTGCAATTTCTTCCGTAAGCGGAATTACCGGCAACAGGGGACAGACAAACTACAGTGCTGCAAAGGCGGGGCTGATTGGTGCCTGCAAAGCCCTTGCGGTTGAGCTTGCCAGCAGAAACATTACCGTTAACGCTGTGGCACCCGGTCTTATTGAGACGGAAATGCTAAAAGATGCACCTGTAGAAACTCTGCTTGCTTCTGTTCCAATGAAGCGAATGGGAAAGCCCGAGGATGTTGCAAACCTTGTAACCTTCCTTTTGAGCGAAGAAGCGGGATACATTACTCGTCAGGTAATTTCTGTAAACGGCGGTATAATATGAATTTTACAAAAGCAAACGGAAAGAGAAGGGTTGTTGTTACAGGCGGAGGAATGCTTACCGCTTTGGGAGACACTTGGGACGAAGCCTATAAGACTTTGCGTTCCGGAAAAAACTGCATACGCTACATGCCAGACTGGGACCGCTTTGACAAGATGAACACACGCCTTGCCTGTCCCTATACAGGAGAGTTGCCCAAGTACCCAAGAAAAAAAGTGCGCGGTATGGGTAGGGTTGCCCTTCTTGCCCTTACTGCGACAGAAGCAGCCTTTGAAGATGCAGGCCTTAAGAATGAAGACGGAAGCCTTTTGGAAGAACTTCACAACGGCAGAACTGGAATTGCATACGGTTCCTGCATGGGAAGCATGGACTCCATGGTGGACATGTTCGGCATGGTGCTTACAAACGACTCAAGCAAGATAGATTCCCAGACCTACATAAAGTGTATGCCCCAGACTTGTGCCGCAAACATAAGCGTCTTCTATTCCTTGCGCGGAAGAATAATCACTACTAACACAGCATGCACTTCAGGCAGCCAGGCAATCGGATACGCATACGAGGCAATAGAAAACGGCATACAGGACATGATGGTGGCAGGTGGAGCAGAAGAGCTTGTTCCTCCTGATGCAGCGGCATTTGATGCAATGGGTGCAACTGCATACGACAACGCCCATCCACAGGAAGAGCCAAAGCCTTTTGATGTAAAGCGCGACGGCCTTGTTATTGGCGAAGGGGCTGGAACCCTGATTCTTGAAGACATGGAGCACGCATACAAGCGCGGTGCAAAGATGTATGCAGAGGTTGCAGGCTTTGGAACCAACTGCGACGGAACCCACATCACAAGCCCCAATTCGGAGACTATGGCTCAGGCACTTAGGCTTGCACTCGATGACGCCGGAATTGCCCCTGAAAAAATTGCCTACGTAAATGCCCACGGAACTTCCACTGCCGCAGGAGACGTTGCAGAAAGCATTGCCACTTATTCAGTCTTTAAAAGGGACGTTCCCATTAGCACTACAAAAAGCTACATTGGCCACACTCTTGGTGCATGCGGATGCGTAGAGGCATGGCTTACCATAAACATGATGAACGAAGGCTACTTCCATCCAAACCTTAACCTTACCCAGCTTGACCCAAACTGCGCGCCCCTTGGCTACATAATGGGAAGCGGCCTGGAGCTGCCGGATGCGGAATACGTGATGAGCAACAACTTTGCCTTTGGCGGAGTGAATACAAGCCTTGTCTTTAGAAGAATTTAGGAGCGGGCTGTCATTTTTACGCGCCCTGTCATAAATGACAGGGAAATCATTTTTCCGGGCTTTCCGGGGCTTGCCCGTCTTACGACGCGCGGCCCGTCCGTACCGGCCGGTCGCCTACGGCCCCCTCCAATCCCTGCTACTACCCTTTGCAAGGAGGATAGGATGGACATTCATATATTTAAAAACAAAAGCACCGCCTCTTAGTGCGCGGCACTAGAATCGAACTAGTGACCCCCACGATGTCAACGTGATGCTCTAACCATCTGAGCTAGTCGCGCATTAAAAAGCGGTGTAGAAATAATATATATGCTAAGCAAAAAAGTGTCAAGTGCCTGGTCAAGCACCTTAATCAAAGAGTCTACACAGTTTCTGTAAAATACGCTATTATGTTTTTATGACACTTAAGGACTTGGCATTAGGAAAAACAGGACGCATTTTAAAGGTAGGCGGCAACGGGGAACTCAGGCAGCATTTTTTGGACATGGGAATCATTCCCGGTACTGCCGTAACAAAGGTAAAGCTTGCCCCCATGGGCGACCCCGCAGAATTTGACGTTAGCGGCTATGAGCTTACCATGCGGCTGGACGATGCACAGAAGATAGAAGTGGACGAATGCGAAGGTTCTGGAGTGGAATTCGGGACTGACGGCGGGCCTTTGCCTTTGGACAGAAAATTCAGGACGGAGCATCCTGGGCTTGGGGAAGACGGGCGCTTCCATGCAAAGGAGGGTGAACATCCCCTTCCCGAGGGAATCCTTCTTACATACGCGCTTGTGGGAAATCAGAATTCTGGAAAGACGACTCTCTTTAACCAGCTTACGGGTTCCAGCCAGCACGTTGGGAATTTCCCGGGGGTTACGGTAGACAGGAAGGACGGCTCCATACGCGGGCATTCGGACACGCTTGTGACTGACCTGCCGGGCATTTATTCCATGTCGCCCTATTCAAGCGAGGAGATTATTTCAAGGAATTTCGTGCTCAACGAAAAGCCCAGGGGAATCATAAACATTGTAGATGCTACGAACATAGAGCGCAACCTTTACCTGACCATGCAGCTTTTGGAAATGAATGTTCCTATGGTTGTTGCCCTGAACATGATGGACGAGGTTTACGGCAACGGCGGCTCAGTGGATATAAACAAGATGGAGGAGCTTTTGGGAGTTCCTGTTGTTCCCATATCTGCGGCAAAGAACCAGGGGGTGGACGAACTTGTAAAGCATGCGCTCCATGTTGCCCACTTTCAGGAAAAGCCGCTCAGGCAGGATTTCTGCGATGAAAAGGATTCCGGGGGGGCGGTGCACCGGGCACTTCATGCTGTTATCCACCTTATAGAAGACCATGCGCTAAAGGCGGGAATACCTGTGCGCTTTGCGGCCAGCAAGCTGCTCGAGGGGGACAAGAGGATTGTTCACCAGCTGGACCTGGACCTTAACGAAAAGGAAACCCTTGAACACATAGCCCTGCAGATGGAAAGGGAAAGGGGACTCGACCGCAGCGCAGCAATTGCAGACATGCGCTATTCATACATAAGAAATGTCTGCGGCAAGGCAGTCCACAAGCCCAAGAAAAACCGGGAAAGGCTTCGTTCCCAAAAAATAGATTCCCTCTTGACCGGAAAGTACACAGCGATTCCTTTTTTTGTCCTGATTATGGCACTGGTCTTTTTTTTGACCTTCAATGTAATCGGGGCATTTTTGCAGGGGCTTTTGGAAAGGGGAATAGACTGGCTTACTCTTCTTGCAGATTCCGCTCTTACCAGGGCAGGGACCAATGAAGTCCTTCACGCTCTTATTGTTGACGGTATTTTTGCGGGGGTGGGCAGTGTGCTGGCCTTTTTGCCCATAATCGTGACTTTGTTCCTCTTCCTTTCCCTTTTGGAAGATTCAGGCTACATTGCCCGCGTTGCATTCGTAATGGATACGCTCCTTAGAAAAATTGGCCTTTCAGGGCGGAGCATAGTTCCCCTTTTGATAGGATTTGGCTGTACGGTTCCTGCGGTTATGTCCACCCGAATTTTGCCAAGCGAGCGCGACCGCAAGATGACTATTCTTTTGACACCCTTTATGAGCTGCACGGCAAAGCTTCCTATTTATGCCTTTTTTACGGCGGCATTTTTTCCCCGCTGCGGGGGACTTGTCATGACAGCCCTTTATCTTGGCGGGATATTTGTAGGCATACTTGCAGCCCTTTTCTACAGGAAGACCCTGTTCAAGGGTGAGCCTGTTCCCTTTGTGATGGAGCTTCCGAATTACCGTCTTCCCAGCCTAAAGAATACGGCCCAGCTGCTTTGGGAAAAGGCAAGGGATTTTTTGGAGAGGGCCTTTACCGTGATTTTTGTGGCGACCATTGTAATCTGGTTCTTGCAGAGCTTTACCCCCGGCCTGAACTTTACCCAGGATTCTTCCAGAAGCATACTTGCCCTTTTTGCGGGGCTTTTGGAGCCTGTAATGCGGCCTCTGGGGCTTGGCGACTGGAGAATTTGCACTTCGCTCATTTCCGGGGTGATGGCAAAGGAAAGCGTTGTTTCCACGATGGAAATTCTTTTTGCGGGCGGAATCACTTCTGCCCTTACCATGCCTTCTGCGGCCAGCCTTCTTGTCTTTAGCCTGCTTTATTCCCCCTGTGTTGCGGCAATAGCTTCCGTAAAGAGGGAACTTGGAAAGAGATGGTCTTTTGCCATGGTTGCCTGGCAGTGCCTTTTGGCATGGATTTTCGCCTTTCTTGTCTACAAGTTGCTTGCTTATGTGCAGATTTGACATTTTGGACATTCTGCTTTAGAATTGTCTTATATTTAACATCAAGGAGTTTTTCATGTTAGAATTGTTAAGTTTTGCAAACTATGAATCGACCTACATCAAAATTGTAACAGTCGTTTCTGCCGTAGCAGCTGTCTTAGGCTACATTTTCCTAAGAAAGGTCCTTAAGCTTCCCCAGACGGATTTCACCAAGCACACAAAGCAGTGGTGCCTCGAAGGCGTGGCAATGGAAAGAATCACCCTGCTCATACTTTTAAAGGATGTGCTTTCCTGCATTCTTGGCGTTCTCTACCTTTTCTTTACGATTTTTACTGTCCTCGCTTCATTTGAAGTTTTTCGTGCTGGCGGCGTAAACGAATACACTATTCCTGTTTGGGCAGCCATTTTCTTTGTAATGCCAATACTCATCCGCATAGTCTTTGAGCTTGTTCGTATATTCATCTACAAGTGCCTCAAGTACGTGATTAAGTTTGTAATCATGGTGATTGTCTTTGTTGCAAAGCTCATCTGGCGCATCGTATGCTGCGTGGCCCGCTTTGTCTGGGATTTTGCTGCGGCAGGAAGCCACATTGCGGTAGACTTGCTCAGGTGGATTGACGCAATCCTCAAGAACCACATAGAAAAGAACAACAAGCAGCGCGAGGAAATCAAGAAAGGCAACGGAATCTTCTACAATCCCAAGTTCTACACAAAGGAACAGATTAAGAAATAGCTTGGGTCTTTGAGTTTTAATTATCCGCTGAACGGCAGGGGGCATTTTTGTCCCCTGTTTTTTTTGCCTATTTATCAATCCAAAGAAAATTCAAAATTTTTTAATATTTCTATTGACAGAAACAGATCTGCTTGCTATATTGTTACTGTAAGTAGTAACAAATTTGATTGAGCCTTGGAGGGCTTTTATGAGCAAGCGTCAGGATTGCATATATGAAAACTTGTCTGCGGAGAGGTACACGCCTTTTTCCCTTGCAAAAAAGATTGGGGCAAAGGCCATTTTGGAGAGTGCACGTTTTAATATGGGAAAGGAAAGGTATTCCATTCTTTTGTGCGAGGAAGCCTTTCACATTTTGCAGGATGATGACGGGGTTGCCTTTATTGTGGACGGCCGCCGCATTCCTTTTGTTGGGGGAGATTCTGCCGGTGGTAAGACAGACATTCTGGATGCCCTGCTTTACGTTGCCCAGGAAAACGAGCTTCCTGTAAAGGGGATCCCAGTTCCTGCCAGCGGTGTTGGAAGCCTTGGCTACGAGTTTTGTGCCAGGTGCGATACGATTAACCTTGCGCCCCAGGTGGACGAGCTGCATATTCCTGAGAGCGAATTTGTTGTTGGCCACCTGTACATTGTATTTGACCACTTTACGGAGACCCTGCATGTCTTTGCGATGAACTATACCGAGCACCAGATTGACCTGCAGAAGGCTGTGGACAATCTTAAAAAACGCTTGGGTGACATGGATTTTAGCTACCTTGCGCCGCCAGAGGAGCCCATGCCTTGCCGCGTGGTGACGGACCTTGCCCTTTCCGAAAGGGAATACAAGGACAAGGTTGTCGCGCTAAAGAAGGACATTGTGGCGGGGAATATTTTTCAGGCAGTTCCCAGCAGGAGGCTTACCCTTGAATGCGAAAATTCTGCTCTGGAAATTTACCGCCGCCTGCGTTCGGTGAATCCTTCGCCCTACCTGCTCTACATAGACTTTGGCGACAGGCAGCTGGTGGGTTCTTCGCCGGAAAGCCTTGTCCGCGTCCGTGACGGAATTGCCTCGATACGCCCGATTGCGGGTACGCGCCGCCGTGGGAAAAATGCAGCGGAAGACGAAGAGCTTAAAAAGGACCTGCTCGGTGACCCCAAGGAAAAGAGCGAGCACCTTATGCTGGTGGATCTTGCAAGAAACGACCTGGGCCGTGTTTGCGAGAGCGGAAGCGTAAAAGTTACGCGCTACATGGACTGCGAATACTTTAGCCACGTCATGCACCTTGTAAGCGACACCGAGGGTAGGGTACGGGATGGTGTAAAGCCTGTCCAGGTTCTTCGCTCTGCATTTCCTGCTGGAACTGTAAGCGGTTCGCCAAAAATCAGCGCGATAGAGATTTTGAGCCGGCTGGAAAAGATAAAGAGACGCTTCTATGCCGGGGCAATAGGCTATTTGCAGACAAACGGTGACCTGGACTTTTGCATAGGAATCCGCTGTGCGTTAAGGCAGAATGCCACTTGGACGCTGCAGGCCGGGGGAGGAATCGTCTACGACAGCAACCCGGACCGCGAATGGCAGGAGACCTGCGAAAAGCTTGGGGCTTTGGTAAAGGTGATTGAAAACAAATAAGGGGGAAAAATATGATTTTGGTTATTGATAATTACGATTCATTTACATACAACGTTGTTCAGGCTTTGCAGAGGCTTTCCGGCGAGGAAGTAAAGGTTGTGCGCTCAAAGGAATGCACGCTTGAAGACTTAAAGGCCATGAATCCTGGGCGTCTTGTCATTAGTCCTGGCCCCGGTACGCCAAGCGATGCGGGAATCAGCAAGGAAGCGATAAGGTATTTTGCGGGAAAGATTCCCATCCTTGGGGTTTGCCTTGGCCACCAGTCAATCGGTGAGGCATTCGGTGCAAAAATCGTCCAGGCAAAGAGAATTTGCCACGGCGTTGTTGAAGAGATGAAGCTTGACGGCCGCGGTATCTTCCGCCTGGTGGGAACAAAGGCAAGCTTTACCCGCTACCATTCGCTTGTAATCGACGAGTCCACCCTGCCAGAAGGCTTTGAGGTTACGGCCCGTTCTGCCGACGGCGACATTATGGGCATACGCCACAAAACCATGTTCATAGAAGGGGTTCAGTTCCACCCGGAAAGCATTGCAAGCGAAACAGGGGACCGCATTTTTACTGCCTTCCTCAACTACAGGCGTGACAACCTTCCCGTTGCATCCTATCTTAGCATGGTAATCGACCGCAAGGACCTTACCGAAGACCAGGCGGCCATATTCATGGAAAACCTTACTGACGGCGACCTTGACGAGCGTGTTACGGCTGCCATGCTTACTGCCCTTGCCGCAAAGGGGCATACTACCAGCGAGATTGTAGGGTGCGCAAAAGTTCTGCTTAAGAAGAAAAAGCCCATGCCGGAAAAGATTCCGGGGCTTGCGGAAATAGTTGGAACAGGCGGTGACTGCAAGGGAAGCTTTAACATTTCATCACTTAGCGCAATCGTTGCAGCTTCTTGCGGCCAGAAGGTTGCAAAGCACGGCAACAGGGCTGTCTCTTCCAAGTCCGGGGCCGCAGATTTTTTTGAGGCTCTGGGAGTTAAAATCGACAATACGCCAGAAAAGACAACTGACATCATAAAGAAGACCGGCTTTGCATTCCTTATGGCTCCAATTTACCATGCCGCAATGAGATACGCGGCTCCTGTACGCAAGGCACTTGGAATCAAGACAATCATGAACATCCTTGGTCCCCTCCTTAACCCTGCCGGTGCCGAATACGAAGTGCTTGGCGTCTACTCAAAGGACCTCCTTGAGCGCTATGCCCGTGCAGCAAAGGAACTTGGTGCAAAACGCGTTATGGTCGTTGCAAGCGATGACGGCTATGACGAGATAAGTCCGTGTGCCCTTACCCACGTCTTCCAGATTAACGAGGACGGAAAGGAGTTCCGCTACGTGATTGACCCTGCAAAAATCGGTATTACAGGCGTTGACCCCAATGACCTTGCAGGTGGTTCCGGAGCTGACAATGCCGCAATGGCCCTTGAAGTCCTTAATGGAAGGGGCAAAAGGGGAGTGCGCGAGGCCGTCGCCCTTAACACGGGTGCCCTGCTTTACATAAGCGGAAAGGCACGCAACATTTCGGAAGGCTACAAGGTTGCCCTTGATGCGATTGACAGCGGAAAGGCTTTGGCAAAGCTTGAAGAGGTGCGCACAGAAAGCAACCCATCATCGCCTGTTCCGAGTGCAGCATAAATTTTTCCTTTCTTTTCTGGAGCGGCCGTCATGTAAAAACTGTGGCATTTTATCCTTTAGAAGAATCAGTGCCACGGTTTCATGCAGTGCAACTTCCTGCCTGGCGCGTCATTTGCTAGCAGAAAACTTGCGGGATAAAATGCCAGAAAAGACTTTATCCCGCTTTCCAGGGTTCCGGGGGCCCCACCCCCCTCCATTGCCTGCGGCAAGCCGCTTTCGCGGCCCCTTCCAATCGGGGCTAGGGTGCCTTTCGTGGCGGGATATCCTGCGGTACGTTTGTATGGAAAGATAAATTTATATAAAAATATACACCTTTCTGAAATATTTCCACCTTTTGGCAGAGAGAAATCCTTCAAAATTCCTTGACGATGTTTGTAAATGCGCTAATAATATGTATTTGAAAGCTTTCTTTTGTAAATGCGGCCCCGGCTTGGAAAATCTGCTAAAAACCATCTTAAAACGCCGGACTGTAAAGAAGCTTCTGGGGATAGTTTAATGAAAAAGTATCATTTTGCGGCTCTTGCAGCTGCCTTAACCTTTGCATCTTCTGCTGCCATCTGCTTTCTTGGCTGCAGCGGAAAGTCAAATTCTGCAAATAGCGAAAATCTGCCAAAAATCGTAGTGTGGTCATATTCAAGCGAGCTTGGCAACATGCTGGACATACCCACCTTTGGCTACAAGGCAAGGCATCCCGACGTTCAGGTTGACTATTCGCTTACACCCGTTGACCAGTTCCCTTCCAAGCTTGACCGGGCGTTGAGTTGTTCAAGCGAGGTTCCCGATGTTTTTGCCCTGGACGTTTCCTTTGTCCGAAAGTATATAGAAGAAGGTGCAGACTTTTTGCTGCCCCTGGACGACATCTACGAGCAGGTCAAGGACAAAATGGATTCCTACCCTATGCAGGTCGGAACCTACGACGAGCATGTGTATGGAATGAGCTGGCAGGTCTTTCCCGGAGCGGTCTTCTACCGCAGAAGCCTTGCAAAACGCTTCTTTGGCACTGACGACCCGGTGATGGTTCAGCAGCACCTCAAGGACATTCCGTCTTTTCTGGATTCCGCAAAGCTCATAAATGAAAAGTCCTACGGAACTGTATACATAGTCTCTTCTTCCCAAGACCTATTTATGCCCTACAAGGGCCTGCGCAAGGTTCACTGGGTTACGAACAACAATCTTTTTATAGACCCGGCAATGCAGGCCTACATGGAAATGTGCCGCACAATGCACGTAAAGCACTACGATGCCGGCGTAAGGCAGTGGTCGGAAGGCTGGTTTGCCGGTATGAACGACACCCTCACTGATGAATCTGGCAAGAGCGCAAAGATTTTCTGCTATTTCCTGCCCGCCTGGGGACTTCATTCTGTCTTGAAGGAAAATGCCGGTGATACTGCCGGTGACTGGGCAATGGTCGCGGGCCCCGTCCACTATGACTGCGGTCGCACATGGCTTGCTGCCTACAAGGGCACGAAAAACCCCGAGGCTGTAAAGGAAATGATACGCTATCTTGTAAGCGACGACGGCTTTTGCACAGGCTATGCCCGCATGACGGGTGACATCGTTGCAAACATCCACACCCAGGATGCAATAAAAAATACCTTTAGCGAGCCCTTCCTTGGCGGTCAGAACCACTACGCGGAACTCTGTGAAATGTCCAGAAACACAAAGGAAAGCCTTGTTCAGGGGTCAGACCAGGCCATAGAAGCCCTCTGGAGCGAGGCGGTTTCATCCTATGCCTACGGTGAAAAGACAAAGGAAGAGGCCCTTGCAGACTTCCGCTCCCACGTTAAGAGTACTCTGGGTTTTAATTAGGAAATATGGGGTGAATGCCTTTCGTGGTGAGGCTTACCCCACTTGAAAATTTAAGGTTATTTCTTTACAATCTCTGTTATCTGCACGGAAGCGTGGCCGTTTTGGCTTGAGAGTTTGCCTCTTGCAAAGAGTTTGCCGTCTACAAGGATTTCTGCTGCCTCAACTGGCTGGCGGTCCAGTTCAATGACGGTTCCCCTTGTATAAGCGTCCACTTCCTTCTGCTTTTTAAGGATGGAACCGTAGACGACGGTGATTCGGCGCGGGGATGTGGCGTTTGCTTCTGCAATGAGGGCTGCTGCCCTTGCTTTTCTTGCCGCTATTTTTGCCGCACGGACTTTTGCTGCGTCTTCGGAGGATGGTTCAAGCTTTTTTTGGTCCTGGCTCTTTGCTTCTGCCTGAGGCTTCTTTAAGTTGTCTGTTTTGGGTGTGCTTGGGCTCATTCTTCCTCCAAAAGTTTGTCTATGACTTGGAAATGCAAGTCGCAGGCATAACTTAATTATAGCATAAGTTTTTACAAATGCAAGGAAATAGGGCATTTTTGCCGATTTAAATATTACATATAGAAGGCTAAAAAAAAATGAGCATTATTGATGAAATTGTACAGAAACGCAAGCAGGATATAAGGAACCTTAGTTTTAACTACGGAGTTGACATTCCCCGTGAACGCCCAAGGCGTATAGTGCCCTTCCTTGGTGCAAAGGGGGCAATCCTGGAGATAAAGAGGGCCTCCCCCAGCAAGGGAGACATAGCCCCCAACCTTGATGCCGCCGACACTGCAAGAAAATACGTTGAGGCTGGTGCCAGCGCAATTTCAGTTCTTACGGAGCAGAATTATTTTAAAGGTTCCCTGCAGGACCTGATTGCTGTATGTGAGGAAGTTGGCAACCGAAACGTGGCAGTCCTCCGCAAGGACTTTCTCTTTGACCCGGAAGAGGTCGAAATTGCATACAAGTGCGGGGCGGATGCAGTCCTTTTGATTGCCCGCATGCTGGACACGGAAAAGCTCATAGAAATGGCAAAGGAATGTGCCTTCCTTAAGATTACAGCTTTTGTTGAACTGCGCCAAAGCGAAGACTTGCAGAAGTACAAGCAGCTCCTGGAAGCCGTGGACAACCGCTACATAGTTTGCGGCGTGAATGCCCGTGACCTAAGTGACTTTAGCATAGACTTCCTAAAGCCAGCCGGCATGATAAGGGAAATCCGCATAATTTCCGGTGTAAGTTCCCGCGTTGTCTTTGAAAGCGGAATCAAGACCACCCAGGCCGCATCTTTTGCAGGAAGCCTGGGCTTTACCGGCATGCTGATGGGTGAAGCCGCTGCCTCAAATCCTGAAGAGGCAAGTTCCCTCGTTGCATCCTTCGTGGAAGCAGAAGAAAATGATGCATCCAAGAAGTGGCTTGAGTATGCAGGTTCCTTGCGCCGCCGCATGGAAAAGAAACCCCGCCCCTTCGTAAAGATTTGCGGAATAACCTCTGCCCCTGATGCGGTAAAGGCCGTTAAGCTTGGTGCAGATCTCTTGGGCTTTATTTTCTGTGCCGAAAGCAAGCGCAATGTTGCAGGCTCAACAGTGGCAAAAATCGCCGGTGAACTGCAGAATTCAAGCCTGCGCGGAAAGGTTAGCCTTGTTGGCGTAATAACAGACCCTTTCTCAGACGAAGCAAAGGAAGCCTACGCTCTTATAGACTCAGGTGTACTTGACTTTATCCAGCTTCACGGATGTGCAGACGAATTCCTTAGGGCAGAGGGGCTTGATGCCGGCAAGAAGAAGTTCAAGCCGTCAGAAATACCACATTATCCTGCCGTAAACATAACGAGCGTTGAAGACCTGCAGCAGATAGACGTTATGTGTGCCTACGGTGAACCCAGAATCCTGATTGACGCAAAGGACGGAGACCAGGTTGGCGGAACAGGCATTCAGGTTGGCGAAGGCTTTGTTGAGCAGGTTGGCAAAAAGACCAAGCTCTGGCTTGCAGGCGGAATTGACCCCAAGAACGTAAAGGACATAATCCAAAAATTCAACCCCGAGCTTTTGGATGTTTCAAGCGGCGTAGAATCTGCCCCCGGCGTTAAGGACTATGCAAAGTTGGAAAAACTCTTCAAGGCCATAAAGTCCGGTGCAAAGAAAGTCAAAAAGGAAAAAAAAGAAAAATAATTGTTCTGCAAACGCTGAAAGACGGCAGCTTGCATGCAGCGTGGGAGCTGGCGGTTGAAAATATAGGCACGGCAGGGATTGGAGGGGCCCGCCGCAGGCGGGTTGCGGAACGGAGTGGAGCAATGGAGCGGGTAGGGCCCCGCGGAACCCCGGAAAGCCCCTAGCATATAAAAGCGCCGCAAAAATCAGTAGAAAAAAGAAGAACCGATGCCAAGCACGTATTTTTTCTCGTCGTTGAATGTGTGCGGCTGGTATCTGAATGAAAGGCTGAGCTTGTGAACTATGGATGGGGATGCAAGTACCCCGGTGTTTATCATTTGGTAGAAGGATGCCGTTAGGTAAACTGCGTCTTCCATAAGGTCACTGTCTGCTTCTTTTAATGCCTCTGTAATCCTGAATATTTCCATGTTGCCGTTCAGGTGGGCAATCCTCATCGCATATCCGCCAGTAATTGAAAATCTCTTGAAGTAAAGGGGAACGGCGGAAATTCCCTTTTGTATTTCCGAGGCAAAGAGTACTGCTTCTGCCGAAAACTTAAAGAGGCTTGTGGCGTTGTAGCACAGGGAAGCGGATGCTCCGACCGGAAGGTTGTATGTTAAGCCCTGCCTGCAGTCAATAGGAATGAGGTTTCCTATGCGGATTGTCGCGGACGGGAAGAGCTGGCTGTTTGAGTAGGAGCTGTTTTCGTCCTTGATCCTAAGGTATTTGTTTGCGTAGACGGTCTTAAAGCTGAATCCAGACCTGTTCCAATAGCCTGAACCTGTCTGGTGAATGTTTGAGTATTCAAGGGAAAGGGCATTTTGCATGTTAAAGAGGCTTTGGTTGTCGGAATCCCCCATTTTTGTAGAGGCGAATATTCCCGCGTTGTCACTGCCAAAAAGAGAAAAGTCGTAGTCATCACTGCTTGAAAGCTTTTGCTTTCCGTCCACGAGCAGGTTTTTTTCCGTTGCAGTAATGGAGCCTGTTTTTCCGACTTGCACCGTGTTGCTCATGCTTATGCTGTTGGAGAACTGCCTTATGCCGTTTGCGTCGTAGGTAAGGGCAGCTTCCTCTCCGTAGACAAAAAACTGGGTCTGCTGCATGGATCCGCCCTGCAGTTTTACCGCAAGGCCGCCGCACCTGCTGAATATGTCCCAGCCCGTGCTGATGGAAAGAATCTCGTTGTCCCAGGGGGTGGCGAATATGCCCATCACGCCGGGGAAGACGATTGTGTTGGAGTAGGCTCCATTGTCGTCATACTGGGGAACATAGGAAAATGGCAGGACGGAGAGTTTTTTCTGGAACATGTTGCGGTAGGGCTTTGCGTCTGCAAGAAAGCTTGCAATTGCCTCTTCCTGCTGAATTACTTCGGCGCTGCTATTACCGTCATCGCTACGGCTTTCCTCTCCCTTCCCTTTGATGGCAACATATATTGCTTTTTCTTCTGCATGGACACTTTGAAGCGGCATGCCTTTTGCATTCATTTTAAGCAGCTTGCTGTCCATGTAGAAATGCGCGCTGTAGACGGTGCTTTCTCCAAGGCAGACCGGGCTGTATATACCGCCTGAGACATCGGTAGACAAAATGTATGCGCCTGAGCCTTCTATAATTCCAAGGCGGGGAAAAGTTCCAGGCATTGCAAGGCTAAAGGCAAGGCTTTCTTCCCCGGAAGTGCGGTCGCTTTGGTTTAGGCCTGAGGGGGTGCTTGATCCGTAGTAAAAGGAAAGGTCCCTTAGCTCAACATCTTTTCCAAGCGAATATTCAATTCCCTTCCCGGCATCTTTTCCGTAGGCAAAGACATTCCGTATTTTCCATTCAAGGCCGTCTTTGCAAAGAAAGGCTATGTTTCCTCCTCTTCCTCCGCAAAGAGAGAAGGGGGCTTCCCCCTTGCCAAGAAATAGCTCCTTGTCTTCTTCAAGTTGCCCGTCCTTTATTCGATAGGTCTTTATAAAGCTTTTCTGACCGATAACCTTTACCGCTGCAAGTGCGTATTCACAAGGCTTTCCTTCTTTTGCGCCCCTTGCAATCAGAACTGAGGCGTCCCTAAGGCCTGTCTCGTCCAAGCTTGTCCAATCCTTTGACTGCATGTTGTAGAGCTTAACCTTTGTCTTTACGTTCATGCTGTTGTAGCTGTGGTAGCTTACCGCAAGAAATGCCCCGTCCGGAGAAAGAGAAATGGATGTAATTCCCTTGTGGGCAAAAAGCTTCCTTGGCTTTTCAAATGAACCGTCCTTTTTAATGCCGGAATAGTAGACCGAAGATGTTTCGCCTTCAATGTAGGCAAAGCCATTTTTGCAAGACGTAAGCCCTGTGTACCTGTAGCCGCTCGTGTTTTTGCTGTCCAGCTTCTTCGCCCCAGCCTTACCGCCCGCACCAGTCTTTTTACCCGCAGCCCTAAAAAAATCGCCAATAAATTCCTCTGCCAAAGGATTGCTATTTATAGAAGGAACTTGAACACTCTGCATGAATTCCTTCCAAGCAGCATTCAAATTCACCCCGTAAACCTTTTGAAATCCCCCGCGGAAGGTAATGTGGAAATTGTTGATAATTTCCCACCAGAAGTCCGCATACTTTTGCATTCCGTACTTTTCCTGCAGCCACTTGGTAAAGGAACTGCCAAAAATGTACGGCGTACTGCCAGCCGGGTAAATGTCACGCGAACCAAGCACGTCCGGCCATGAAGGAAATTCCCCGCTAAGCTTTGTCTGCCTTATCGTGTGCAGGAAAAATGAACTGTTAAGCCTTCCCTGACCGCCACGGCTCTCCTGGGCAACAGCCGCCCCCTCCTTTATCATGGAAGGCGTTTCTATAAAATCTCCCCAGTAAATCATGTTGCAAAGCCTGTGCCTAAACTTGTCCGACTTCTGGTTCACGGTAAGCGCATGGGTAAGCTCATGTTCAAAAGTGGAAAGCAGGTTGTCGGAGTAAAGGGAAAGGTCTTCTGTTGCCGCCGCATCAAAAAGAACTATGTGGTTGTAGCTTGCATTGCTAAAGTATGCGTTGTAAACGTCCGTGCTCTGGGTAATAACCACTGGCATGGCCGTAAAGGGGCAGGTCATGTTCATATCGGAACAAATCTTTTGGCAAATGGAATCTGCGTTCTGCCTAAGCTCCATTGCGCTCTGGATGCATTGCTCCGGAAAAATAATAAGAAAGTATTGGCTTTGAACCGAGCGGATGTTTGTGCCCCCGGAAAGCTGACCGTTAATGCTAGTAACCTCTGCCGTAAGCGGATAAAAGCTAAAAAAAATGAGCAACAAAAATATGGCCTTAAGTCTTCTCATAAAATGTCCAGACAGTCTTCTTCCCATACATAATAGCATAAAAAAAAGCCGTAAAATTCACAAGATGTAAATTCTACGGCTCGTAGCAGGCGTCTAGCGGAGTCGAACCGCTTCATAGTGGTTTTGCAGACCATTCCCTTCCCACTTGGGTAAGACGCCATAACGGAAAAGATAATAGCATTTTTTACGATTTGTGTCAACAAGAGAAAAAGGTTTTTGCCTATGTATTTAGGAGGGGGAAGTCTCCCCCTGCGCCCGCACTTCGTTGCGTGCTACCCCCTCTGCGGGCTCAAACGCCGCCCGCAACGCCTGCTAAAATGAATCGTGTTAACATAAAAATCCCGCGAGTTACGAATTAACTCGGTAGCTTGCGAAGCGAGCGGACAACTCCCCAGAATGTCAAGTAACATTTGTTGGCGTAAAAACAGCGAGCGGCTTACGACTTTCACCTTCGGGGTCACGACAGTCACCTTCGGGCTTGCCCCGGAGGTCTTTCAAAGCGGATTATCGGGTCTAGCTGGAAAATGACACATTTCTTGCTAAAAACTCAAAATTGAATTTATTAATATTTTGTGTAATACTCAACGGTTTTGTAGTAATTGTCTTCTATAAAATCTCCTTTACTGTATATGTCTATTTTATCATAAAGCTCTTTTGTTCCGCGTATTTCAAGTTCTGCTTCCTGACTTTCTTCAATATAGCGACTAGGCTGGGATATAGCAAAGTTATTTAAAATCTTTTCTTTTTTCCAGAAAAATCTTTGCACTTCACCATAAAGTGATGTTAGATTTTTTTCAACTTCAATCTGGCTTATAGCTTCTTGGTTAGCAGCAGGGACATATATTTTAAATGTTCCCATAATAATGTCAAAGTCAGGTTCAAGTTTCATATACAGCACCTTGCCGTCTGCCCTTAACTCTTCAACAAACTGCCTCCGCTCATTTGTTTTTTCAAAGGTCTCTATATTTTTAATACCCTTATTCATTTTAGAAATAATTTTTTCAATGCCTTCTGATGGAAAATAATGATATTCAAATCCATCTTTATAATCCCATATATTGTCTTCTACACTGATGTCAATTTCTTTTTTGATGCCGGAATCATTTGTTAAATACAAAAAATGTGAATGATGGGCGCGAACGTTCAACAAGATGAGCTTCTTTAATCTAAGTTTTGTTGAATACTTCACATTCAAACTTTTAGGTAAAAGGCTCAATATATTTTGTATTTCATTTTCATCTTCCTGATAATACACTTCGCCACTGTCTCTGCAATAAAGAACAAGGATTCCACTATTTTTATTTCTGGAGCTTTTACTGGAAGTTGATTCTGTTTGCGTGGATTTACAGCTTACAAAAAAAATTATGAGAAGAAGAATTGAAATAAGTACTATAAAATTCTTTTTAATATTACTCTCCTACAAAGCAGCCTTTGTGCCAAAGCCGTATCGCATTGAAGCTTTTTTATGTGATATTACTTACTAAACGCAAGTTCCAGATGTTTCTTTTCTTTTACACAATCCAGAAGATAATAGTTAATAATATTCTGATACGGCATACCTGTTTCTTCTGCCATATTCTTAAAATATTCAATTACCTGAGCATCAAGACGGATTGTAATCTGTTTTTTGAGTCTGTCTGCGTAAGGATTTTTTATTCCATTTGAAAAATCATAATTGTCTCTCATTTTATCTTCCTCCATATTGTGCGGATTCAAGTGCATTCGCTTTTCTTGCAGAAATAATTCAATTCCGCTTTTACAGGATCCCATTCAAAGATTATTTTATCCATAATTATATTATAATTATACTTTGTAAAAACCGTCAAGCATAAAAAAAATCGGGCTTGACCCGCTGTCGGCTACGAAACTATATGATTATTTCTTATTTCCTGTAAAGCTTTTTTATAGAAAGATTTATAATCTTCAACCTTATAGGAACCATAAATTTCTTCAAAGTAATTAATACTTTTTATATATTCATCTCTATTGAAATCTTTTATATGATTTACACCTTGAACATTTGTTATAAAAATTTCAAAACTCATGGCAAAATCAACAAGGTTTTCACTTGTTATATTTTTTAAAAACTTTTTATTCCGATATAATTTTAATGCTTTGTCTGTAAGTTTGTTATCATCCATCAGAATAATTGAAATTAGATTTATTAAATCAATTTCCTGAAAAAGTAAATCTTCATATTCTGTGGCCTTTTTACTTTTTAAATAGAACAATTCTTTGAGACAAGTTGAAGCCAAAATAGGATTTTTTTTATGGTAATAATTAATAAAAGCTTCTTCCAGATATTTACAATTATTAATTTTTCTCATTTTTGCAAAAGCCAAGATTGTGCCTTGTTTTTTGAATAGAAAATCAGAATTTAAATATGCGGAGAACTTTTCGCAAAATCCAATTTCATCTAATTTAGAATCTATATATTCAAAATCATCATTACTGATATTTAAACTGACATATAAATCACAGATGAATTCAATAAGATTTTGAAAAATCAATTCATTCTCGTTTTTTTGCTCTTCCTCGATTAAAGTATATAAACCATAGGGCAAATTTTGAATTTCATCTTTAGAAAAATAATTATAGAATTCTCTGCTATCATACAGGTCATTTGAAAAAACTTCTTTTATATTCATTTATTTTCCTAATTAAAAAAAAAGTACCCCAGTGCAGTCGTCCACATAACATATATTCCAATGGCAAGGTTTGAAATTGATTCGCGCAGAGGTGATGCAGGTTGCGATGCCACTGAATTTGGCATAAGTTTGACTACACTCGTATTTTAGAGACTTTGCTTTACTTTAGTTTTGAAAGCCTGTCGTGTAGGGAGATGTAGAGTCCAAGAACGGCACAGGCAACGACTGTTCCTGTGATAAGGTTTCCCAGTGGAATCAGCAGGGGAAGAATCATAAGGACCAGGCTTGCCGGGAAAATTGTCCGGTAGGATGATGAGGCTTTGGGAATTTCTTTTCCTGCCTCGCGCAAGGTCTTTTTTGCCTTGGAAATCTTTTTAAGAAAAATTGCCAGTACTAAAAGGTATGCCACAAGTCCTGCAAAAAAAATGTAGAATACCGGCGGAAAAACGTAAAGCCTCATTTATAAGCCTCCTAGTATTTTTATTCTATCTGCTGATGTTAAAAAAATCAACATTACGCGTACCGCATGTAGAAGGTAAGTGCAATTCTAAATGAAACTTAGCAAGCATTAATCTAAATGCGGAAGCACTTCCATTCCCGGCTGAAAACGCGTCAAAAAAGCCGAGCGCGGATATAAGGTGTCTGACTCCCTTCGGTCGCTCCGCGCAAATGCTTTTTTGACGCGTTTTCAGCCTCCATTCCAGTGCTTCCGCACACTGTTTTGCTACATTGCATTCATTGTATGTTGCACTTACCTTCTGTATGTTCTGGAAGAAGAAAAAAAATGATGCTGGATGCTTTTGCATAACAATCATATGCCAAAATTGAGAATTTCGCTTAACACTTATTAATGACACATTACGCGTACCGCAGATGAATTTCTGGTTAGCAAAACGCGCAAGGGATTTGAATACGGTGGCAGCTTGCTGCCATGCGCCCAGAAAAAAATTATTTTTTGGACAAATAGAATTCCAGCGTCTTTCGTGCAGAATCAAATGCCAGCGGCACTTTCTCCAGCTCTTCAAGATTTTGGATTTTTACCCATTCAAAAGACTGAACTTCGCTTTCCTGTCCCCTTAGCTGGTAGGAGTCTGGAAGTTTTGCCACAAAAAAGAGGTCGCAGGTTTTGTAGACTACATCCCGGTAAACATAGGTGTTTGCAAAGGAACACAGGTATTCCACGCTTTTGGGTTTTACACCGCTTTCTTCCATGCATTCGCGAACGGCTGCTTCTTCTGCGCTTTCCCCTGGGTCAGAAAAGCCTCCTGGAAATGCAAGAAAACCTTTTCTTGGTTCCTTGGCACGCCTTTCAAAAAGGAATTCACCCTTTTCGTTTTCTATTACAAGGCCTACAGCGCTTGCCACGTTGTTGTAAAGGTCAAATTTGCAGTCCGGGCAGTACCACTTGCGGCCACCCATGAGCGTCTGAATGTTTTGCGAACCGCATTCAGGGCAAAAGTTGAATTTGTTGTCTTTCATAGGGGAAAATATATCACTTTGCGGGGGAAAGGTTAAGGGCGGAGTGCAATGGCGGTGGAGGGAAAGTTTTGGCACTGCTTTTGGTTAAAAAAAAAATTTGTTTTTGTAACGACTTTATTGTTATATTAAAAGGGTAGGGAGTAAATGACAGGGTAGAACCTAAGCTTGCGGGGTATTTTATGGATAATATTATAGAAGGAAAAACCTTTGATGAAGAGCGCGCGCTTTACGGGCAGCATGACATTACCGTAAAAAACTGCCGCTTTGACGGGCCTGCAGATGGCGAGAGCGCTTTTAAGGAAGCAAGATGCATTCGGGCGGAAAAGAATTTCTACAACCTGCGTTACCCCTTCTGGCACTGTACAAATCTTGAAGTTCTTGGCGGAGAGATGACGGACAAGTGCCGGGCTGCCCTCTGGTATTCAAAGGATGTTAAGATTGAAGGCCTTGCCATGCACGGAATTAAGGCTGTCCGCGAGTGCGAAAATGTTCAGGTTGAAAATGCCGACATAGATTCACCGGAGTTTGGCTGGTTTACTAGGGGCATGTCCATGGCAAAGAGCAGGGCTAAAAGCGAGTATTTTATGCTAAAGAGCTCTGGCCTTAATTTTAGCGGAGTGGAATTTTCCGGTAAGTATTCATTCCAGTACGTTGAGGACAGCGTTTTTGAAAACTGCAACTTTGACACAAAGGACGCTTTTTGGCACGCAAAGAATGTGCTAGTAAAAAACTGTACGGTAAAGGGCGAATACCTTGCCTGGTACTGCGAGAACGTTACCTTTGAAAACTGCACGATAAGCGGAACCCAGCCGCTCTGCTACTGCAAGGGTCTAAAGCTTGTAAACTGCAAGATGTATGACGCAGACCTTGCCTTTGAAAAGTCGGAAGTTCAGGCGGACATAAAAAGTCACGTGGAAAGCATAAAGAACCCCAAGTCCGGCTGCATAAAGGTGGCTTCTCTTGGAAGTCTTATACGCGATGACACTGCTTCTTTGGCAGACGTTGTGGTGGGGAAGTAAAGCGGCTTTGTTTTACAGGGGGATGGCCGTCATTCCGGGCTCCGACCCGGAATCTATGGAAGGTGTGTGCGGGGCCTTGGTTTAGAACATACATTTCGTATCGGGACAGACCCTGAATCAAGTTCAGGGTGACAGTTCCTCGTTAGGGTGACAGTTCCTCGTTAGGGTGACTGGTCTCCGTTAGGGTGACGGTACTCACTTTGCGAATCCTCCGAGTTATTTTGTAACTCGCAGTTTTTTATGCCAACAAATGTTTCTTGGTTTTTCGGGGGCGTTGCGGGGGTGTCCCCCGCAGAGGGGGTAGGCGATTCTTTAGATGAGCCGCAGGGGGAGACTTCCCCCACCTTGTGTTCAAACAAATATCAGGGGGTATTCGCAGCAAGCCCAAAGGGCGCAGCTTCCAGCGGACTTCCCCCACCTAAATGCCGTCCTTTTTTAGCGAATCCCTGTCTGCAAATTCGGGGTAGTCGGTGTGCTTGCAGTAGCGCAGGTCGCGGTATTTCTTTGGCGTCATTCCTGTATTTTTTCTGAAAACGTAAATAAAGTGGCTTTGGGTTGTAAAGCAAAGCATGTCGGAAATCTCGGAAATGGAATATTCGGTAAATTTAAGGAGCTTTTTTGCGTACTCGATTTTTTTGAGGCGGATGTAGTTTCCGATTGAATAGCCGGTTTCCTTTTTGAAGAGTTGGGTCAGGTAGCTTTCCGAGAGGCCTGAGACTTTTGCCAGGTCGGCTGCGGAAATTCGTTTTGTGATGTTGATGTAGATGTATTCCATGCACTTGGAAAGGTTTCCCGGCATTACTCCCTGGTGCTGGCTGCTCTTCATCCGTTCTGCGTAGTCTAGGCACATTTCCTTTTGCAGGGCTACGATTTCTTCCTTGGTGGTACAAAGGTCGGTGCGCTGGATGTAGTAGTCGCTAAGCTTGTAGGATTCCTCCATGCTCATGCCCATTTCCACGCAGAACCGTGAACACATGGCGGTGTTTATTACAAAATGGAATTTTAGGTTTTGCAGGGGATTTTCGGAGAGCCGGCCCTTGTCCTTCATGTCGGCAAAGTCGTTGCGCTCGCATATTTTTCTTACGGTGTCTGTGTCGCCGCTCGCAACGGACTTGTAGAAGGTGAATTCCTCTTCCATCGGAAGGTGCCGCTTCTGTTCGTAGAGGGAGTCTTCTTCAAATTTAAGCCAATCGGAAAAATATTTCACGTTCTGTTTCTCTTGTCCCGGACTGAACTCTCCTAAAGTATTATAGCATATAATGGCCGGAAATGAAAAGGTGCTAACCGTGCTTGCTGATGTGGCGGGGCTGGTAAATTTGATTGTGTTTTGGTTCGCTATGGTGTATAATTTTTACGTGAATTACAATATTCAGTTCCAGATTGCCGGGTTTACAGTTATTTTTCTCCTTACCGTAATCTTCTTTTCCAAGAAAAGGTGGAAGAGCATTCAGAATACGATTTACAGCATCCTTCTTTTTGTTACCCTGTTTGAGCTGGCCTTTGACATTGTTAGCGTGATTACGATTGCAAACCGGGACAAAATTCCCCGCCTAAACGAATTTTTTTCGGTGGCATATCTTGTGCTGATGGTCCTCTACATTTATACGGTTTCTGTATATGCGCTTTCAAACACCTTTTACCCTGGCATTACAAAGTTAAGAAGGAGAATTAAGTTTGCAGAGCTTGCCTTTATTACTGTTGGAATGCTTTCGGCAGTGGCGGTTATTCTTTCCACCAAGCTTTTGTACGCCGGTGAGGGTGGTTTCATCTATTCATACGGAATTCCAAGCGACACGGTTTACGTATATTCAACGGTCTCCGTTGTTTTCGTGCTTGCGGTTCTTCTTTTTAACGCAAGGCACATGCCGGTGCGCAGGCAGCTTTCCATATATTCCTTCTGCATAATGGAAGGAATCGTTGCCATAGTCCAGATGTACAACAAGGAGCTTCTTATCGTTGGCTTTGGAACTGCAGTTGCGGTTATGCTCATGTATTTTACTTTGGAAAACCCCGATATGAACATAATTGCCAAGCTTGACGCTGCAAACAAGCGGTCCAGGGAGCTGCTGCTTAACATACTGCCGGTTGAGATTGCAGACCGCCTTACCGAGGAGCCTTCCACCTTTACGCAGAAATTTGATGACGTTACGATTATGTTCCTTGACATAGTTGATTTTTCCGGGCTTTCAAAGCGCATGGGGCCTGTAAAGACCGTAATGCTTTTGAATACCCTCTTTTCGCGCATAGATGATTTGCTTTCTGGCTATTCAATAGAAAAGATAAAGACGATAGGGGATTCCTATATGACTGCAGCCGGTGTCCCCGAGCCCTATGCAGACAACTGCAGGGAGACTGTGGACTTTGCAAGGGAAATACTTTGCACGCTGGACAGCTTTAACAAGGAATTCAGCACCGACCTTAAAATACGAATCGGGATAAACTGCGGTTCCGTGGTTGCGGGCATAATAGGAAAGCGCAAGTTCATCTACGACCTGTGGGGGACTAGCGTTAACCTTGCATCCCGCATGGAAAGCTACGGTGAGGCAAACCGCATAGATGTGTCGCCCCTCGTAGTGGAAAAACTCAAGGACTATCCAGGCTACACCTTTGAGCGGAGGCCTGAGCTTGAAATAAAGGGTTTTGGGCGGGTGCAGACTTATTTTGTAAGCTGAACTTTAGGCCAGGCATTCAAGGTAGGCGCGGACTGCCTTTTGCAGCTCCCCGTAAATCAGGCGCGAATAGTAGACAGGTTTTAGCAGGGCATCGTTCATGGCGGAAGGGGGAAGTTCCCCTGCCTTTGCGGCCAGCTGGCGTTCCGTTGGGAATACCAGTGATGCGGCTTCTTTTCCCTTTGAATTCATTATCTTTGCATCAATTTCAGAAAGCTTTGCATTTACTTCCTGCACTTTGGTCCTGTTCTGGATTGCAATTTGGCAGAGGGCAAGCCCCTTTTTGGAAAGTTCTGCAAGATTTTCTAGGCTTTCCCTAAATTCGTCACGGACGCTTTCAAAAGAAGGTAGGCCGTTTTTTTCATCTTCATTTTTCTGCTGGACTGAATTTTTTTCTGCCTGCTCAAGGAATTGTTTCTTTGCCATAACAAGCTGCTCTTTTTTGGCTGAGCATTCCTTAAGGAGCTCCTCTGGGGAAGAGACGGCTATGTTTGGAATGGCAAGGCTCTGCGGCGTAAGGGTGAAGGTTTCCTGACCGTCCTTTAGCGCAGTGGCACAGTTGCTTTCGAACCACCATGCAAAGAGGGACATGCGCTTGTCCGTAAGAATATCATTTCCTCTGTAGTCCTTTGCAAGTGTTGGGGCTGCACCCAGCAGGGAAGAAACACCGTCGCTTTCGGCTGTGTGGGTGCGGGCGGAAGTCCTGTGGGCCCTCTCTTCAAACTGGGAGCCCCTTATGTGGGTCTGCTTTCCGGGGAAGCCCAAGTCCATGCCGGCTATGTATATCTTTCTTGTTCCGCAGGTACGGGCAAAATCCCAGGCTGTCGTAGCAACGCTTCCTCCTGCCCCAAGCTTTCCCTTTTGTCCAAGTCGGCTTTCAAAGTACTGGCCTATGGGGAAAAGGGATGAGCACATTACTGTTTCCCTGCATTCAAAGCGGAAAACCGAAGGGTAGGCTGCGCTTTCCGTAATCAGGACTGAGGTTGGCGACTTAAGGAATTCCAGGTGGCGGGCACAGGCATACTGGGGGTCAACCAGTACGATGAAGTCCGGCTCCACCCCGGCCTTTAGGACTGCATGCAGGGCTGTATCCACGCAGACAAGTACGCAGCATTCCTTTAGCTTCTGCAAATGGGGGATTACTGCGGCAAGGGAAGGTCCCGCTGCAAGTATTACAAAGGGAAGCTCCGTAGCATTTCCGCCCAGCTGCAAAAGGGTGCTCCTGTATTTTTTTACCCCGTCGCACTTGGCAAGGTAGGGAAGGTTTGCAAGGCTGTTCTTCATCCACAGACGGGAGAATTTTTCCAGCGTGTTGGTGTTTATTTCATCCTTTTGAAGGCTGCGCTTGAACAGCTCAAGGAATTGGCTTGCAAAGGCCGTGTCGTGGGTAGTGTGTGCCTTGGCGGAAAATATTTTAATCCTTTCTGCACGGTAGCCTGAAAGCAGGGAAACTGCCGTTGCCGGGTCAGCTTTTGTTACAAAAACAAGTGCCTGGTGGGAGAGTACTTTGGTAAAGTCAACTGTATTCAAAGCCGCAAAAAGAAAAAGCGGGTTGTTTTCTATGAGAATCATCGGTGTGGAAGGATTTTTCTCTGCAAAGGCAAGGGGGCCGTAGCCAAGTCCAAAGCCAAGGAATACCGCTGCATCAAAGTCATTTCTGCTGAACTGGGAGACAAGCTGCTCAGCCTCCCTTTCTGGGTTGTACTTGGAGTGCAGGGGCAGGGCTTGCGGGCTTTCTGATGTGGCATTTGTAGTCGCCAATCTTGCATTAGCCGCTTCTGCTTTATCCTGTGCGCCAGGGGTGGCAGAAGGTTTTCCCCGGTAAATGGCCGTTGGGCTTCCATTTTTTGCTTGGAGGAATTCAAGGGGGAGGGGAAAATGCCCTTTTTCGCATTCCTCCTCAAAAAAAGCAAGGTCATTTTTTAGCATGTCCAATAGGGCGGGGAAGCGTTTTTTAAAAAGGGCTATGTTAGTATTCCAGGTTGAGTTCAATTGTCATGTTCTCCGTAACCGGGGTTCCTGGTGCAGGCGACTGCCTTACGACCCAGCCTTCGCCGTTTATCTGGAAATTCAAGTCCTTGCGTCCGTCAACAACAGGCACAAGGTCCCTTTTTGGCCTTCCTGTAAAGTCTGGTACCGTCTTTCCAATCTGTATTGGCTGGTTTTCCTTGATGGAGACAACGCCAGAATGCTCAAGGCTTGCCGCACCTTCGCGGGGCTGCCCCTGGTAGTCAATGATTTCGTTTGCTGCGCTTTTTATTACCGGAGCGGCAATGCGACCGCCAAGGTTTTCGCCCTGGGCCTTTTCGATTACGATGTAAACTACAATCTGGGGGTCTTCAACAGGGAAAATACCCATGCAGCTTGAGATGTACTGGTTTTCGAGCAGCCGTCCGTTTTCAAAAATCTGGGCGGTACCTGTCTTTGTACCGATGGAAACGTCCTTTAGGGCTGCCCTATGGCCTGTTCCCGACTGGGTGACCTTTTCCATGCAGCTTATGATGAAGTCTGCGGTGGAGCTTTTGAGTACGCGGGTCTTGTATTCGGGCGTGTGCACGTATTCGTCGTTGCCGTCCTTGTCCGTAATGCGCTTGATAAAGGTAAGTTTGGGCGGAATTCCGTGGTTTGCGATTGCAACGGATGCCTGAAGCATTTGAAGTGCCGAAACAGAGATTTCCTGGCCAATAGAGATGGTGGCCTTGGTTCTTGCGGACCATGACTTGTCCGAAGGGGACTTTAGAATACCCTTTGTCTCTCCCGGAAGCTCTACACCCGTCCTTTCCCCAAAGCCAAACTTCTTTAGGTAAGAGACAAATTCATCATTCCCCATAGTCTCGCTCATCTGGGCAAAAGCGTCGTTGCATGAATACTCAAGTGCCTCGCGTATGGTTCCCCAGCCGTGCGGGTGAGGATCGTGGCATTCAATCTTTATGGTTTCGCCAAGGTTCGTGGTGCGAAGGTATGTTCCCGTAGTGTGGATTAGAGTGTTTGGTCCAACCCGTCCAGAGTCAACATAAGCCGCTGCAGTAAAAATCTTGAATACGCTGCCTGGTTCGTATGCGTTGATTGCGGCCCTGTCCCTCTTTTCCTCGGAAGAAGCCATCGTGTACTCGTTAAGGTTTACGGAAGGCAGGTTTATGTAGGAAAGAATTTCCCCCGTCTTTGATTCTGCCGCCAAGAGGATAAGGCTTGCCGCCTTGGTGGAATTCATTGTGTCCTTTGCGATTTTTTCCAGCTTGTACTGGAGGTTTGCGTCTATCGTAAGGAATACGTTCTTTCCGTGGATTACGTCGCCGCTTTCCACAATGCCGTTTTCGGGGCTCAAAAGGTTCTGCTCGGAGAATTCAATTCCACCCAGACCCTTTCCCGAATCTCCCATAAAGCCAATCAGCGTGCTTGCAAGGTCGTTCATGGGGTAAACGCGTCCGGGAAGCCTGTCAAAGCGGCAGAAATTCGTAAAGCCGTGGTCTTCTATCATCTTGTAGAGCTCGTCACGCTGGGCCTGGGTAATCTTCTTCTTTATGTACAAAAAGCTGCCCTTGGGGTTCCTGTAGATTTTTTCCGCAATCTCTTCCTGCGTCATGTTCAGAAGCGGTGCTGCAAGGGCGGAAAAACCGTCAATATCCTCAATCAGCTTGGGCGTAACCACAAAATGGTAGAAATTCGTGACGACTGCCAGTGGCCTTCCGTTCCTGTCCACGATTGAACCGCGCTCAATTGTAGGCATTGATGCCGTAAGAACCGGTTCCGGCTGCTTTGCAAGAGAAGCGAACCTTGACAATATGTAAAAAACAACCAGTGCACAAGGAATCAATACAATCCAGAGCCTTGGCTTTCTGTAAAAAGTGTTCATTTTGCAAACACCCTGCCTAAAACATTTTCTTCGCTGACAAAGCCGTAGTTGCGGGAGTCAATAGAAACCTCCGCGTTGTCCCCGATTGCAAGAACCATTCCCTGGGGAACGGCCCTAATCTCCTGCATTACGGAGAACTGTGCCGGCGTAAGCGGGTACACTTTGTCCCCGACAATAAGATTATACCCAGATTCGCTTGAATATTCCAGAGGCGTATTTTCTGCCGCCGCGCAGCGTTTTACAACTAAATTATTGTCATACAAGTAAATAATTATATCTCCCTGCTCAACCTTGCCCCACTTAAAAAGAAGTGAATCCCCAAAAGGCTTTACAAGGCCGTAGCAAAGCTTGTTCACTGCAACTCTTTCCCCATCCTTTATTGTCGGCTCCATAGAAGCGCCTCTTACATTAAGAATGTCAATTACAAAGAATTTTAAAATAAGCCCCAGTATAAGGCCAGCCAGTATGAATTTAAAAGTAGTGCCCTTTTTTGCCGCCGTTTTTTCACCTTCCGGCAACTCTGTGTTTGTAATGCTTGAATTTTCCATTTAGTTATTATTCTAATATGGAAGGAAAATTATGTCGATAGTAAATTTATGGAAATTATAAACTATTCTGGAACAAAAATTTCAGCCATAAATACAAATTTCAGGTTCGGTGCAAGGGAAAATTCCCTGGGAGATTTTTTTTCTGAACTCTGGGAACGCATTACTAATTTTTCCTACCGTGATGCCTATAGGGCCGGAGTTGGTTCTTTCCGCTTTTCTGTAAAAAGCCTTAATTCCATGTTCAAGTCGGCAAGCCTTGCCCTTGCAAAAGCCCTGCCCAAGTTATTCTTCCTCTCGCTGTGCGTGGCAGCTCCCGTCCTTTCAATAAAATACCTTTCCTACAGGGAAAACAACTTCTGCAGCATAGAGCTAAAGACAGCCTCCGCAAAGGAACTTGACTACCTTGACCTTGCAATGTCATCATTTGCACTCTCAAATTCAACCTGCTTCGATGGGGACGGAAACGTAGTAATCTTCGGCAGCCAGGAAGCTTCCCTAGCCGCAGCCACTGCATCAGCGTCAACTGCAACGGCAGAACGGCCAGATGCCCCCCTTTTCAAGCAGAAAGTCTCATTCAGAAGCTACACCGTTCAGCCCGGAGACTCAATCAGTTCCGTCTGCCAGAAATTCGGACTAAAGAACATCTCTACCCTCATCGCGGTAAACAGCATATCCAACGTCCGCTCCCTCCGTTCAGGGCAAAAACTCTCCGTTCCCTCACTTGACGGTCTGAATTATACCGTTGCCGCAGGAGACACAATCGAAGGCCTTAGCGCAAAATACAAGGTCAGCGTGGAAGACCTTTTGGACGTTAACGACTTGTCTTCAGCAGTCCTTCAGAAGGGCCAGAAACTCTTTGTCCCGGGCGCAAAAATGGACAGCCTTGCACTCCGCCGCGCAATGGGCGAAATTTTCGTCTACCCCATAAGCGCAAAGTGGAGGCTCACATCCCGCTTCGGCTACCGCCCAGACCCCTTTACCGGCATAAGGCAAAACCACACCGGAATAGACATGGCATGCCCCACCGGCACACCGATTAAGGCTGCAAAAAGCGGAAGGGTAAGCTTTACAGGCTATTCAAACGTCTATGGAAAATACGTAATCGTAACCCATGACGACGGTTACCAGACACTTTACGGCCACATGAGCCGCATAACCACCAAAAAGGGAGATGCTGTAAACCAGGGAACACAGCTCGGACTTGTGGGAAGCACAGGATATTCAACCGGCCCCCACCTGCATCTTTCCGTCTACAAAAACGGCAAGCTAATCGACCCGCTTTCCGTCTTAAAATAGCTTTGGCTGGAGGGGAATAAAAATGAAGGAATTCAACATTTACAGTCTCAAAAATTTTTTTTCTTTTTCTGGACCATATTTTATCTGCAAACCCGCTTTCCAGGGTTCCGGCTTTCGCCTCCATTCGCTTGCGCGAACGGCTACGCCGCCCTTCCAATCGGGGGTAGGTTTTCGTTTGCAAAAGCGGATAAAAAAAATTGCTAAGCTCTGCCTCTTTTCTTTCCTTGCCCTTTCACCAGCATTTCTTTTTGCAAAAGTTCAGTTTGCAGACTTGGACATAAACTCAAATTCCGAGCTCCTCTTTACAGCAGAACAGGACGGCGGCGGAACTCTTCCCTACAAGAGCATCTTCCTTTCCCGCTTGGACGAAAGCCAGACTTCACCCAAGCTGCTTACCTGCTTTCCCGAGCACATGGAACTCCTCGACGGCGGTAAAAAGCTTCAGGTAAGGAACCGCTACGGAACTGCAGTCTACAACCTTCTTACCCAGTCTCTTGACTGGATTTCCAAATCCAGCGGTTTTCCTGTCGAATACTCAAGCACGGGTGTCCAAGAGGCAAGCCCGGACGGAAAATGGATTTGCTCAGTCCGTCAGAGCGGAAAGGCCCAGGGAACGCTTCTCCTTGAATCAGCAGCAGACAGGAAGAGCCTTGTCCTAAATCCCAATGCCCAGATATGCTACGACAGAATAAACGTAAAGTGGTCCCCAGATTCATCTGCCCTGCTTTACGAAAAAAACGGAAGCGTATACTTTGCAAAGCCGGAAACCCTTTTCTCTGGAATTAGCTTTCCTGATTCCTTCTATAAAATAGGTGCAGGCTCAATAAATAGCGTGGAATGGACCCCCCGCGGAGACATCATATATGTTAGCGGAGACATCGTTTACCTTATACAAAGCACTGAACTTTTTACCCGCGTACTCTATGCCAAGCTCCTAGGCAGCGGCCGCATTACCGGACGGCTTCCACTGCGCTTTAACCCCGAAACCGACTACTTTACCGCCTGTGACGACGGACTCCAGCTTGCCGTATGCTGCGGAGAAAAAACTGTTTACTGGTACCAGGCTGATCTCACCAAGGAAGAGTCAAGTGGCAAGAACCCCAAGCCCCAGGGCTGCCGTTTTTACAAGAACGTTGGCTGTTACCCCCTTACCCAGACCGATGGTATCGTAATCCGCTCGCAGATATTCTGGACCGCTGAACCTTCCAAAAAGCCGGTGCTCTGGCTTGACCTTATCGAATACGGAAGCTGCTCAAAAAAGAGCCTTGCCTATGTCCTCGGTTCAAAGCCCCTTCTTGCTGTCCAGACTTCATTCAATACTAGGCCGCGTCTTTCTCCAGACGGAAAGCACATCGCCTTTAGCTCTCAGGATACTCTTTTTGTTTACAGCACAGTCAACTGGAAGCAGGAGGCTGCCCTAAGGGGTGAGCAGATTGTCTCCTTTGTATGGAGCGGCTCTTCTGCAATCTTTGCAGGTGGCGAGTCTACAGTCCGCCTTTGGGATATTGCCAATAACGAATACATTTTCCTCTTCCTCTCTTCCGTAGAAAAGGCCAATTGGGATGCAGGCCGCATTTATGCTTTTACAAAAAAGGATTCGTCTGGAAAGGAGAATGTCTTTGCCTTCGATTCTTCAACAAAAAACTGGAACCATGTTAAGAACGGCATCAAGTCGGAACTGCGTCCAAGCCTTACCAACGGTTACTACAGGGTCTACCTTGGAAAGGGGCGCAACGACTTTTACGGCAACGCAATCTTTGTCCGCTCTCTTTCGCTTCCTGTAAAGACTTATCCCCTCTTTGCAGATTCTCAGAAGACAGAGGCCCAGAAAAAACGCGTAGCACTCATATTCGATGCCCAGGACAATGCGGAAGGCCTTGCCCAGGTTCTTTCAGTGCTAAAGGAATTCAACGTGAGCGCAACCTTCTTTGTCAACGGTGAATTCATAAGGCGCTATCCCCAGGAAACAAAGCAGATTGCCCTTAGCGGTTTTGAATGTGCATCTTCATTCTACTGCAATGCCAACTTGCTTGATGATTCTTTTACGATTGACGCTGATTTTATAAAGAGGGGGCTTGGCCGCAACGAGGATGAATTCTATGCCGCTACGGGAAAGGAGCTTTCACCTCTCTGGCACGCACCCTTCTATTCCGCTGATGAAAAAATGCGCAGGGCTGGAAATGCTGCAGGCTATATCTATGTGGATGCCTACAGGGAACTTTCCGACCGGATAACAATAGAGGAATCCATGCTTACTGGAAAGCCCTATAAAAATGCCTGTCAGATAATAGATGAACTTTCACCCTTGCTAAGCGATGGTATGGTTATCCCGGTAAACATCGGAGCTCTTCCTTCAGGTAGCCGCGGCGACTATCTCTACCAAAAGCTTGGAATCCTCATCAGTGCAATACTGAACCGTGGCTATTCCATTGTAGATGTAGGCACACTGACACTATCGGAAATGGAAGAAGATGCCGGCATGTAGAAAACCGTCACTCAGAAATTGAAACCGTCACCCTGAACTTGTTTCAGGGTCTGTCATACTAACACGAGCCCCTTTCCACTTGCCCTACATCCTCTTTAGAATCTCCGATACTGCTGTGTCAAAGAAAGTACCCTTTCCAATGCTTCTGTCTGCTACAAGGGGAACCGTATACAAAATGCGGTCTCCGCTTGTATAGGCCAGAAGCCCGTACTGCTTTCCGCACTCAACTGAATCAAAAATATACTCAGGCACTTTCTTTGTTACGCTAAGCTTTTCTCCCTTTGGTGCTGTAAAATTCAGTGGATAGGCTGGAATAAGGTTCACGCTTTTTTGGCTGCAGCCTGCAAGGGGAACAGAAACAGATTGGCTTACCTCGCTTCTAAAGTCAGCAAAAGTGTTAAATGCATATTCAACAATCACCGTGTTGTCGGCAACGCGCCACTTGTTTCCTTCTGCAGTATTGCTGCCAGGTCCTCCCATTGTAACGGACAGAAAGCGTGTTCCGTTCCTTTCTGCTGTAACCGCAATGTTGTAACCGCTTTCGTTTATGAAGCCTGTCTTTAGTCCGTCGCATCCTTCAAGCACACCCAGAAGCTTGTTTGTATTTTCCTGCTCAACAGAAAGTTTTTCCCCAACCGCTGCCCTTTCCTTTTCCTCCGGGCTGAAATTCCTTTCTACAGGATAGACTATTTTTTTCTGCGAATGGAACATTGCAAGTGCTTCGGGAAAAGTGTTTATGTAGTGTCTTGCAAACCTTGCAAACTCGCGGGCCGTAGTAATGTTTTCCTCGCTGTAACCTGAGGATTCCACAAAATGGGTCTTTGTAAGCCCTGCTTCCTTTACGGCTTCATTCATCTTCTTTACAAATTCTTCCATGGAACCGCAAACAAATTTTGCAGTTGCAATCGAGGCATCGTTTCCACTTGCAACTGCAAGGCCAAGCAAAAGCTCCTCAAGCGTTACGTGTTCACCCCTGCCAAGACACATACGGGATGCGTCAAGAGGAAGGTTCTGCGCAAGTGCCTCTTCGGGAATGGGAACTTCACTCTGCAAAGATATGTTGTTCTTTTTGCATTCGCTAAATACAACGTACATCTCCACGATTTTTGTAAGTGATGCCGGGGGAATTTCTTCGTCCGCATTTTTTTCGTAGAGTATGCTACCTGTAAGTGTGTCTACAAGAATTGCGCTCTTTGCCTTTACGTCAAGATGAGGTGCCTGTGCCTGGTAGGGGAGTGCCCTTAGGCAAAGAGAATCCCTTTCCTTTGTATATGTTGAATCAAGTACCGTCTGCAGGAATTTTTTTTCCTGAGCCGTAAGGGGTGCCGGTGCTGGAGCATTCTTTACGTTTTTTGCGCTGACGTATGCCGTAGTAAGAAAGGCCACTACAACTGCAAGTGCAAGGTCAAATATCAAAAATGAAATTTTAAGGAGCCTTATCGTTGATGAGTTTTTTTCTTTGTTCATTTTTATTTCCTGATTAAATCCGTGAGCTCAAGTTTCTAAGGTACATGTCTGCCACCGTGAGTGCTGCCATGGCTTCTGCAACGGGAACAATGCGGGGGCAAAGGCAAACGTCGTGCCTTCCTTCAATCAGTATGGAGCAGTCGTTGAACTGTGTGTCCACTGTCTTCTGCTCAATAAAAATGCTGGGTACGGGTTTTACCGCAATGCGGAAAATTATATCGTCACCCCGGCTCATTCCGCCAAGTATGCCGCCTGCATTGTTTGTCAAAAACTGAATCTTTCCGAGTGAAGCGCTCATGTTGTCATTGTCTTCTTTTCCAGTAGTGTCTGCCGCTTCAAAGCCAAGTCCAAATTCAATTCCCTTTACTGCGCCAATAGAGAGCATGGCCTTTGCAAGTTCCGCATCCATTTTGTCAAAGACAGGTTCACCAAGTCCCGCAGGAACTCCGCTTATAATGCATTCGATGACTCCGCCGCATGAATTCCCTTCTTTTCGAAACGCAGAAATTTTTTCTTCCATCATTGCGGCCGCTTCTGCATCGGGTGCGCGCATGGGATTTCTTTCTATTTCATCCAAGCTGAATTTTTTGCATTCAATTCCGGCTGCCTTTTTTGTGTAGGCCCTTATGCTGATTCCCTTTTGGGCAAGGAACATTTTTGCAACTGCTCCTGCCGCAACCCTTGCCGCAGTTTCCCTTCCGCTTGAACGTCCGCCGCCCCTGTAGTCGCGGAAGCCGTATTTTGCAAAGTAGGTCCAGTCTGCATGTCCCGGACGGAACTTGTCTTTTATCTTGCTGTAGTCCTTGGAAATTTGGCTTGTGTTTTGGATTACGATTGCAATTGGGGTTCCTTCTGTTTTACCCTCAAAGACACCGCTTAAAACTTCCGCCTTGTCGTCTTCGCTTCTTGCCGTAACCGATGCGTTGAAAATTTCTTTTCCGCTTGAATCCTTTTGTCTTGCACCCGGCTTTCTTCTGTTCATCTCGCTCTGCAAAAAATCAGCGTCAAATTCAATTCCTGCCGGGCAGCCGTCTACAATGCATCCCAGCCCAGCTCCATGGCTCTCTCCAAAAGTCGTTACCCTAAAAATCTCACCAAAAGTGTTACCAGACATAATTTCTTCCTTAAATTCTTATCCTTATTTTAATGGAAATGCATTCAATTTTCAATGCATGGCTTGCAGTCACGGAAATCAATTTTCACGACATTTTTTATGCAAAGCAACAGTAAGTCAGTTTTGGGTACAGCGGAAGTCAAAGCCGGCAGAAAACCCGCATTGGAGCGGAACGAGCGTAGCGAGTTTAATTTCCTATTCCGCGACACCGCGGGTTTTCGGACGGATTTGACTGGGAGCTGTACCCAAAACTGACTTCCATGTTTGCAGTTGACACCCTATCTCTCTGTCGGTAAAATTGCAGTATGACTGGAATTGTAGATTATAATGCCGGAAACATAAAAAGTGTTGAGCGGGCTCTTGCATATTTAAAGGCTCCGTATGTCCTTTCAAAAAATCCTAAGGATTTGGAAAATGTAGACAGGATTATTTTTCCCGGTGTAGGCGAAGCGGCTTATGCCATGCAGCAGCTAAGGGAAACTGGATTCGATTCATTCCTTAAAGACTGGGCAAAAAGCAAAAAGAAGCTTCTTGGAATTTGTCTTGGTGCCCAGATAATTTTTGATGAATCAGAAGAAAGCAACACAAAATGCCTGGGGCTTGTTCCCGGAGTAATCCGCCACTTTGAAAACCTCTGGAAGGAGCGCGGCCCGAACGAAGCTGAATGCAGGGAATCTGCACTCTTGCACAATGCGCTAAAAGTTCCCCATATGGGTTGGAACGACGTAACCTTCTGCAACGGTGGTACAAAACTCGTGGAAGGCGTTGCCGACAAGACCGATTTTTACTTTGTGCATTCCTATGTAATCCAGCCTGACTCTCCCGAAGTTATAAAGGGATATGCCCACTACGGTACCATGGTTCCCGCAATCGTGGAGCAGGACAATATTTCTGCCTGCCAGTTCCACCCGGAAAAATCTGGAAAACCGGGACTTGCCATTTTGCGCAATTATGTTTTGTCCGACTTGGCTGCAGATTCAACGGGAGGTGCCCAATGCTAAAAAAAAGAATCATCATCTGCCTTGATGTAAAAGATGGCCGTACTACAAAAGGCGTAAAATTTCAGAACAACATAGACATAGGCGATCCTGTAGACATGGCCGCTGAATACTACAGCCAGGGCGTAGACGAACTTGTCTTCTACGACATAATGGCAAGCGCAAGGGGAAGAGGCCCAATCCTTGACCTTATTTCCCGCGTGGCATCAAAAATATTCATCCCCTTCTGCGTTGGCGGAGGAATAGGAACTTTGGACGACATCCGTTCAACAATCCTTGCCGGTGCGGAAAAGGTTTCGCTTAATTCCCAGGCCGTAAAGCATCCTGAACTTATAAGCGAGGGCGCAAGGATTTTTGGAAACCAGTGCATTGTCCTTGGCATGGACGTGCGGCGTGATCCTTCAAAGCCGAGCGGTTTTGGCACTACAATAAACGGTGGCCGCGTGGATACAGGTCTTGATGCCCTTGAATGGGCAAAGCGTGGCGTTGAACTTGGTGCTGGCGAAATCGTTTTGAATTCAATGGATGCAGACGGAACAAGAAACGGCTACGACATTGAGCTTACAAAACTGATTGCGGACAATGTTCCAGTTCCTGTAATAGCAAGCGGTGGCGGCGGAAAAGTTGAGCACTTGGAAAAAGTTCTTACTCAAGGAAATGCCGATGCTGCCCTTATTGCAAGCATGGTTCATTCAGGTGAATACACAGTGGGAAGCATAAAAACAGAATTGGACAAGAGCGGAGTTCCTGTAAGGCTTTAGGTTTTTACATAAATCCTTTGGCCACAAGCCATTCCTCTAGTTCCTCGTTCCAGCGGTATTTTTTTAGGAACTTGTTCTTCACCATTCCAAAGCCGTGGCCACCTTCGGGATATTGCTTAAAGACAAAGTCTGCACCAGCTTCTTCCAGTGCCTTGCTAAGCCTTGCGCTGTTTTCAAAAAGAACAACAGGGTCATCCTTACAGGCAACAAGATATGTTGGCGGCATGTCCTTTGGAACTTGAAGCTCCAGGGAAAACAAATCTTTTTTTTGCTGGGAAGGATTTTTTCCAAGAAGGCTTTTCCTGCTCCACTTGTGGCCAATGTCATCCTGCATGGAAACAACCGGGTATACAGGAATAACAAAGTCAGGCGTAAGGTTTGCACTTGTTTCTATCCCGATTTTTTTAAGCTCGTTTGTCCTTCCTCCGAACATTCCGCTCCAAGCCGCAAGGTGTCCACCGGCAGAAAATCCTATTACGCCAACTTTGTAAGCCTTGTAAAAATACGGGTCTTCCCTAACAAGCTGAATTGCCCTTTGAATGTCCTGCATTTGTGCGGGGTAGTGATAGTTGTTTTTTGCCACGCGGTACCATAAAAGGCATGTGGTAACCCCATTGGAATTGAACCACTTTGCGCTTGTCCTTCCCTCGTTCAAAATGCCAAGATGATGGTAGCTTCCACCGGGGCAGATTATTACGGCACATCCCTTTGGGTTTTCGGGAACGTTCACTTCCATAAGCACCCTTTCCCCCCGCATGGATTTTATTCCTTTCCAAATATAGACGCTGTGTTTTTGTACACCATGATTTTTTGTTTTGTCTTTTGCAAAAGAAATAAAGCTTAATCCCAAAAGAATAAAAATGAATGCCAGTTTTTTCATTGCTAAACAATCCTTCCGTCAACGGCCATGGCTGTGTCTGCAATTTCCTTGTGAATTCTTTCCGTGATCCTTCGGGCTGCAATCTGGGCTTCCATGTCTTTGTAATCTTCTATTTTTATTTCGTCCAGAACATGTATGTCAAAAATGTAGTGCCCTTGATGGAGGTAAGAAAATGCAGGGTCGTGTTTGCCAAGACCGTACTTGTCGCTTCCGCCTATGTAAACAGGAATTATTGAGCAGTTTGCGTTTAGGGCAATGCGGGCCGCACCCCTCTTGAACTGGTTTGTTCCGTGCCTTGGAGTGCGTGTTCCTTCCGGGAAGATGATGATGTTTGCCCCTTCTTCCAAAGATTTTTTTGAAAGGTCAAGCATTTCCTGGTTTCCCACTGTGTTCATTATGTAAAGCGGTCTTGCCACCCCGGCAAAAACAGACTTTGCCAAGGTTCCGCGGATTATGCAGTCTGCATTTTTTATGCATGCTATAAGATATACAACGTCAATGTAGGAGGGATGGTTTGCTACAATAATTTTTCCTTCCGCATTTTTCAGTTTTTCCTTTCCGTGGAATTTATACTTGCTGCCTCCCAAAATGCTTACGAGGTTTATAAAAAAATTGAATGTGGCAGAGATTACTTTTCTTGACCTTGTTTTGAATTTTTTCTTTCCGCCAAGAATCAGTATTGGTTCAACAAGCAGGGCTATAAGGATTGCTCCGCTTCCCACTAGAATAAAGCTAAAAATCCTAAGCAGGTTGTAGTAAATGTAAAGCGGCCAGTTTTTTACAGGCGGCAGGTCGTCGTGTGAGTAGCGCTCTTTGATTTCATCTATTTCTTCCTGACTCATTTTTTTCTTGCTTTTCATAGAAGAAATCACCTGTTTGCATTAAGAAGCATTTTTAAAAAATCAATCGGAGTGCTTTTTGATGTAAAATCTGCTGAATTGAATTTTGCTCCAGAACAATTTTCCAGAGGGCTGTTTCCTATAACAAGGGCAAAGGCAAGGGGAATGTTTGGAATGTGTATGTTTCCTTCCTTTACGCTTTTGATTGAATCGTACTCTTTTGGAAAAAGTTCATCGCCGTATACAAAAAGAATCCTGTCATTCTTTCCGCCAAAGACAGATGCTTCCGCTGCTTGCAATGCGTATGAAAAGTTTCCCTTGGAAGGAAAGACAACTTCGTATCCTGATTTTATTCCGCATTGGAGCGTTGCCAAGGCAATTGGTGCGTTGAATGTTGAGAGGGAAAATGCTGCCGGCATAACAGAGCCTTCTGTAATAACTGAACGGTCAATCGTAAACTCGCGGTTTATTTCTCCGTATACAGAAGTAAAGAGAATGGGCAGGTCTTTTAAGCCGAATCTTTCTATTGAATCGTGCACAACCTGAACAGTCATCCTGCAAAGCTGCCCAAGCCTTCTCCTAAAAAGTGGAGTGGTAAATTCCAGCTTGGGTGCTTCTGAGGTGTGCTCAATATCTTTTTTGCCCTGCGCAAAATTTTTCCAGTCTTCTTCCGTCTGCATTCCGGGTGCCCAGCATACGGGACAGGATGCATAGATTGTCCTTTCCATCATGCCTTCCTAAATTCAAGGAGGGTGTAGCTGTTTGCCCCAAGGTCATCGTATTCATTGGAAAGCTTTAGTCCGCCTTCTTCTATTGCGTCTATCAGTTCTTTTGAGCGGTACATCTTGCTGTTTCCGTTTGCCATGCAGGTAAAGTAAAGCGACGTTGCCTGGAGGCTGTATGCGTTGCCCGCAAACTTTTGCTTGTCCCACAAAGGTTCAAGGACATAAGTTTTTGTGGATTCAGATGATGCCTCACAAATCTTTTTGGAAATCTTTGTAATCTGGTGAAGCGAAAAGCAGTCAAGGAACTGGCTCATCCAAAAGGCATCAGGATTTGTTGGAAGCTTGGTTTCTTCCCTAAGGACGTTGCCTGAATAAGTTCCTATTCTGGATGCAAAGCCCTGTTCAGCCGCATTCTTTTCTGCGACCGCCGTTTGTCCTGGCAAGTCCACGATTGTAACTTTTACATCCGGGTTGTGCTTGCAGCAGAGGATTGCCCATTTTGCAGTATTGCCGCCAATGTCCACCAAGCTTTGAACCTTGTTCTTAAAGACAATGGAAAGTGCCTGTGGGAATGCTATGTCGGAATAGAAGTGGTCAAAAGTGAACCAGCTCTTTTTTTCTTTTTGCGGAAGTGAAGAAAGTGCTTCGTAGATTGTTGTCCACTGGCTGCCAAAAACTTTTAGGCCTTCTGGCTTTGAATTCTTTATTGATTGGGTCATGCTGAATGCGCCCTGGTAGCAAATGTCTGCGGTAAAATAGAAATTTGCCCTGGTGCATTCGTCTTCCAAAAGCATCCAGCCTATTTTTCCCAAGGTGAATTTTTCTTTTTGAACGGAAGAATCTTTTGACAGTTTTATTACGTTCATGCCAAGCGCCATTTCGCAAAGCACGTTTATGCCGTAAAGGCTTACGCCGGATTTTTCTGCAAGTTCATCAGGAGAAATTCCTTCGTCACCGGCATCTTCTATTAACTGCATGATGCCTAAATCAAGCATGGATTTTATTGCCTGGAATGAAAGCGGTGCGAATGCTATTTTTTGCGCTTCAAACTTTGCGTCTACAGCGCGTATGTTATCGTTTTTGTAACTGTTTTCTGTAAGGTAAGCCGGGTCACCGTCGGCCTTGCTGTTTTTGTATCCCATGTAGAACAATTTAGCACGTACTCGGCTTATGGTCAATTAGCAGTAAACGCATCAAAAAAGCCGAGCGCGGATACAAGGTATCTAACTCGCTTCGCTCGCACCGCGCAAATGCTTTTTTGCTGCGTTTCCCGCCTCCATTCCAGTGCTTTCTTAGCATATTTTTTGCAGCATGTTTATCATTTCTATTGCGCCAAGAGCACAGTCGTAGCCTTTGTTTCCGGCTTTTGTTCCGGCTCTTTCTACTGCCTGTTCGATTGTGTCGCAGGTAAGGACTCCGAACATTACCGGAATGCCTGCCTGCAAGCTAACCTGGGCAATACCCTTTGAAACTTCTGCACAGACATAGTCGTAGTGACTTGTTGAACCGCGGATTACAGCTCCTACGCAAATAATTGCATCGTACTTTTTGCTTTCCGCAAGTTTTTTTGCCGCAAGAGGAATTTCAAATGCTCCTGGAACCCAGCAGAGTGTAATGTTTTCTTCTGCAAGGTCGTGGCGTACCAGGGCATCATGTGCTCCACCAACAAGCTTTGTTGTGATGAATTCATTAAAGCGGGAAGCTACGATAGCCACGTTGATTTTTTTGCCGCCTTCATTGGCAACGATTTTTCCTTCAATAATATTCATGTTTTTCTCCTTAAAAATTTCTTTTGCTATATGTTGTTTAGTAAATGACCCATCCTCTTCATTTTTGTTTCCAGATAGAATGAATCGAATTTTTGCGCCTGTATCTGAAGAGGAATTCTTTCTGTAATTTCAAGGCCGCAGCTCTTGCTGTTCAAGCCGTATATTTTCTTTGGGTTGTTGGTCATAAGCTTTATCTTGCTTATTCCAAGGTCCTTTAGAATCTGAATGCCAACGTTGTAGTCACGTGCGTCTTCCGGTAAGCCCAGCGCAAGGTTTGCGTCCACTGTGTCCATGCCTTTGTCCTGCAGGGCATAAGCCTTTATCTTGTTAAGGATGCCAATGCCGCGTCCCTCTTGTGTAAGGTAGACAAGAACGCCCCTTCCTTCTTCCGATATTTTTTTTAGCGCAAGGTCAAGCTGCTGACCGCAGTCGCATTTTAATGAACCAAAGGTGTCGCCTGTAAGACATTCACTGTGAACCCTGCAAAGAACGGCATCTTCTGTCTGAACATTTCCCATTACAAGTGCCTCGTGGTGTTCTCCAGTTACAAGGTCCTTGAATCCGTAAAGCTCGAACAGTCCGTACTTGGTTGGAAGGTTTGATTTTGCAACGCGCTCGATTATCTTTTCATGTGATTTTCTGTATGCAATAAGCTGCTTGATGCTTACAATGGTCATTCCCCATTTTTTTGCAAGTTCGCAAAGTTCGGGAAGCCTTGCCATTGTTCCGTCTTGGCTCATTATTTCGCAGCAGAGACCTGCTTCCGGTAAGCCAGCAAGACGGCAAAGGTCAACGGTTGCTTCTGTGTGTCCAGCCCTTTCAAGAACGCCGTGTTCTTTTGCAATAAGAGGGAACATGTGCCCTGGTCTTCTAAAGTCTGAGGGTAGGGTTGCCTCTTCTGCTACCGCCGTTGCTGTTGCAGACCTGTCGAATGCGGAGATGCCTGTTGAATTTGAAACGTGGTCTACGGAAATTGTAAAGGCTGTGCAGTGGTTGTCCGTATTGTTTGCAGTCATTGGGTCAAAGTTTAATTTTTGTGCGACCTTTTTGCTTACCGGCATGCAGATTAAACCGCAGGCATTTTTTGCAATAAAGTTTACAGTCTGGGGACTTGCGAATTTGCAGGATACGATTATGTCCCCTTCGTTTTCGCGGTCTTCGTCGTCTGTTACGATTATCATTTTTCCGGCAGCAAGATCTTCCAGTGCCTGTTCAATACTTCCAAAGGGATTGTATTCCATATTCTTCTCCATTTTTTGTGTCTACAAAATGAGCAATGTATTTTCCGACTAAATCACATTCTATGTTCAAGAGGTTTCCAGGGCGCTTGTGTTTTAGGTTTGTGTTTTCCCATGTGTGGGGAATTACAGCCGCAGTAAAAACGCATCCGCTTGCGCTGTGTCCAACGCTTGCAACCGTAAGGCTTATTCCGTCTATTGAAGCTGAACCTTTTTCTATGATGAACTTGGCAATGTTTTTTGGAGCCTGTATTCTTATTATGAATGAATTTGCGTCTTTTCTTGAACCAAGGAATTTTGCAGTACCATCTATGTGTCCGCTTACGATGTGCCCACCAAAGCGTCCGTCTGCCTTCATTGCGCGCTCAAGGTTCACTGGGCATGAGGTGGCTTGCGCAAGGGATGTTCTGCTTAGTGTTTCCGGGCTTATGTCTGCAAAAAATGAACTTGTGTCTTTTTGGCTAACCGTAAGGCATATCCCGTTTACCGCAACGCTTTCACCAAGTGTCAGTTCTTCTGCAAAGGGACATTCAATTCTTATTCGGTAGGATGAGGAATTTTTTTCTGTGCCGGTGATTTTACCCTGCGCTTCTACCAGTCCAGTGAACATTGCCATTCCCCTGATGAGGCTTGAGTCTTTGCTGGCAGCACCTTGTATTCAAGCAATAGGTCGTCTTCAATAAATGTGACGGACGGGCGCGAAAGTTTTACAGTGTCGCCAATGTCTTTTGCCCCAAGGCCAGATACCGGTGTGTACCTGCTTTGACCGAAAATTTTTGGGCAAAGGTAGCATTGAATCTTTTGTGCGCAAGGCGGGAACAAAAAGTTTGCGGCTAAGGTTCCTCCGCTTTCTACAAGTATGCTGTCTATGCCTTTTTGTCCCAGTATGACCAAGAGTTCTTCTAGGTTTATGCGGCCGTGTTCGTTTTGACTTGTCTGTATGATTTGAAGGCCTTTTTCCAAGAGAAGGGCTTTCTTTTTTTCTTCTTCCGCGTTTAGTTCTTTTACGCAGCAAAGGATGACGGGAATTTCTTTTGCACTTGTAACAAGCTCTGCATCAAGGGGAATCCTTAGGTGTGAGTCTGCAACAATCCTTAGTGGCTGGAAGTGCTTTATGCCGTCGCTAAGGCGAACCGTTAGCTTTGGGTTGTCGGCCAGTACAGTGTTAACGCCTACCATTACGGCCATTACGTTTGCCCTTGTCCTGTGAACGTTTTCCCTTGATTTGTGTGAGCTGATCCATTCCTGCTTTCCTGAATCAAGGGCAGTCTTTCCGTCTGCGGTGCAGGCGTATTTTAAAATGACGTAGGGCTTTTTTGTCTGTAGATAATAGAAGAAAATTTCATTGATGGCATCGCATTTGTCTTTTAGGACGTTTTCGCGGACTTGAATGCCGGCTTTTTTTAGCTCTTCAATTCCTTTTCCGTTTACAAGTGGATTTGGGTCTTTGCTTCCTGTTACAACCCGGCTTATTCCGCTTTGAATTATGGCGGTAGTGCAGGGCGGTTGCTTTCCTGTGTGGCAGCAGGGTTCAAGCGTTACGTAGATGGTTGCGCCTTTTACGTCTGCATTTGATTCTGCCGCATTTTTTAAGGCGTCGCGTTCTGCGTGAAGGTCACCATATTTGTGGTGGTAGCCCTTTGCAAGAACCTTTCCGTCTTTTACGATGACGGCTCCGACAAGAGGATTGGGATGGGCAAAGCCTTCTCCCTTTTGAGCTTCTTTAATGGCCATGTCCATGAAGTATTCGTCACATTCATCTTGGCAGGATGCGTGGCAATCTTCAAAATGGTTTGATATAAAATTATTTTCCATTCGAGATAGTTTTATATCAAATTAAACTGTTTGTCAAGGGAGTTCCCTTGGACCCCGAATTTGGAGGGGAGGAAACCGCTCGGAGTCCGAAGCCCGCTGTTTCCTCCCCTCCAAACCACCTTCGACGGTACGCACTTGCTACCGTCTCATCCCTGGGCACGGCTTAGGCATGTTGCGATACGTTGAGCAACATGGCCCCTAAGAACCCCAAATTTTTACATGCATGACAGCTCAAAACAATTGCGTCATTGCCATACTTGATACGGCAATCTTGGGAAAAGTAAGAAGTTTTAATGCGCAGTGGGTTTTCAGACGAATTTGCCTGGGAGCGGAACAGAAAAGTTATTTTCGTGATGTTTTTAGACTTGTATTGAAAGGCAATTTATTTTGCGGTAGAATGGCGGGCATGGATGAAATTGTTATTTATACGGATGGCGGGTGCCATGGGAATCCTGGGCCTGGGGGCTGGGGTTGTGTTGTAATAGATGGAGAGAAAGTTAGGAAGCTTAGCGGTGGCGAGAAGCAGACTACCAACAACCGCATGGAGCTTAGTGCGGCTATAGAAGCTTTGCAGGCTGTTGCGCTTGAAGGGCGGAAAATTGTTGTGTATTCCGACAGCCAGTATGTAAAGAACGGAATTACTTCCTGGATTAAAAACTGGAAGAAGAACGGCTGGAGGACTGCGGCAAAGAAGCCTGTGCTGAATCAGGATCTTTGGGTTCAGTTGGATACGCTTTACAATTCCCTTGATGTTGAATGGAAGTGGGTAAAGGGGCACGCTGGTGTTGAATACAACGAAGTGTGCGATCAGCTTTGCCAGATGGAAATTGCAAAATTTGAGTGAGTTTTAACGATGAATGCAAATTATGCCTAGCCCCGATTGGAAGGGCGGCGTAGCCGTTGCCGTTAGGCAATGGAGGCGGAAGCCGGAACCCTGGAAAGCGGGTAGAAATTGCATCCGTGCAATTTCTACCCACAAGTTTCCTTCGGAAACTTGCCGTATTTTTATTGCCAACATTTGACGCGCCGTCCATGGTGCTATCGGTTTGCGAATGGGTAGAAATTGCATGGAGTCTGGCCGGACACGGAGTGCCGGACACAGTTGAAAATGGCCTTTGCTCCAGAATATAAAAAAAAATTATTCTTCCGATTTAATCGTGAAAATTTTTATTCCTTCGTTTTTGAATTTTTCTTTTACGGCTGCAATT
>JAILHV010000110.1 GCA_024695625.1 Treponema sp.
GTTTACGTAAGGGCCTACAGCTGCTACTGTTCCAAGTTCCTTTACGCCGTTACCAGCATTGACGATTTTTGCAACTTCTGCGGCTATTGCCGGGGGAGCCATTCTAAAGGCTTTTGCAAAGGGAAAGAGGGGTACGCCCAAATCGCCCATTTCCGGCTTGGGAGGATTTTCTACGCGGACCAAGGAAGAAGCGTCCAAATCGCCCTCTATTGATTTTTCTGCCTTAAACTGTTCGATTGCTGCCTGCACAAGGGCACGGAATGATTCTTTCTGGTCAGCCATAATTTTTCTCCTGTTTCTTAGTCGGGTGTTATGTTTGGTTGGAAAAAGAGTATAGCAAAATTGCAAAAAAAATGGTAGTGGGGGGGGGTCTTGCCAAACAGCCTACGCCCGATTGGAAGGGCCGCGGAGCGGTTGCCGAACTCGCAGTGCGAGCTGCGGGCGAGGCAATGGAGGCGAGAGCCGGAACCCTGGAAAGCGGGGAAAAATTGCATCCGTGCAATTTCTCCCCGTGAGTTTTCTGCGAAAACTCACCAGTTTTTTCTGCTAACTTTTGACGCGCCGTCCGTGGCGCTATCGGTTTGCGGTTAGGGGAGAAATTGCGCGGATGGCTGGCCGGACACGGAGTGCCGGACACAGTTTTACTGGGCATGCCGTCCAGACAAAAAAAAGAGAATTACCGTTCAAAACGAGGATATTTTTATTGAAAGTTAGAGTTTTTTGATTTATACTAAAAAAAGGTGAATTGAGGAGCCTTTTTCGTGAAAAAATACACGGCCTATGAATTCAAGCAAATTTCACTTGTAATAAACACGGGAATGACGGTTATTCATTCGCTTCTCGCTATTTTTTTCTATTATTTTAACATCCGTTTTATGTTCCTCTTTAACGTGGGAAGCGTCATCACCTACCTGCTTGTCTTTATCGCCGTAAAAAAGCAGGCTGTTCGCACCTACATTACGGTTTCTTTTACGGAGGTGATAGCCCACATGACGGCGGCGGTCATTTGCTGCGGCTGGAACACGGGCTTTTCCTACTACTGCTTTGGAATTATTGCCGTTCTTTATTTTTTGAAGTATCTCTACGCATCCAAGTCCGGCTTTAGGTACGTTGCTGAAAACGTGAGCTTTATAGCCGCAATCCTTTTTGTGTCGCTCAGGATTTTCACATGGTTTTTCCGCCCCATGGAATCGATTCCCGAGCTGCCGCAGAAGATTATATACACGGCCAACACGGTGGTCATCTTTGCCATAGTCTGGTTTTCGCTTTTCATGTACACAAAGACTTCCACAATCAACGAGAACCGCATTACCCAGATGGCGGAATTTGACGAACTTACCCAGCTTTTTAACAGGCGCAAGATGATAGAAATCCTCATGACCATCCGTGATGAATTCAAGGGGAAAATTTTTCTTACCATGTTTGACATTGACGACTTTAAGAAGATAAACGACACCTATGGACACGATGCGGGCGACTACGTTCTTAGGACGATTTCGGCCATGATTTCCAAGGCCTGCGCGGAAGACAAGCATGCGGTTGCCTGCAGGTGGGGCGGCGAGGAATTCCTTCTTTCGCATGAGATTTCCGGTCTAAGGAAGGACAGGGACGGAGAGCTTTTAGTCAGGCGGATTTGCAACATGGTGAAGCGCTACGACTTTAACTACGACTCCAACCACATAGTGATTACCCTTACGGCGGGAATTGCGCGGCTTACACCGGAGCTTACCGTTGAGCAGGCGACGAAGAAGGCTGACGACAACCTTTACTTTGGCAAGAACAACGGCAAGAACCAGGTGGTGTTCAAATGACTTTCAGGGGTGGGCCCTTGGACCCCGGTCTTGGAGGGGGAAAACCAGCTCAGAGTCCGAAGCCCGCCGTTTTTCCCCCTCCAAACCTCCCCCTTTCCCTGGGCACGGCTTAGGGCTTCGCCCTAAGAACCCAGATTTTTTGGTCTACACTTGTTTTTTGGGGAGAATATTTTTTGTGCATTTTCAATCAATGAAGAGATTTCTTCCAGGCAGTCAGCTTAGCTGAATGCAGAAGTGCAACGTGCAAAATGCCTTAGCCGAGCTTGGAGGCTTCTTCTTCCCACTGCTCGTTTAGCGTGGCAAGCTTTTCTTCCAGTGCCGCTATCTGTTGCTGGACCGCCTTTGCCTTTTCTCCGTTGGAATAGACTTCGGGGTTTGAAAGCTGGCCTTCAAGGGCTGCCTTTTCTTCTTCTGCCTGGGCAATCTGGCCCTCAAGCTTTTCCACATTCTTTTCTATCTTGCGCCTTTCTGCGGATGCCTTTTTCTGTTCTTCCCAGGAAAGCTTGGTTGCGCTCTTTTCTACAAGAGGCTCATCTTTTCCGGCCTTTTGCGCATTCTGTGCCTTTTGTGCAGCAAAATCCTTGGGGGCTTCAACAATGCCGTTCTCCTCGTCTTCAAGGCGCTGCATGTAGTACTTGTAGTCCCCGGGAAAAATGCGCCACTTGCCGGGATGAAGCTCCAGTACTCGGGTTGCGAGGTCTTCTATAAAACCGCGGTCGTGGCTTACGAATATGCATGTTCCGCCAAAGCACTTTATGGCTTCAAGAAGCACGTCCTTGGAATGCATGTCCAGGTGGTTTGTTGGTTCGTCAAGAACTAGAAGGTTTACTGGACGCAGCAAAAGCTCAAGAAGGGCAATGCGGCTCTTTTCACCGCCGCTCAAAACGTCTATGCTCTTAAAAACATCGTCCCCTCGGAACAAAAATGCCCCCAGCATGTCGCGAGCCTTGGGAATAAGGTCCAGTGGGCAGACCCGCTCCAAGCGTTCAAGGATTGTCTCGCTGCCTGTAATCCTTTCTGCAGAATCCTGGCTAAAGTAGCCAACAGAGACGCCGCTTCCAAATTTTATGCTGCCTGTAAAGTCCTTGTCCTGCCCCGCAATCATTCGCAAAAGGGTGGACTTACCAGCTCCGTTACGCCCCGCAACAACAAGCCTCTCGCCCTTCTCCACCACAATGTCAAGGTCATGGATAACATCAGGCCCCCCGTAGTTCTTGCAAAGGCCCTGGACTGTAAGCACAAGCTGCCCCGAATGGGGTGCCGGTGGAAACTTAAAGTGAATCTTCTTTAGGCTTTCTGGAATCTCTATCTTGTTGGCAAGAATCTTGTCCAGCATCTTCTGCCTTTCCTGGGCCTGTGCTGCCTTGGAAGCCTTGTAGCCAAAGCGGGTTATGAATTCGGTAAGGTGGGCAATTTCCTGCTGCTGCTGCTCGTATTCAGCCATGAGGGTTTCAAGCTCGCCCTCGCGGACCTTCTCGTAATGGGTATAGTTGCCCGGGTAGCGGCGTAAGCTTCCGTTAAAGAGTTCATATACGTCGTTTATGGTATGGTCAAGAAAGTAGCGGTCGTGACTTACCAGCAAAAATCCGCCCTTAAAGTCTGCAAGGAATTTTTCTAGCCAGTTGCGTGCCTCTATGTCCAGGTAGTTTGTAGGCTCGTCAAGGAGCAGGATGTCGGGCATGCACATAAGGGCCTTTGCAAGTGCAATGCGCATCTGCCAGCCGCCTGAAAATTCATCAGTCTGCTTTTTAAAATCTTCCCGGGAAAAACCAAGACCCAAAAGCACCTGTTCAGCAAGGGTCTCCCTCCTGTACCACTGGGAATCCTCCAGCTTTGCAAGAAGTTCCGCCTGCTCGGTTGCAAGACGCTCGTGGTTGGAAGACGAATCCTTCATCTGCTCGCCAAGCTCGTCCGCCTGCCTCTGAATCTCGTAGCCCCATGCAAAAGCCTTGTCAGCCTCTTCCTTTAGCGAGCATCCATGGTGAACAAGACCGCTCTGGGGAAGGTATGCGATGCGGGCATCCTTCTGGGCAATCCTCTCGCCCGAATCAGGTTTTACAAGCCCCGCCATTATCTTTATGAGCGTGGACTTTCCCGAACCGTTGGCACCCGTAAGAGCCGCTTTTGTATTTGCCGCAAGATTTACGCTCACATCCTTTAAAATATCCCTGTCGCCAAAAGCAAGCGAAACCTTAGTAAACTGTACGAATGCCATCCCTTACTCCAAATGAATTTGCGAAAGCCTACTTGTGGAAGAACATTTCCAAAGAGCCGCTGGACTTTGACACCGAAGACTCCTTAAAGCCGGTGGAAGGGTTCTCCGTAGTGACAACCCTGGCGGGGGAAAGGCGAAGGCCAGTTCCGTCAAGCTTGTAAAGCAAGTTCACCTCTGCCCCCTTTGTAAATGTCAAAGTGACAACCCCATTCCATTCACCCTTCAGGCTGGAAGGAAGGAAGTAGGGGAAGGAGACGGTACCGGAATTCCCCATGTCATCGGGAATTACAGAAGGAACAAGAAGCGAGTATCCCGACCAGGAGAACCTGTTGTCCGGTGAGAAGGAAATCATGCCGTAGTTGGAGCTTGAATAGTCAGGCCCAGAGGAACGCAGCGATGAATATGCCCCAGCCCGCCTTGACTTTTCACCTGCAATAAGCGACGCAGGGTCAATCATCTGGGAGGAAAGCATGTTCTGGCTCTTTGTAATGCCTGCATCATCGTTGTACCTAACGTTGATTGTGCCCGCATCCTTAATGGTCATGTGGATTGGCGTGTCCTTAAAGTCATATATGCCGTTGCCCACCCTCTTAAGGTCAGTATACTTGTAGGAAGCACTGGTTCCGGGAAGGTCAATGCGCACGGTACCCTTCTCCGTATTCACCTCAAAGCCGTAGCCCTGCTTTACGTAGTTAAGGTCAACCCTGCCCTTCTTGTGCATGGTCTCGTAGTATTCGGGGTACCACTTTTCCTCAAGAACGCCCTGCAAAAGGTCATCCACCTTGGAAACCGCAGCCGCCTCACTGCCCGCGTTAAAGGAGCCGTCATCCTTCATGGCAAAAAGCTCCAGGTTAAGGCTAAAGCACCAGCCCCAGACACCGTTTGATGTAAGCACGTGGAGCCAGTCGCCCTCAAGCTTGGCAACACCGTTGGTAGGCGCACTACCATGCCCCTTTTCAAGCGCACGGATAACCTCCCCCTTCCTAAGTCGGTAAATCTGGCGGGCAACATTGTTGGGTTCTGCGCGGATGGGAAGACCGTCCAGCTTGCACCTTGCATACTGGTGCTCAAATTCGAGGTACCTCTTTGCAAGCTTCTTTGCCTTGCCCTTTGAAACAGGCTCGGAAAGCTTCCACAGGGGAACCTCTATCTTTTCCTCGGAATCCGGGGCAGAAATAACATACACATGTGAAATATTGGACTTTAGGTAAACGGGGACAACCGTACCGTCCGTAATCTTCTTCTCGCCTATGTTCCAGAGCACTACGCTGTAGCCGATAATCCCGGAACATGAATTCAACGCAAAAATAAACAAAGCCGCAAAAATGGGCGCAATATACTTAACAAAATTTTTCATGGCACTATCTTAGCAAATTTGCAACGTAAATTCAACTTTTTCCATTTAAACGGTGATTTTTTTGGACGCTAGCCTCCCCTGCTCCACCATTACAGGGATCTGCTAATTCGGCATCCATGCCTCTGCGTCACCGCCCTTGCGGGGTTCCGGCATCCGCCTCCATTGCCTGCGGCAACGCGCTGCGCGCGCCCCTCCACGGCGGCGTAAGCCCTGCATCCTCCTCCCCCCGAACTAAAAGAGGTCCACCTTGGCAAAAATGCTTCCTACGTGGGAAAACTGATTCATGTCGTAATCCTCATCAAACCAGCCCCACTTTTTGTACCACAGGTAGCTTGCCCCAAGTGAAAATGCCCCCGCAATCTTGTGGCTGTATTCCGTCTTACCGTAAAGCATGAGCGCATATCCGTCGGAAGCCTCGGGAAGGACTGCCGGAGGAAGCGTGTGTTCAGCCGTAATCCCCGCATAGAATTTCAGGTCGCCAAATACAGGCTGCTGCACCCGGAACTGAATGTCCGCATTGGCACCCATGCCGTAGTCGTAGACACGCCGCTCCTCTCCATCAGAAGTCTTGTAGCTCCCCGTCGAGTTAAGCGCATAGTAGTCCACCCCCACAAGGAAGGCCCAGTTAAGGTTTGCCTCCCAGCTGAAATTCCAGCTCCCCGCAGGAATGGATTCTGCAAGGCTGATTCCTATCGCGTTGTTGTTAAAATTAAAGTAGGGATCCTGAACAAGATGGTAGTGGAGTTTTACCGCAAGCGTCGCCCCCAGGTCTTCCCAGGGCACGATTCCCCTTGACCATATTGAAGTGTTTCCAAAGAGGACCACCGAATAGTCCCTGTTCTTTTCCAGGGAAGCAAAGCCGTAAAAGTCAAACTGGTCCATGGGCTCCTTTGTATCGTGGAAGTAAGGAGAGCCGTAGACCAGGTTAAAGCCCGCAGCCGCCATCTTCCTCACCCCGCTCGAATCCCGTACGACAAGGGGGTCGTCCGTATTCACGGTGTTTTTCCCTGCTGCCCCTCCCGCAAAAAAGGAAAGCTCGGTAAGTTCCCCCTCCGGCCTCTTTAGCTTCTTTCCGGTCAAAAGCTGGTTGACCGCATTCGCCGGACTTACAATCCATGAAAGGTAGGGAAGATGGTCGTCCGTTATAAAATACATGCGGTGGAATGCTTCACCCAAAAACGATGCCTGAACGGTCGTCATCACCTCGTCATGCACGGAAGGCGGGTCGGTTTCAAAAAGCAGCTCCCAAAGCGTGCTTCCATACACCGTAAATGCAAGTGACTGCCAGTAGTCAAAGCCAGTTGAGCGGGCCATGGAATAGTAGACAGACCCCTGGTAGGGATGGCCAAGCTGGTTTGTGGTAAAGGGGTCGTAGTCCCAGAACCACTTGGCAGTAAGATTGTCCTTCATCGTGCTCCAGTTAACCTTGGCATAATCCTGCTTAAGGACATAGCGGTCCCACATGTTGAGCCCTATGCTAAAAAGGGTAATCTCCGAAAAAGAAAGGATGCCGGATGCAAGACTCGGCTCTGCAAACACAATATCCTTCTCCTTCTTTTCCGCCTTCCCGTCCCCAGCATCCCCATTCTGAACCGACTGACTTTCCGCCTCCGTAGAAGGTTCAGCCATCGCAGGAAGAAAACTTTCCAAAACAAAAACAAGGCCTAAGCAGCACAAAAAACTTTTCTTATTCATCATACATTTTCCAACAAGGGCATTAGCCCCCCATAAAATGCACTATAGACTTTTTACAGGGAAAATTCAATAGAAGAGATTTTTCGATTACATATGCAGGGGGCTCAACCATGGGCTTTAATTATGGTAAAAGTCCATGATTGTTATTCTCATTCCGTTTTGAAAACATTCATTGCAGCCGCAATAACATCATCCATGTCGTAATACTTGTACTCTGCAAGCCTTCCACCAAAGATTACATTTTCTTCTCCGTCGGCAAGCGCTTTGTATTTTTTGTACAGTTCAGAGTTTTTCTCGTCGTTCACAGGGTAAAAGCTTTCCATGCCGTCTTTCCATTCGGTGGAGTACTCGCGGGAGATTACTGTAGAGTCCTTGTTCCAAGCGGGATTCTCAGGCTCAAAATGCTTGTGCTCAATAACTCTGGTATACGGAATTTCCGCCTCGGTATAGTTGACCACCGCATTACCCTGATAGTTCTGCACGTTGATTTTTTCTGTCTCAAAGCGGACCGTACGGTATTCAAGCTTTCCGAATTTGTACTGATAGAACTCATCGATTTTTCCAGTGAATACAATTTTTTCGGCAAGGGATTCATACATCTCGCGGTCAGCAAAGAAATCAGCATCCGTTTTTGTCTCGATTCCGTCCAAAAGCCCCTCAACGAGTAGGTTGTAGCCGCCAATCGGAATTCCTTGGTACGAGTCATTGAAATAGTTGTTGTCAAAAGTGAGCCGGACAGGAAGTCTTTTGATGATGAATGCCGGAAGCTCCGTGCATTTCCGCCCCCATTGTTTTTCGGTGTAGCCCTTGATGAGCTTTTCATAGATGTCGCGCCCAACCAGGGTAAGTGCCTGCTCCTCAAGATTTTGTGGTTCACGTCCACCCAAAGCTCCAACGGCCTCTTTTTTTTGCTCGTTGATTTTTTCCATCGCCTCGGTTGGTGTCGTAACACCCCACATCTCGTAGAAAGTATTCATATTGAACGGAAGGTTGTAAAGGGTTCCCTTGTAATTTGCAACAGGCGAATTTGTATAACGGTTGAACGGCACGAACGAGTTAACAAAATCCCATACTTTCTTGTCCGAGGTATGGAAAATGTGAGCCCCATACTTGTGCACGTGGATTCCCCCGACATCCTCGCAGTAGATGTTTCCGCCCAAGTGAGGACGCTTGTCGATTACGAGGCATTTTTTTCCCGTTTTGTTTGCAAGATATGCGAATGTCGCTCCAAAAAGACCTGAGCCGACAATAAGATAGTTATATTTTTTCATATTTATTTCTCCCACAATTTCTCAGGATAATATCCCGATTCTATTTTCTTTGTTATTTCGTCCTTCACAACCTGCTTGTCTTCCGGGTATGTCATTCCGAACCAGCTTTCCTCTGATGTGAAGACTTTTACGCTGCCTTTTCCTTTTTCAATCATCTCGCTCGTAGCGACCGGGAGAAGTGCCTCGGCTTTCGGAAGGGAGAGCGAAGTCTTTTTGAAATTCGCCCAATATTCCTCAAAACTCTCGAACGCTTTTGGCGAGAACCCGAACAGGTTCATGCTCACGGTCTCTTTCCCGGTCATCCTGATGATTCTTCCGTTCAAATCAGATTCTATTTCGTTTCCGCTGAAATTTTCGCCGGTGTAGTAGATTTTTGTGTTCTCTGTGATTGACTTAAGAAAGTCTTCTTCAATCTTGCACACTCCGCGGCTCACAGAACCGTTCCTACTCATAGTGTTTCCGAGAATATAGCCGACCATGGCGTGCTCAACGGAGTCATTATTAATAGAAGAAAGATATCTTCCGAGCGTCTCGAACGCACTCCTACCGTAGTAGTCGTCCGCATTGATGACTGCGAACGGTTCGTTGATTTTCTCTTTTGCGCACAAGACTGCATGGACTGTTCCCCACGGCTTGCTTCTGCTTGCCCCGGCAGCAATAGTCCGCTCTTTTTCCGTAAGAAGCGCGTCCGGTGTCTGGAACACATAGTCTGCGTCCATGTTCTGCGCAACCCTGTCGAAGAGCCTTCCCCGGAAGTCTTTTTCGATGTCTTTTCGAATGATGAAAACAATTTTTCCGAATCCGCTCCGTTTAGCATCGAAAGCAGAGAAGTCCAAAAGACACTCTCCATTTTTTCCTACAGCATCAATTTGCTTGACTCCGCCGTAGCGGCTTCCCATGCCTGCGGCAAGGACTAAAAGTGTTGGTTGCATTGTTATAAAACTCCTTATAAAAAACTGCCAGCTGGCAGAAAAATTTACAATAAACAAGTTTTGTCCAATGGCATTTCTATTTTTTTTATCAATTATGGAATATAAACATGTACAATGAGTTTTTCTGGCAATTTATCCTGCTTCAGGAATTGAATCATGTACAGCGGCAAATATGTAATTTTGTCGGAGTTTTCAATGTTTCCAATACAAAAAACAAACCCCTTTCCAGATTTCAAACTGGACATTGCCAACACCCATTGCACACAAAAGACCTGTGTCATTCAAAAAGAGCTTCATTAAATTCCTAAGCTCATTCAGCTCAAACGGAACAACTGGCTCTCGCACATTGTAGCACGGAAGCGTAACTCCCGCATCGCTGAGCCACATAAAGCTGCTCTCGTAACGGTTCATCCTTGCATTCTTGTCAATGTCAGAAAGCATGAACCGATGGTTCTTTGAGTTCAACTCCGAAGGAATTCTGTCAAAAATATTTTTTATGCGAATCTTGTCATTCTTGGAGTATTTCGTTATGTCCTGCCTGTACAAGGCAAGAATATCCTTTTGAATCTGAACAGAGGCGGCCACATCATGCGAATCAACGAAATTTTGAACGACAGCCGGCATTCCGCCAACAATCATGTAATAGCGGAAAAGCTGCAGCATTTTCTGATGAACGGCATCGTTTACAGGAAGAAAAACCTCGAAACACTTCTGAAAATATGAAAGCGTTTCCTTTTGAACGCCATTCGCCCAGCAAAATTCTTCAAAATCCATGGGATACATTTGGATTGTCTGCTCAAAACCCACAGGACAGGAAGTCTCTTCTTTATAATTAATCCCCAGAAGCGAGCCTGACTCAATGTAATCGAATCTGCCATCTCAACGAGAAATTTTATCGCAGTCCTGCTCGCGGGCATTCCTGAATCTCATCAAAAAAATCAAGGACTGTCCTTTTTCAAGAGCCGTTGCAGAAAAAGCCGTGAGCGCAGTTATTATAGTGTCGGCATCCAGATTCCCGTCAAAAATCGCCATGGCAGAGGGGGTGTCTATAAAATTTATCTCAAGATAAGTCTTATAGTTGCTTTTTGCAAATTCCCTTATTGTATGAGTCTTTCCGATTTGCCTTGCTCCCGTAACGAGAAGAGCTTTTTTATTTTCCGACTTCTTCCACGCGACAAGACAGTTCGTAACTTTCCGCTCAAGCATAGCATTCTCTTTTGTAACATTATTCCTATAAAATTATACACAATTTGTAACAAGATTCAATATTTGAACATATAATTTCGTAACGGAAGTTGAAACTAAAAAATAGAAATGTCAAAGAACGATAAGCAAAGGGGAATTAGAGTTTTCAAGACTTCTGAGTCCGTCGAGGCGAGCAAGCCGGGCGTAGCTCATGGTCACAAACTGCTATAATGCAGTTAAGCCCTTGCTGTGTTTGTCTATCTGTGTAATTTTTACGAGTTTTTCGAATTGAAGTCTCGGTACAAATGCTAGCAACTGTCCAAGTAACGTGTTATACTTATTCATGTCTCAAGGCAAACTCGTGCTTTCGCTAAAAAATTTTCTTTGCAGAAAAAATTCTCAACAATATCCATTTTTAAATGCCCATTCTGGCATTTTTCCGCTCACCCCTCATTTCTTTTGACTGTTTCATTTCTTACCTTCCTTTTCTTTCAATAATAAAATAAAATTGTGCTGTTTCTTTTCTATTGTTGAGCTTGGAATCTTCAAACAGAAAATCTTTTTTGACAATTGCAAAGCCTTTATTTACAAATGCTTTCTGAAAGAAAGATATGTATTCCGACTCCGTCCTGTAAACCGCGCTGTAACTGTCATCAAGCTCTTCTGAAAATTCCTCTTTAAGGGTGAGTCTTGTTTCTAACCCTATTGGTTCTCGGATGAGGATAATTGCATTTTTTTCACAGCAATTTTCTATCTGTGAAAGGCAGTTTTCCAAATCAGTATCATTCAGGTACATCAGACCACCAATAACAATAACCCTATTAACCTTATCCAGCTTGTTTTTTTCTAGTGCCTGTGTAATTTCGGTACTTTTAGCGACAAAGAATTTTTTATTTTCCGAAGTAATTCTTTTTTTTGCAAGTTCTATAAAATCTTCGCAAAAATCTATTCCACAATAACTTTTTATTTCTGTTTTTATGGCCTCTGCCCATCGTCCTATTCCGCAAGATACATCAAGAATTTTGCTATTGCTATCAAGCCTAAGCTGGGGTAGAAGTTTCTCTACCTCGATTTCATTTCTTTCTTTTACAAGTTCCGGATGGTTGTCATTATACATCGTCGTTGCATACGGATTGCTGCTGCTATATTTTTTTGCACGATTAATAAAAAAATCAAGAGTATTTGAATAGTTTATTTCTTCGTTTTTATCTTGTATTCTCATCTTTATTCCTCGTATCCGTTTTTAATCCATTGGACCGCATTGTTATAGTCATTTTCAGTATCTATTTCTCTTGTTGAAATTTCCATCACTTTAAGTGGCATAAGAGGTTCTAGCAAATGATATATGTGATGTGTCCCCAAAGAAATTCTATTGCTCGCACACTGAGCAAGTCCTGTCCATTCTAAAATACCTCTTTCTCTGGAAAACTCAGTTACACGATTTTCTTCATCAAGACTCATGAGAACAGGATTATCTGTTCCCGGAATACAGCCTCCTACAAGTTCTTCTTCTGATTCTAGGAATTTCTTCAGGTCACTTGGGCGGACAAGCAAGTCTCCGTCAAGAGCAACAGTCATTTTTTTTGTTGGTGCCTGCATAAATCCTTTTGAAAACGATGCAGCTGTTCCTGTCGTCTTGTAATCAAAGTTAAAAGCAAAAAGAACATCTTTCCTGTATGCTTGTACAGTTTCAATTACTTTATCAGCCATATACCCGACAACAACACGAATGTCACTGTATTCATTCAAAAGCTCCAGTTGTCTAATAATTATAGGCTTCCCACAGACCTTGACTAAGGCCTTTGGTATTCCTGCTCCAAGTCTGTTTCCCATTCCCGCACAACTTATAATGATAGTTTTATCATCCATAATCATATATTCCCTCTTTCTTGATATTGTCAGCTCAATAACCTTCTTTGCACCACAGGCTGCGCCTGTGGTTTTTCAGAATAATAAATTTTCAAAAATAGCATGCATATTGCAATGCAATAATACACCATTTATTTGTTTCACTGTGTCAATTGTTTTCTGATTCCTGCAGTCAGTATCAATCCTTTCATTTGATTCCTCCGTATTTTCTGAACAATTCAGAAATCAGATTTTTGAATTCAACGCTCTCAAGTTCATTGGAGGGAATATGCTCAAAGTGAGTGAAAATATCATTAGGAAACTTAAAAATATCTCCATATTGGTCTTTCAGAAAATACATGTAATCATTTGGAACCAGATATTCATCTCCCTCAAATAGAAGAGTCTTTGTTGGAAAAATCTGTTCATATTTGTAGAATCGATGATGAGGATAAGCAAAAACATTTTCCATTGCACGAATTACAGTTTTTTCCGGGTACTTATCGAAATTTCCAGTTATAGATTTTTCATGCATTGAAAACCGATTAAAAATTTTTTCAATTTTTGGGAAATATGGATCACTTTCATCCAGACAAGGATGTTCTTTCCAGTAATTAACTTCTGGCAAGGCACTGGATTCAAAAAATCTTGTCATTTCAATGTGATTATAGCTTTCTGGATTATCAGAAAAAGCTCCTTCGTATACATCGTAAATAAAAATATCAAGGAACAAGGGGTATTTTTCATCTTTAAACTTGAATCGAATTTGCTTACATTTACCCCACCAGTCAAAAAGAACTGTAATTCTAAAATCCAGACTGTCCTTTATTTTCTCTCGCAAGACTTCAATATCACTACGTAGCATGACTACATCCACATCGTCATCCCAAGGAATCTGCTTGCCACCACGCACTGCACCGATAAGATTTCCTCCTGCAAAAAAATATGGTAGCTTATATTCTTTGCACAGCCTGTCAAATTCCTTTAGGAGCAGAACATTCCCTTTTTGAAGCAGTCTTAATCCTCCAGTCGCTTCTGGAATTGATTTGAAAAATCTTTTTTTTGCATCAATTTCTGATTCGCCATCTTTTTTGTACATGGCATAGAACATATTTTCCTGAGCAAAATCCAAAAGCCGAAGAAGATTTTTATTTTCTTCAATATTTCGCACCAAATCATCTCTTTTCCAGTTCGCCTCGTCCTGAATTTTTTGAAAAAGAGTGCTTTCAAGTGAATCAATTCTTCTATTTAAGAGAGTATACTGCTCAATCACCGTGGCAAGAATTTTTTGCTCAGACTTGCCAATTTTGCGGTAAGTCGCAGGAAGAACAGCTTTAAGAATTTTCTTTATCATAAAACAAAACTCCTTTATAAAAATCTGTCGATGCGAGCAGCCACAGGCATCGGCAGGAATCTAAAAAATCAAGTTTTGTTCGATGACATTTCTATTTTTTTAAGATGGATTCTCAAAACAACTCTACGCGTTCCAAAATGTAACTTTTAGGTAAAGCATAACCGATGTCAGTAAAAAAAAGCAAGCATAGCGAAAAGTTACGGCGGATACGATGCAAGTTCTCAATGCAAAGTAGGCTAAGCCTTAGAAAATAGAAATCTCAAAGAACAATATTTTTATGAATAACTTATTCATATAGATCCCACAAAGTTATTTACTTTTTCTATTAAAAAATCGCAAAATCTTTCTTACAAATTTCCCTAACCTACCTTCTCCGATTATCCATTTGAGCAGATATTTTCGTGATTTTAAGTTTCTTTCAATTTCATTAATTTTATGATTATTTCTAGCGTCAATCATTCGTCCCATGATAATTTCATAAACTAGCGTTTCTTTTGCATTCTGCCAAAATTCCATTGACATATCCGTATAAGGATTATTCCAAGGTTTATCAGAACCTGCATAATGAATAAGTGCAGGATTTTCTCTTGCCTTCATGTAGGTAAAATACATATTTGCCGGCGCGAAATTCATTTGTTCTTTGTAGTTTCCGCCCATGGTAAACAGATTCCATTTTTCATCAACAAAATGAACATCGTTTTCTATGATAATGTTGAAAACATCCTGCTCATAAATCTGATATGGTTCGGTTTTTACTTTTTCAAGAATCGATTCAAAAGTGTATTTCTGCCTATATTTCTCTGCATCCATAACAATTACGCCAGCATTTACATAGTTGTATGGATTTTGCATGTTGAATTCATTCTTATAAAAAGATTGCCATGCAGGAGCACTGCCATTCAAAAAACAATTGAAGATGATGTCATGAACAGCCCCTATCATTTTTCCGTTCAGGTCTGTATCAAAAAGGTTCCCCACATCTTCTTTTGCTATTAAATCACAATCAAGCCAGATATATTTCTTATAAGAAGAAAGCAAAAACGGGGAAAACATTCTTATCATTAAGAGAGAATCAAATCTTTGTTCGCCCACAATTCCGGCAATTGTCCTTTGATAATCTGGATATTGAGACAAAAACGGTTCTACATTTATAAAGCGAATCATAAAATTTTTGTAAGCAGCCAGAGCTTTTGTAAGCAATGACTTGCTTTCATTTGTCATTGCACTGTTTGTCAAAATCAGAATGTCGTAGCTTCTGTTTTTATCAGAGTTTTTTGCTATTGAGTATAAAGTTGTAATGCAGTATGGAACATAATAGTCACTGCAAACAAACATCAACGGAACAGAATTTTCGGAAATTGGCTTAACAGGTGCCAACGACTGAGGATTTTTTACGAAGAACCATTGCTGAGTCTTGAATTTTATTGATTTGTCGTCCTGTAGTTTTTTTACGCACCAGATACCAAGCAGGCGCTCCGCAAAGTGACCGAAGAGTCGTGTCTGAACAACAGTGTATTTTGAAATGTCTATTCTTTTTTCCGCTTCTGCAAGAATCGTGAACAAGAATTCACTGTACTCAAAGAAGTATTTCTTTTTCATTATGAAAAGATTGCACGGATAAAAAAGATGGCCGTGAATGTATTCATCTGCAATTTCATAGAAATCCGGATACAAATCTTTAACTATGGACAACAGACAATCCAAATCTTCTTTGTAAAGGAATGGTGCTGAATCCCACTGTTCATAAATTGTCTGAGGCATTGTGAATTTATCCCCGACTATAATGTCATAGTCAGTGATTTTCTTTGCGTCAAATGTACTGCCATTTCCTGTTTTTTCTATTGTAGTCTTGTCAAGAATATCAAAAACTGCCCAGTTTCCTTCACAAACAGGGAGCTTTTCGTCTGCAAACGAAAAATATCTTCTGTAATGACAGAGACCGTAATAATCCGCCTCGACATTTTTCCAAGCCCAGTACTGCGTCGTTATTTCACAGTAGCTTTTGTTTTTCTCGCAAATATTGTCACCTGTATCATCTCCAAGGAGTTTGACATCTGTTCTTTTATCGAACACAGCTCCAGAGCGAACTGGAATATAAATGGGATTGTCTATCAGCTCGCTTTCCTGGTCGATTCGGTGTGAGACAAATATTTTTATGTCTGGATTTTCTGGCGTACCGTGATACTGCAAAATAGAAGCATCTTTGCGATTATTCATCTCAAGTTCCCCTTGTTGTATTTCTTCATTTTATTTTTTAAATAACTCATAATAGAAAAATCTTGCTGATAGAATCTAAAATGAGCAAACAACAAATCAAATATGAAAGTTCTCAATGGCGTTTTTTTATGAAACCAACCTTTGAAATCAAACTCTTCCAAACTTATATTTTGTCTGAATTGTGTCTTTGAAACATTGTGCATATTCATCAAAGATTTTTTATATTGCACTTTCCTAAAACAAATACCGAAAA
>JAILHV010000127.1 GCA_024695625.1 Treponema sp.
TAGCGTTGCCAAGCCCTTGTGCTTTTTTATGTTGCCAACAAAAAGTATTGACTTGCTTTTTTCACTTCCTTCTGCTGAATTTTCTTCCTCGTTATACAGGGGAACTCCGTTGTAGACTACCGTAAGCTTTTTTTTGCAGCCCAGCTTTTTTATTATGCGTTCCCTGCTGAATTCAGATACGGTGAAAATTCCTCTGCTAAGGCGGATAGCGCGTTTGTAGATTTGCTTGCGTATAAAAGTTCCTGCTTTTCCTGCAATCTCCGGCATGTCCAAGAAAATTACATCATGAATTGTGGTGTAGACCGGGATTTTTATTCCTCTGGAAAAAATGCGTCCAGGGACGTTGCAGTAGGGCGAAAAATATGCGTCGCAGGAATTTATTTCATCCAGCACTTCCCTGGGGAATGCAAGCATCTCCTTTAGCGAAAAGTTTTTTATGCCACACGGAATGAATTTAAGATTCTTTCCTTCCGACTTGCCATCTGAAGAAATGCCTTGCTCTATTTCTTCCTGCTTTTTTTGCGGCAGTCCCAAAAACAAAATGGATGTTCCGCTGGAAATAAAAAAGGGTATTATGCTATCCAAAAAGGTTCCTATTCCGCTCTTACCGCTCATGCGGCAGTCTATGGCCAATTTCATTTTTGAACCCCACTTGTATTTATGGCTTTGTCCATCCATTCAAAACGCTTTGTTACCCAGTCCGAAAAATAATTCACTTCTGCGGCAAAGGTCTTTCGCTTTTTCCAACCCGGTGCATGTGGCCACTGGCGGTGTCCTATGTTTTTCCATAGGGAATCGTTAATAATAATTGGGGCTTCAATTTCTTCTGCTGCCATGTGAATCCATTCGCTTGAATTTTTTATGAGCTCTTTTTTTGAATTCCATCTTTCTTTTACAAAGTCTGCAAAATAGGGATCTTCAAAAAGCCGCTTGAACCATTGGCTTTCTTCTTTTACCCAAAAGCCTTCTGGATTTTCGCAGCCGTCATAATTTATGTTTCCGCATGAAATGTCAAAGTCCCAGATTGGTCCCATGTACACTTTTTTTGAATTTGAATCGTAGTAAAGGTAGCACGATGCCTGAAACCTTGCGTCATGATTTTTTGTAAATTCATTTATCAAATACCAGTCGGCAAAGCTTTGCAGGTCAAGATATTTTTGCCATCCATTTTCTTTGTCTATAAAGTTTTCAGAAAAAATAGCATCTTCCACCTGCTGAATAAAATTCTGCTGGTTTTCAAATTTTTCCTTGCTGGAATTTTCAGGCTGTCTAATGCTAAAGGCAACATTCTGTTTGCTTTTAAAATTCCAAGCCTTGTTTTTTTGAGAGCGCACTTCAAAAAGAAATGAACCTTCTTTTGTATTAAGCGGAAGCCGGTTTTGATGAATTTCGATTTTTTCCGTAAGCGCATAAAGTCCTTCGTAGCGTCCGTTTACAAATAGAGCCAGGAATTTAGCATCCGGTGTCCAGAGCCCGCTCTTCCAAACATTCTTGGCCAAGTAATAGGCGTATGCATTGCGCAGAGATGTTTTGTCCGCAGTGTTTGCCATCAAAACCCATTTTTCTGCTTCTGGGAGTCCCAAAAGAGACGTCGCTTTGTCCAGTTTTAACAGGTAGGGCTTTTTGTAAAGTTCCCTGGTTTTCCATGTGGTGTTACCCCTGCCCCGGATTTTGCAGTTGCCAGAAAGACTTTTCCCCCCATAATTAATGGAATATGTTGCCTTGACATATTTTTCTTTTGTCTTTATTTTTTTTCCGCCCTCGGTGTCTATGTATAAAACTGGTGTGCCGCTTTCCTCGCATTTTTGCGGGGTAATATGTGCACTAAAAGAAAGCATGGCCGTAACAGCCATTATGACCATTGCAAGGAAAATAAAAAGTGGAAACAACGGGGAATATCTTTTTATGCTCATTTTTTACCCTTGATTTTTTTTCCTATGCTGCGGACAAGGGATGCCTGTGCTTCAAAAAATTTGAACAAAAGGGGTATGTGCGCTTTTAGGTCTGCCATGGTAAACAAAAGTGGCGACTGCATTACGCTGATTATCCTTTTGTCCGAGAGCATGTGTACTTTGTTGAACTGAAACTTTGGTTCCCTTATCATTTCCAGAATGTCTTGCGGAATTTTCCCTTCATCTTTTATGCGTTGCTGAAGATTTTTGTCCGCAAGCTTGTAGTAGGGCTGGTAATTTTTTCCAGTCATTTCTGATGAATAATAATGGATGATTTTTGCATCTTTTAAAAAGGCAAGTCCTCCGTGGCATGGCTGGCAGTTCCATTCACCGGGAAGCAGCTGTGCCTTCATCTGCGTGCGGTAATTTGCCTCGTTTAGGGCACTCTGGTCATGCATGTCATTCTTTTTGTAGGCGGAATATTTCCATGCTTCGTTCCATGCCTTAAAGAATTCCTTTGCATAAGGAGTATCTCGTGCAAGCACAAGGCCTCCGTTTATGTTACCGTTAAGAGCTGCCGTTCCGTGAAAGCCCAGCTTTTTGTCGCGTTTTACAAAAGTCTGTTTGTGCAAGTGCTCGTCAAGATAGACGTGGGCATCAAGTACGCCTGCTATTTCATAAGGGAATTCTTCTATTGCACTAAGGTCAGAGCAGATTATTGTGTCGCAGTCAATGTACAAAAAATCTCCCTGCACGTAGTCTGGAATTGCCGTTTTAATAAGCCTGGAGCGTTCAGTGTTTCCAACTGTGTCTTCAAACGGTATGCTTATTATTTTTGCAAGCTCTTTGATGGCTGCTCTTTTTCCGCTGAATGTATTTGCCGTCCCTTGGTCACAAAGAACAAAAACTTCCGCATCTTTCATATAAAAACGAAGCGATGTCAGGGACATGAGGCACTGTTCATAGTAAAAGTCTGCCGGTGAAGAAACCAATACATATACGTACTTCATCTTTTATAATACCCCTTATACCACTTAGCAAACTCTGCAAGTCCCTCTTCAAGCGTGGTTGAAGGCTTAAAGCCAAAGTCTTTTTCAAGGTCGCTTACGTCCGCATAGGTTTGGTAAACGTCACCGCTCTGCATGGGCAAAAGCTCCTTTTTTCCCGGTTCGGATATGATTCCTTCGTTCATTAGGCAGTTTTCAAGAATCTCTACAAACTTCATCAGGCTAGACGGCTTACTGTTGCCAATGTTGTATACCTTGTAGGCAGCACCGTCTTGTGTAAGTTCCGGTGTCTTTTGCATTACGTTTGTAATTCCGGTAACAATTTCGTCTACATAGGTAAAGTCGCGGTACATGTCGCCCATATTGTAAATCTGAATAGGCTCGCCCTTTACAAGCTTGTTGGTAAACTTGAAATATGCCATGTCCGGCCTTCCCATTGGTCCGTAAACGGTAAAGAACCTAAGTCCTGTGCAAGGAATGCCGTAGAGCTTTGAATATGCGTGTGCAAAAAGTTCATTTGATTTTTTTGTTGCGGCATAGAGCGAAACAGGATTGTCCACTTTGTCTTCTGTTGAATAGGGAACTTTTTTGTTGCTGCCGTAAACACTGGAGCTTGAAGCAAAGACCAAGTGTTCAACTTTGTGGTTCCTGCAAGATTCAAGAATATTGTAGAATCCGATTATGTTTGAATGAATGTAGCTGTCCGGGTGGTCAATTGAATAACGTACACCTGCTTGGGCTGCAAGGTTCACAACGACAGCAGGTTGGTAGTGGGTAAAGATTCGCTCGAGTTCTGCCTTATCCGCGATGTCCTTCTTTTCAAAAATAAACTGGCTGCCAAATTCCTTTAGCATTTTAAGCCGCTCTTCTTTTAGCGAAGTATCGTAATAGTCGCTTATGCAGTCAACTCCGATGATTTTTATATTCTTAAATGAGGTAAGCAGCTTCTTGCACAAAAACGAGCCGATGAATCCAGCCGCACCTGTTACGAGGATTGTTTTGTTCTCTAAATCTATATTAGGCATATTTTAATTATAGTTAAAAAGTCCCTTTGCCGCAACCGATGGAAAAATCTATTTTTTAATTTTTTTGCGGCACTTGCTTTTTCAAGCGCATCATTTCTCCGCTGCCAGTCATGCCCATACTGTGGCGCTTGCGGGGTTCCGGGGGCCCCAACCCCCTCCATTGCTATCGCAACCCGCCTTCGGCGGGCCCCTCCAGTGCCTGCCGCGCTTTCTTTTGCAAAAGTTTCTTAACCGCCAATAACTGAAAAACCAGACGTGTTAACCTCCGGCTTGGGCGGCTCGTCGTCAACGATGCATTTTTTTACTTCGTCAAGGCAGGCATCCAGAATGTTAAGGGCCTGGTTCATAGCCATGCTTACTTCCGGGGTAATGTCTTCTATTTCCTGAAGGCCATCAAAGATAGCGTTGTAGCCTTTGTTCATTTTTCTGTAGTTTTCGCGACTTACTTTCATTCTTGAATCCTTGTAAAAATATGGGCTCTTGTACAAGCACTAAAAAAAAATTATCATAAACATGTAAATAAAACAAGCACGGGGTCTTATGCAGATAAAACTGAATGATTTAAAAAAATCTTACTCCACAAAAGACGGCGTTGTGAATGCGGTAGACGGAGTTTCCCTGGAAATTCCAGACAATACAATTTTTGGAATAATAGGAAAAAGCGGAGCCGGAAAATCTACTCTGGTCCGCCTTATAAGCCTCTTGGAAAAGCCTGATTCGGGAAGTGTTTTTTACGGAGAAAAGCAGGTGGACAACCTGGGCAAAAATGAACTTATAGCCCAGCGCAGAAGAATCGGAATGATTTTCCAGAATTTCAATTTGTTTTCTTCCAGAACTGCGGCAAAGAACATTGCCTATCCGCTTGAAATTTGCAATACCCCGCGAGACAAAATAGAGACTCGCGTAAAGGAAATGCTTAACCTTGTAGGTCTTGCAGACAGGGCAGATGCTCCGGTAAGCACGCTTTCCGGCGGACAGAAGCAGCGTATTGCTATTGCCCGCGCACTTGCCACGGAACCGGACATCCTCTTTTGCGATGAGGCTACCAGTGCCCTTGACCCTCAGACAACACAGTCGATTCTTGACCTTATCCGCCAGATTCAGGCAAAGATGAACCTTACGGTGGTTATGATTACCCACCAGATGGAAGTTGTCCGCGATGCATGCAGCCTTGTTGCTGTTGTTGACGACGGACGCGTTGTAGAACAGGGGACTGTATCCGATGTTTTTACATGCCCCAAGTCTTTCGTTACAAAAGATTTTATTTCCCGCATTACTCAGGCTCAGCCACAGATTTTGCGCTGGTCAGAAGACGGCGGTAAATACATCCTGCATTTTGTTGGCAGCGATACGGACAGGCCAGTTCTTAGCGATTTGTGCAAGAATGTGGACGTTGATTTGAACATCCGTGCCGGAGGAATACAGACTCTTCCAGATAAAAAAATAGGCACTATGATTACAGACATTACAGGTTCCAAGGAAAATGTTCAGAAAGCGCTTGCGTTCTTAAAGGAAAGGGGAATTATTGTAGAAGATGCGGAGGAAGGTAAATGAAGTTATCTTGGGCTGATATAATGGGACTTGTAGGAGTTGCTACGGGTCAGACCGCTCTTATGGTTTTGTTTTCCACAATATTTTCCGTGCTTTTGGGATTTCCGCTTGGAATTCTTTTGTGCACAAGTGAGCCGCTCAACGGAATAGCTCCAAAGCCAATGCTGAACCAGGTGCTTAGCCGCATTGTAAACATTGTGCGCTCTTTTCCATTCATAATCCTGATTATTCTTTTGTTCCCGCTTTCACGCCTTATCGTGCACACTACAATAGGAACAAAAGCAACGATTGTTCCGCTAAGCATTGCCGCCGCCCCTTTTGTTGCCCGCGTAATAGAGTCGTCGCTAAAAGAAGTGGATGTTGGCGTAATACAAGCCGCAAGAAGCATGGGTTCTACAAACAGGCAGATAATTTTTAAGGTCATGATTCCCGAAGCATTGCCTTCGCTTGTGGACGGAATCACCCTTACCGTAATAAACCTGATTGGTTACTCAGCCATGGCGGGTGTTGTTGGTGGCGGCGGTTTGGGTCAGCTTGCAAACAGCTATGGCTACCAGCGTTTTGAAACACGTGTTCTTGCTGCTGCCGTAATCGTAATCATCCTTATGGTTGAGCTTATACAGGCATTGGGTTCCTTCATCAGCGGAAGAATAAAGTCCCGGCGTTAACCATGAAAAATTTCATCCTTGCGGCCATACTTCTAATTGTTCTTTCAACACTTGCCCTGCTTGCTTCTTGTGCTACAGTGCCACCTTCATCATTGCAGAACAATGAGCAGGATACAGCTTGGCTTGGCCGTAAGAAGCTAAAAGCGTGGGATGTATATTCGGACAGGTGCCGCATATCCCGAAAGCTTTTCATAGAAATAGGCAAATCGCTTAACTACTACATAACGACGGATGATGACGAGAAAATTCTTTACCTGATATTCGAGGACACGCACAGTTTTGCAGATGTTATACACGACATAGCCTTTGTAACAAAAAGCTATGTGCAGGGGCCAAACAAGGTTGTGGCTCACGGTGGTTTTGTAAAAGTGTGGAAGTCTGGAAGCGAACAGGTGATGAAAGAATTCTTTGAGCAAGTTGAAAAGAATCCCGACTATGAAATTGTCTTTGTTGGCTGGAGCATGGGAGGAGCCATTGCCCATCTTGCAGCGGAGGAATTTAACTTTCGTACAAGGACAGACGAGGCTAATCCTGATAGTGGAAGAAAAGTCCTTCTTATAACATACGGATGCCCAAATCTTTTGTACGGAAAAGGCACTAGGGAATATTTTGAGCGTTGCGTAAAAGCAGCCTACAATTTTGCAAACGTAAAGGATCCCTTTGCAAAACTGCCGCCTGTGTCTTGGAATTATTTTGTCATACGCCGAATAGAAGTTGGGCAGGATTATAATGGAAAGAAACACCCCCATCTGTCTTATGGGCAGAAGGAAATCTACAAGGACATTGTCATAGATGAGCCTTATGTTCAGGTATCAGAATAAGAAAAACATACATTTTGATACTTGTCTTTGCTGTTTGTTTGAAAATCTTGACAAATGTTCGTTTATGTTATATATTCACTAGCAATTTTATAGGAAATTACCCGAAAGGAGTTTTATATGAAAAAAAATGTATTTGGACTGGCACTTGCCTTGGCAGCAATTTCATTGATTTCCGCTTGCAAAAAGAAGGATTCTTCAGTGACTATAAAAGTAGGAGCAACACCTGTTCCTCACGAAGCTTTGCTGAACCTTGTAAAAGATGACCTTGCCGCATCTGGAATCAAATTGGACATCATAGAATTCAATGACTATGTAACGCCTAACTCAGCAGTTGAATCTGGTGATTTGGATGCCAACTTCTTCCAGCACAAGCCTTACCTTGATTCTTTCAATGGTGAGCACGGAACACACTTGGTGGACATTGGTGGAATCCATATTGAGCCATTTGCCCTTTATTCAAAGAAGTACACCAAGCTTGAGGAAATCCCTGAAGGTGCAACAATTGCAATTCCGAACGATCCAACAAACGAAGGTCGTGCCTTGCTCTTGCTTCAGTCTGCAAACCTTATTACTTTAAAGGCAGATGCAGGTCTTGAGGCTACACCTGTTTCAATTGAATCAAACCCAAAGAACCTTAAGTTTACGGAAGTAGAGGCTGCTTCCCTTCCACGCGTTCTTCCTGATGTTGACGCAGCTGCCATCAACGGAAACTATGCCCTTGCAGTTGGACTCAACTCAACAAAAGACGGTCTCGTTGTAGAAGGAAAGGATTCCCCTTATGTAAACATTGTCGTTACAAAGGCAGGTCGCGAGAATGAGGATGCACTTAAGGCTCTCGTAAAGGCCCTTCAGACTCCAAAAGTTCGTGACTGGGTAAAGGAAAACTATCCCAACGGAGATGTTGTTACCGTATTTTAATGGATGTTGAAAAACATTCTTAATTAAAAAAGTTAAAAATAAGCATTTAATAATACGCGCTGTTTGATTTTTCAGGCCGCGCTTTTTTTATGGAATTCCTTAGCCGTTGAACCGCTTAAGGAAAGCCTTTGTTCTTTCTTCCTTTGGATTGTTTATTACTTCGCTGGGAATGCCCTGCTCAACAATCATGCCACCGTCCATAAAGATGATGTGGTCGCTGGTGTCGCGTGCAAATGCCATTTCGTGCGTTACTACAACCATTGTCATGTTTTCCTTTGCAAGCTCCCTTATTACGGAAAGAATTTCTCCGGTAAGTTCCGGGTCAAGGGCACTGGTTGGCTCGTCAAAAAAGAGGACTTGCGGTTTTAAGGCCAGGGCACGGGCAATGCTAACACGCTGCTGTTGTCCACCGCTCAGCTGGCAAGGGTAGGCGTTTGCCTTTGTTTCAAGCCCCATCTTTGCAAGAAGATCCATGGCTACAGACTTTGCCTCTTCCTTGCTTTTGCCAAGGACAACCCGCTGTGCCTCAGTAATGTTGCGCAGAACGGAAAAGTGTGGGAAAAGGTTAAAGTTCTGGAAGACAAGACCCACGTTAAGAGCTATCTTTCTAAGGGCCGCTTTGTCTGAATAAATGCCGTCCTTAACAAGTGGTTGTCCGCAAACAGTAATGCTGCCGCCGGTAACAGATTCAAGCTGGCATACTGTCCTAAGCAGGGTGGATTTTCCGCTTCCGCTGGGGCCAATGATTCCAAGTACGTCGCCTTTGTTTACTGTAAAAGAAATATCCTTTAGTACGTTAAGAGAACCAAAGCTTTTGCTCAAGTTCTGAACCTTTAAAATCTCATTTGTAGTAGTCAAGTTTTTTCTCCGCAAAGTCAAAGAGTTTGGAAACACCCCAGTTCATAACAAAGTAGAAGGCTCCCGCTATAAAAAGAGGCACAACGCTTACAAGCCGTCCGCTCTGGGTGTTGGCTACGTGGAAAAGTTCTGCAACGCCAAGGACCTGAACAAGAGCCGTGTCTTTTACGAGTGTGATAACTTCGTTGCCAAGAGGCGGAATTATTTTCTTTACTACTTGAGGAAGAACCACGCGCAGGAAAGTCTGTGTTTTTGTAAAACCCAAAACCTTGGAGGCTTCGTACTGTCCCTGGGGAATAGACTGAATTCCGCCGCGGTAAATTTCTGCAAAGTAGCAGGCATAGTTTATGACCATTGCAACAACTGCCGCCGTAAACCGTCCAAGCCCCTTGTGAAAAATAACTGCCGGTGCAAAATAAACGAAAATCAGCTGCAGCATAAGCGGAGTTCCCCTTATTATCAGCAGGAAGATATTCGTAATCTTGGAAATAAATTTTACGCGGGACATTCTTCCCATGCATATCAGAAGGGCAAGCGGTATGGAAAAAATGAGGGTCAAAAAGAACACTTCAAGGCTAACTCCTGAGCTTTTTAGCATTATAACCAGGAGTTTGCCGAGTTTTATTTTGTCAAAGTAAGCAATCAATGAGGCCATGCCCTTATTATAGCAAAATTGCAGGGCATCCTCAATCGCTTTATTTTTCTTATTTTCCTATGACGGACAAATCTGTTCCGAACCATTTTGTTGAGATGGCGGTTACGGTTCCGTCTTTCTGCATTTCTTCAAGAATGGCCTGAACCTTGTCGCGGAGGGCTGTGTCTTGCTTGCGGAATGCAACACCGTATTCCTCGTGGGCGAGAGGTTCGGAAAGAATCTTAAGCGGTTTTCCAGAAGTTGCTATGTTGTATCCTGCAACAACCTGATCCATGATTACGGCGTCAAGGTTGCCTAGTGTTAGGTCGTTAAGGGCTGTAATGTTTTCCTTAAGTTCAACAATCTGTCCAAGAGACTCCTTGAATTCTGGCATTGCGTCTACAGCGTCCTGTGCAGAAGAACCAGCCTGTATGCCAACGGTTTTGCCGGCAAGGGCTGTAAGGAATGGTGTTTTTCCGTCGGTGCGCACAACCGCCACCTGGGCATTGTCAAGATAGGGTTTTGTAAATGCCATTGCCTCTTTGCGTTCGGGTGTCATTGTAAAGCCGTTCCAGATGCAGTCAATCTTTTTTGTGGCAAGCTCCTGTTCCTTTGCGCTCCAGTCGATTGGCTGGCATACAAGTTCAACTCCTAGTCTTTTTGCAACTTCCTTTGCAAGATCAATGTCGTAGCCAACAATTTCGTTGTTTTCATCACGGAATCCGAGAGGGGGGAAAGAGTCATCGAGTCCAAGAATTAGTTTTCCCTTTTGCGAAAGGCAAGAAAGAGGATCACTGGAAGCAGTACCTTCTTTTTTTGTGCATGAGGTAAACATGCTGCTTGCAAGTACCAAAGCAAGTGTTGCTCCAAATAATTTTGATACAATTCTTTTCATTTTTCTACATCCTGTTTTAATTTTAAAGGTGATGTTATTATAGCACAAGAATGACTAATCCTCAATAATTCCCCTTTTATCAGTGGGCAAATATTTTTAATCGTGCTATACTTGTTTGTGATGAAAAAGCGAAGAATTCTTCCATTACTTTTGCCTTTGTTGGCAGGGGCAGCATTTTTTATTGTGTCATGCGTTTCTTCCCCAGAGCCAAAGCTTCCTCCAAAAAAAACTGATGAAAAAACACTCAAGGCGTCCGTTAAGGAAATGTCTACGCGCCAGCTTGCGGGGCAAATGATTGTCTGCGGTTTTACAGGAACGGAACTTTCCCCGGAATTTAAGGCATTTCTAAAAAAATATTGTGTTTCCAACGTTATTTTGTTTTCCGACAATATGCGAAGCGTTGAGCAGACAAGGCGTGTCTGTAGGGAAATTCAGGCGATTGTAAAAGAGAACACAGGTTTTGAAGCCTTTATCTGCACAGACCAGGAGGGTGGTAAGATTGTGCGCCTGCCACAGGAACTCCTTTCGCTAAAAGGGGCATCTTATTATTCAAAGAACAAAACTCCGGCAGAAGTCTTTAAGGTTGGCGAGCTTACTGCAAAACAGCTGCGTCTTTGCGGAATAAACGTAGACTTTGCCCCTGTTATGGACATTAATTCCAATCCCAAAAATCCAATAATCGGTGAGCGTTCTTATGGAAGCAAGGCCAGTACCGTTGTTGAATACGGCTTGCAGATGGCATCTGGTTTGCAGAGTGGCGGCGTTGTTTGCGCGGTAAAGCATTTTCCCGGCCACGGAGACACCGACACGGACTCCCACTTGGCACTTCCTTCCGTAAACAAGTCTTATGGGCAGCTAAAACAGTTTGAGCTTGTTCCCTTTAAGGCTGCGGCAGAGGCAAATGTTCCTGTCGTTATGACCGCTCACATTATGTTCCCCAAGATTGATTCAAAATATCCTGCAACCATGTCCCACAAGATTTTGACGGGAATCCTTAGGCAGGATTTGGGCTTTGACGGAATAATCATAACCGATGATTTGGAAATGGCTGCCATACGAAAGAATTTTGGAATTGTAAACGGTGCGCTTTCTGCAATAAATGCCGGGGCAGACATGGTTTGCATTTCCGTGTATTCAGATGGTGCCGACCAAATATGTGATGCCTTTGTGCGTAATTTGTCCCGTTCACGCTTGGAAGAATCTGTCTTGCGAATCCTAAAGGCAAAGGCTTCTGTTTGCGGAAACACCCAGGACAATTATTCTTCAAAAGAAGTTGCATCCTTAATAAAAGAATACAATTCTTTGATGAAAAAGTTCAGGTAGTCTAAAATAAATAGATGCTGAATCAAGTTCAGCATGACAGGATGAGAAAGCCCTTGTTTATATAAGAAAAAAACATTACTATTGTAAAAAATTATTTTGGG
>JAILHV010000195.1 GCA_024695625.1 Treponema sp.
TATTTGGAGAAGAGTATGTTTATAAGAAAAAAGTTTTGCAAATCCTTATTCATTCTTTTTGCAGCGGCATTTCTTTTCTGCACAAATTCTTTTGCAAAAGAAAGTGAAAAGGCAACGCTTACAAAAGAAAAGCCCCGCATGTTCTGGAAGATTAGCGGAACGGACAAAAATGGAAATCCTTCCGTAGTATACATTCAGGGAACGATTCATGTTGGCTCCAAAGAACTCTATCCCTTGGACAAGGAAGTTCTCGATGCCTTTAACAATGCAGACCGTATAGCAGGGGAACTTTCAAAAGACGACATGCAAAACATGCAGTTTTATGCCATGCGCCTTGTTCAGGAAAGCTTTTTAAAAGCGGACGGAAAAAAAGTCAGCGCCTGCCTTAGCCCGGAAGAAATAGAGACAATGAATTCCCTCTTGGGAAGCCCACAGGCCTTTGCCATGATTGACGGAGCGGAGCCTTGGGTTGCAGCCCTGACACTGTTGGAAAAGACAATTCAGGAGACGACTGAACTTACTTATGAATATTCTGTTGACAACTACTTTCTAAAGCTTGCCAATGATGCCGCGCGCAAAGTCGTGGGGCTGGACGACATTCAGGTTCAGATTGACATACTTACCTTTGGAACTTACGAACAGCAGCTTACCATACTAAAATCTTCTATAAAGGAATGTTCCGACGAAAAGTCAAAGGAAGAAACACGGGTGGAACTCAAGGCCCTTTACGATGCCTATCTTGCAGGTGACGTTGAAAAGCTAGCCTCCATCTCGGATGCTTCAAATGAAAGCGACATTGCGGAATACGGGGACTTTGGTGAGGAATACAAAAAGCTGGTCTACGACAAGCGCAACGAAGACTGGGCAAAAGACATAAAGGAATTTTTGGAAAATGGCGGAAGCACATTCATCTATGCTGGAGCAGCCCACTGGGTTGGAAAGAATTCCGTCTTTGACTATCTCCGCAAACAGGGCACAATCGAGTGAGAGTTAAGCTTAGGCTTGCAGTACTGCTTGGCTTACTGGCAGTTCTTTTTGCGGCAACGTCATGTGTCTCGCTTTCGGAAGCAGCCTCCCGTCTTTTTGGATACGATACTCCCCTGCTGGAAAAAGAAGAGGAAAGAATGCTCTGGCGAATCCGGGGCTACAATTCTCTGGGAAAGAAATTTACCGTATACATTCAGGGAACAATCCACGTTGGGGATGCAAGGCTTTATCCGCTGGAAAAAAGGGTGCTGCAGGCATTCCGTGCTTCGGACAGGATAGTTGCAGAGCTTAGCGCTTCCGACCTGGAAAAATTTTCTGATGAACTAAGGGAAAGAACCACCCACAGTTTTTCCAAGGCAGAAGGTCGTGTCGTTACAAAAAATCTTACCGCAGAAGAGAAGGAAAAGCTCCGCCTTATACTGGACCAGGAGAGTATTGATTTTCTTACCCTTCTTGAACCCTGGTGCATGATACTTGCCCTTTGTTCTTCCCCCCAGGCCCAGTCGGAACTTTCGGCAGATTTTTCGCTGGATGAATATTTTGCCAAGTTTGCAAAGGAAGAAAACAGGGAAATTCTTGGCCTTGAAACTTTGCAGGAGCAGCTGGATTCCATAAGCGGTGGAACTTACGAAGAGCAGCTTGGCCAGCTAAAGGAAATCCTTGAAGGAATAGACGCAGAAAAATTCAAGGAAGAAATGAACTCTGCCGCAAAGAATCTCTACGAAGCGTATCTTTCCGGAGACCCAAAAAAACTGGAAGAGCTAACAAGTGAAGATGAGCGCAACGAAAAGTGGGCAAAAAGAATTCAGTCTTATATGGAGATGGGAGGAACCACTTTTGTGTATGCAGGGGCAGCCCACTGGGTTGGAGAAAAATCCGTCTTTGCCTACCTGGAAGAGTGGGGGCTGATTCGGCAGGCCGCTGGAAGCTGCGCTGCGGGTTCACCAACCGTGGTTCAAGATTCGGGGTCAAAGTAAACTTCAATGTGGTATTTGAATTCATCGTTTTCCATGGAAAGCATGTCTTGCAAGGAATAAGTCTTGCTCTGGAAAAAGACGGAATTCACATAGTAGCAGACTGGTATGTGCTTAAATTCTGGGCGGTCAAAAATGTCCGTGTTCCAGTTTACGTCCTTTCCTAAAAAGAGCTGGTTGGCACGGTCTTCAATTTTCTGGTGGGAAGCGTAAATGTTTCTTTGGCCCTTTATTCCATATTCAGAAAGATAGTGCATTTGTTCTGGCGTTACATCGATTAAGTCGCCGTGTCTTTCATACAAGAGGGAGCCTTCTATTATATACTCTTTGTAAAGCTCAATCCCCTTTTCTGCACCGGAATCAAAATCCTGCTTTAGAATCTGCACCTTGTCGTAGAGGCTGTTCATCTTCCTGTTTATTTCAAGAATCAGGCTCTTGATTTTTTCTGTGTTCATGGGGGTCCAGATAAAGTTTTTGTTTTGGGCAAAAAAGCGGGCCTCCACTTCTGCGCGGATTTTTTCCTCTGTATTTTCGTGAATGCTTCCGGGGATGTTTTCTGCCATTGTTCCAGATCCGTGTTCCATGCTCATTTGTTTATCTCCAGCGGTATTATTCCCTGTGGCGCAAAGTCTCCTCTTAGGGCTGCAAAGATTGCCTGGTAGGAGTATGATGACCAGCTGTAGCCGCAGAGAATTGTGTCTGCCCAGTCAAAGTCGTCCAGTATGGTAACAGGAGACATTGTGGACATGATGATTACCCGCTTCCTTGAATTGCGCAGGCGTTTTGCAATGGAAGCCGAGTGTGCGTCAAACACGTTTATGATAATTGTGTCGTATGCAGAAGCA
>JAILHV010000228.1 GCA_024695625.1 Treponema sp.
GTGTCAAAGGCTGCAAAAATCTTGCCGGAATAAAATTCCCGCGCAAGACTTCTGTAGTTCCTAAAAATCTTAAGGCCACGGCCGTGCATTTCTTTTAGCCTTTATTTTGCGGCATCGAGGACTGCGTTGATTTCTGCTGAAATCTTTGCAATTTCTTCTGTTGCGCTCTTCTTGGCTTCTTCGAGGGCAGCGTCTGTTTTTGCAGAGACAGGAACCGCACAGTTGATGTAGAACTTGATCTTTGGTTCTGTTCCGCTTGGACGTGCGCTAACGATTGTTCCGTCTTCCAGGAAGAACTGGAGTACGTTGCTCTTTGGCCAAGGCAGGTTTGCTTTTGCGGCAGGATTTGCAGGGTCAAATTCAATTGACTGCTGTACGTCGCGGATTTTGCAGACTTTCTTTCCGCCCAAGGTCTGTAAGCCTTCCGTGCGGAGCTTGGTCATGATTCCTGTCATTATTGCAGGGCCCTTTACACCGGGGAAGTACTTGCTTATGGCAGCATCCTGGAAGTAGCCGTAATCCTTGTACATGTCGTTCATGCGTTCAAGCAGGCTCTTTCCCTTGCTTGCCCAGTAGAGTGTCATTTCTGCACACATTGCTGCTGCGGAGATTCCGTCCTTGTCGCGGCATTCTGTTTCTACAAGGTAGCCGTAGCTTTCTTCAAGGCCAAAGACATAATGTTCCTTTCCGGTCTTTTCCATTTCGCCTTCATCAAATGCAATCCACTTGAATCCGGTAAGGCATTCCTTTACCTTTACGCCGTAGTTCTTTGCAACTGCGTCTACGAAGGGGCTTGTTACGATTGAGCGGATGAGTACCGGGTTTGCAGGCATCTTGCCCAGTTCCTTCTTGCTGAGGAGAACGTAGTCTGCAAGCAGGGCACCCATCTGGTTTCCTGTAACGAGGACATAGTTTCCGTCCTTGTCCGGGAATGCAGTTCCAAAGCGGTCTGAGTCTGGGTCTGTTGCCATAACAACGTCTGCCTTTTCCTTCTTTGCAAGCTCAACTGCCATTTTGAGTGCCGGTGCTTCTTCCGGGTTTGGCTTTTCTACAGTTGGGAAGTCTCCGTTTCCTTCGCGCTGTTCGGGTACGGTGATTACGTTAAGGCCAAGGTCGCCAAGTACCTTTTCTACGTGCATTGCGCCTGTTCCGTGGAGTGGCGTGTAGACAACCTTTACGCTGGAAGCCTTTTCTTTTATAAGGGCCGGGCGGTAGAGGTTTGCCTTTATCATTGCCTGGAACTTGTCGTCAATTTCCTTGTCGATGAGTACGATTTTTCCGGACTTGATTCCTTCTTCGCGGGAGATAAGCTTTGCTTCTTTTACTGCGTTAACTTCGTCGATGATTCCCTTGTCGTGGGGTTCAACAACCTGTGCTCCGTCTGCCCAGTATGCCTTGTAGCCGTTGTACTGGGGAGGGTTGTGGCTTGCCGTTACTACAACGCCGGTCTGGCAGCCAAGGGTGCGGATTGCATAGGAAAGTTCCGGGGTGGGGCGGAGTCCTGTAAAAAGATACGCCTTGATTCCGTTTGCCGCAAATACGCGTGCCGTTATGTCGCTGAACTTGTCGTGGTTGTGGCGGCTGTCGTAGGCGATGCATGCGCTAAGAGTGCCTTCTTTTGCCTCTTTTGGGAAAGCCTTGATTATGTAGTTTGCAAGACCCTGGGTTGCCTTTGAGATGTTGAGAGTGTTCATGCGGTTTGTTCCGCCACCCATTACACCGCGAAGTCCTCCGGTACCAAATTCAAGGCTCTGGTAGAAACGGTCCTCAAGTTCCGCCATTGCTTCCTTTGAGTCTTTCTTTGCAACAAGGTCTTCTACTTCCTTGCGGAAAGCTTCGTCCTTTTCTTCTGCAATGTACTGTGCCGCTCTTTCGAGTATCTCTTTTTCTTCCATATTTATAACTCCTAAATTATATGCTAATTTTTGTCATGCTGAATGAACTATTCAGCTCCGTCCGCTTTCTTTAGTAGCGTAGTCTCCCAGCGCAAAAGCGAGCGTTCTGCAGCTTCGTCTCCGCCCATAACGTCGCACATTATGCGGAAAACTGGCTCTGTGCCGCTTGGCCTCATCCAGATGAATGCCCTTGGATTTCCGTCTTCGTCCAGGAAGCGTATCTTTAGGCCGCCGTTGCCGTTTGCCCAGTCGGAAGCGTTCTTAACTTCCTTGGTTCCGTTGGTAATGTCTGCCTCGTAGCCGGTAAAGCCGTAAATGGCATTAAGCTCGTCTGCATGCTTGCTCCAGTCATCGGTAAAGACTGCCTGGAAGCGTTTTTTAAGCAATGACTTGTCCTGTGTCTTAACGTCAAGAACCGCCCTGCTTTCGCTAACGCCTGTGGTTGCAAAGCGGGGAAGGGTGGAAAGCACGTCGCTAAGCATAAAGTCGTCCTTGTAGCGGTAAGACATTCCGGCCTTCTCGCACCAGATGTGGAAAAGCCCCTTGCAGAACTTGCCGTCGCTTCTCCTGTAGTCACGGATTGTAAGCATCTTGAGCACAGCAAAGAGTGTTGCCACCGGGTCGCGCACGCTGGAAGGATATGTAATGTTTCCACCGTTGCTGCCCTCGCCAAGAATGCGCACGTCGTAGCCTTCGTCCCTCTTCTGGCGGGCAAGGTTTACCACGTTTGCTTCCCCAACTTCCGCGCGGAAAATCTCGTAGCCAAAGCTTTCGCAAATCTGGTCAATGCGCATGGATGTTGGGCCGTTTACTACAACCGCATGCTTTCCAAAGGTTGCCTGCGTCCTCCACAAAAGCCCCTGTTCGTTAAGCGTCTCCTTCTTCCATTCCTCAAAGGCAAGCTCCGAAACAACGCTAAGCGCAAAAATCTCCTGTGCCGTAATTGGGCGGGCAGTCTGTGCGTCCTCGTCAAAGAATACAATGTTGCCCCTGTCACCGTCGCAGTCCGGCATGTAGCCAATAAGAATGTTGTTGTTGCCGTCAGCATGAAGGTCATTTATTACGTCCGCAAGACGGGTCATGTTCTCTGGCTCTGGAATAATCTCGTGCATTATAAGCCCGGGCGTGTCGTTGAAAGGCAAAAATTCAAGGCCGCACTGGGGAATAAAGGTCTTGTCTATAGAAACCGAGCGGGCAGAACCGTTCATGTCGCATACGATGGAAGCTGGGGTTTCCCTAAGACCTTCCTTGATTGCCTCAAAAACAGCGTCCTGGCCCTTCTTATTAAAGATGCCGGTAATAACCCCGCGGATGAATTTGTCGTAAGCTTCAACCGCACGAAGCTTGTGGAAGGAAGAATTTGCATACACCTGCTTAAGGTGGTGAAGGTTTGCCCCCTCAATAAGAAGGTTAGCCCTTTCCTCCGCATCAGAAGCCTTGTACTTCTCCCGGAAAATGTCTGCAAGAGCGTTGGTCTCCTTGCCTTCAAGAACCCCGCCCTTGTTAAGACCAAATTTTATTCCGTTCCAGCCGATTGGATTGTGGCTGGCCGAAATGTAAAGGAAACCGTCAAGCTCCTTTGAATAAGCCATAATTTCCGGGGCAGATGCAACCTCTACAAAGTGGACGTAAATCCTCTTCTGCAGGAAAACCCTTATGATAACATCCGCCATTTCCTTGCCGGTAGGACGGGTATCCGTGCCAAGAGCCACGTGGGGCTCATCATTCTTTGACTTTGAAAGCACATAATCCGCAAATGTCTCTGCAATAAGAGCGCAAAGCAAGCGGTTAGTTTCTCCTATATCAGAATCCTTGTCTTCTGCACCGCCACTCTTAGCAAAAACCTTGCGCCAACCGGATGCAGAAAGTATCATATCATTTTGAATCATGCTACTATTATAGCGACAATTCTCTATATTTTCAACAAAAAAGCCCCCATTTGCACGGTCAATTAACCCCAAATCGCCCTAACTTGCCATTTTCCTTCTATATTATATTATTACACTTATTTTGGAGCAGATTGCCTTTTTTTGCTTCCACTTTCACGTGCCAACAGCAAAAATGGCTATTGATTTTACTTCCTGTCCAGCGACCGTCCCAGCCATTTGTAGTAGACAAAGCAAAGGATGATTCCGAAGATGGTTGCTGTAGGGGCGGCGGCACCGATTCCAGTGAGGCTTGCGTTTTCACGGATGCTCATGAAGTAGGAGACGGGGAGGCGGAGCAGGAAGGTCTGCAAAAGTCCCTGGATCATTACGAAGAGGCTCTTTGAGTGTCCGTTGAAGTAGCCCAAGTAGCTAAAGAGTATGCAGGTTACGACTGTTTCCAGGGAAAAGCCACGGAGAAATTCGAATGCGCGTTTTATTACCGCTGGATCTTCCGTAAAAATGGAAGCAACTCTGTCTCCAAAGAAGAATATTGCAATCATAACCGGAAAGCCTGCTGCAGCCCCGATTCCCTGACCGATGAGAAGGCCGCTTCTGGCCCGTTTTTCGTTTGCCGCACCGACGTTCTGCGCTACGAAAGGTGCCATGCTCTGCATTAGGCAGATGGGAAGCAGCATGATAAAGCCCTGGATTTTCTGTGCTACGCCGTAGCCTGATGATGCGTCAAGCCCCAGCCGGTTTACAAATGCGCACAGGGCAAGAAAGCTGAAGTTTGTGAGCGCACCCTGAATCGTCAGGGGAAGCCCCAGCTTTATGAACTTTGGAATCTCGCTTCCAAAATTCAAATTCTTTTTTTCTATTTTAAATGGAATGGAACGCTTTTTGATGATTATAAGGGAAAGCACCACGCTTACGGCCTGGGCTGCAACTGTTGCAATGGCTGCACCCGCCACATTCATCTTGAGGCCCGCAACAAGTATCAGGTCGCCGGCAACGTTTACGGCGCATGCAATTGCCACGAAGATTAGCGGTGTGTTGGAGTCTCCCATGCCCCGCAGCATTGCGCTTATAAAATTGTAGAAGGTTATGAAGATGAATCCGCCACCGCATATTCGTATGTACTGAACCGTCAGTTCAACGGATTCCTCTGGGGTCTGCATCGCTATTGCAAGTGGGCGGGCAAGTGGTACGATGAGGGCCGTGAGCAGCAGGGAAAGCGTAAGAAAAAAAATGACCGCATTGGAAAGCAGCTTGTTCACCAGTTCAAAGCGCTTGGCACCTATGTAGTTCCCCAGCAGGACAGTTACGCCCATCGTTATTGCATTCAGCAGCATGGTAAAAAGGTTCATCACATTTCCGCCGACTGCAACCCCGCTTATTCCGGCAGTCGTACCGAAACGGCCTACGATAAGCATGTCCACCGCGCCGTAGAGTGACTGGAGCACGAGGGAAAGGAGAACCGGCAGCATAAAGGCAACGAGCTTCCCTGCTATGTTTCCCTGGGTAAAGTCCTGCTTGCCCTTGATCTTTACGCTGGGAGCCGCACCAGATTTTTCATTTATATTCGAATTGTTTTTCTGAAAATTTTCCATGCGGGGAGTATAGCACAAAAACAATATTTTGTGTAAAAAATATTTTGTAAAAACTATTGTTTCGTGCCGTATTGATGGGCTTTTGCATAATGGTTATAATTTTATATATGGAAGTGAATAAATTGTTTTGTAAAAGATTTCTTGTACTTGCAGCCCTTGTTTTCTCATTAGGCTTTCTTTATGCGGAAGAGACTGAAGCAACTTTTGCCATGAACCTGGACATATATGTTTTTAAAATTGACGAAGACAAGGCTGACGAAAATGATGACCCGAGCGGTGCAAATATGAACATCAACGGAAACATAGACATAAGCCCCTATGTTTTCGTCGGAGCCAACATTGGACTTCCTTTCTGGTTTTGGGATGCCCTGTCGACAGACGATGATCCCTACGAAAAAAACGACCTGACGATAAGCCCTTCGGACAAGATTTTTACCTTTTCCCTGTATAGCGGACTTGACTACAATTTGCTTGACGTTATCCGGGTGGAAGCCTATGCTGAATGCGGTTTTATCTCCAACTCATGGGCTGGCGGCCTTGGGACAACTCTTTCCCTCTTCCTGATAGGTGCCGGTTCTGATGTAAAATTAGGCCTAAAGGCAGACTACGGTATTTTTTACGGATATTCCGTAGAGGTGCATGAGTGGTTGCCTTTCCATAAGCTTGCAATAGGAATTGCCGGGTCGGTTAGGTAGGAAACTTAAGCTTTTTCCTTGCCGCTTGTTTTTTTGTTAAAGTAATGCATCAGGCAGTGGGCAATCCTTAGGTTTACTATCATAAAAAGAAAGGCGGCAAAAATGCAGGAGATGCTTGCTGCTGTGAATGTCATAAGAGAGGCGCATTTAAAAACTATTGCAATGTTAATAGGCAGGCAGATGATGCTTGTGATAAAGCTTGGAACGTATTTCCTTATGTAAAGCGTATGGCCTATGTGGACAAAAAGGTGGGCGGTAAAGGAAATGAAAATTCCAAGCCAGATGGCATTTAGAATGCTGCAGGGAAAGTAATAGGCAATTAGGCTAAGCCCAAAAAATGGAATGAATTCCTCGTAGACGGCAAGTGCCATTCCTGCCGTTGTGAATCCCCGGTAAGCCTTCATGACCTTTGGAAAGCGGTCGAACAAGTCCGGGTTCTTTTTGAAAAACCATTCGAAGCCGATTATCTCTTCCATGTCGTGAAAGATGAAAATGATTGGCAAAAGTAGAATGTAGTCCTTCATCGCTATTTCCTGTTTTACGAATACTTTAATTTATCCCATTATATTACATCCAATTTTTTTTTGCTACATTAATGCGGCAGGGGAGTTTATTATGCAGACAAAAAACATTATAATTGCAGCATGAAACAAAATTCTTTTGTCCGTCAGACGCATTTTGTCGGCGTCCTTCTTCCTGATGATTTGACTCTTACCCTGGAAGACTGCCGCCGCTACATGAGGGAAGCCTATGCTTGCAGAAGCGGTCAGGCAACACCAATCCATGTTACTCTTGTTCCGCCTTTCCTCTTGCCGGAGCAGTATAGGTCAAAGGATCTTGCAGCTGTTTTGGCGGATGAACTTTCGAATGCAAAAGATGCAGAAAAGCTTTCTTTTACTGCCCGTGTGGAAGGATTCGATGCTTTTGGCGACAGAACGCTTTTTGCAAAGGTGCTTGCTTGCACTGAATGGACAAGGCTCCGCGACCGTACGCTTAAAGCTGTGCTGAATGCCTTTCCCGGCTCTACAAGAAAAGACCAGAGGCCTTTCCAGCCTCATCTTACGGTTGCAAACAGGGACATTCCTCCGGGAGTGATGACAGATGCCCTGCAGTCCATGAGGGAACTTAACCTTGCAGAGGATTTTCCTGTAGACAACATAACTGTCTTTGAGCGCATCGGCGGCTTGTGGAAAGAGGCTTGCAGAATTCCTTTGGACTAGCCAGCATTTGGGCTAGCTAACATTTGCCTAATTGTGCTCCCCAATGAATTTTTCCATCCAAATCATGGCGTACCAGCGGCCAAATTTTTTCCCGCAGTTGTAGAAAGTTCCTACGGTTTTAAAGCCAAGCTTCTCGTGGAATTTTTGGCTTGCGTGGTTCAGGTATTCGTCATCGTCCCCGTTGGGTATGCCTATGCAGGCATAAAGGTTTATGATTCCGATTTTTTTTAGCTCTTCTTCCAGCGCGGAATACAAGGCCCTTCCAAGACCGCACTTTCGCCTTGACTTTTCCACGTAGATAGAAAGCTCTACGTCCCACTTGTAGGCTTCCCTTTCCTTGAAGGGGGCGGCATAAGCATAGCCCAGTATTTTTCCGTCTTCCTCTGCACAGATGTAGGGGTAGCGTTTTGTTATGGATTCAATGCGGCCTTCAAATTCATTGAGCGAAGGAACGTCGTATTCAAAAGTGATTGCGGTGTCTGTTACGTAGTATGAATAAATGTCCAGCAGTTCCTTTGCGTCTGCCTTGGTTACGGCCCTGATGGTTCTTGAGCCGGGGAATGGGGGTGTTGTTTTTTTTGTCTGCATGATGGAAGACATTGTAGCCTCTTGAGGCCCTGCTGTCAATTTGGGATGCGTTAGGCACTGGAGGGGCGCGCAGCGCGTGCGTCAGCACCGACCGTAGGGGAGCCCGGAAGCGCCGACCTGCCGCAGGCAGGGAACGCCCAAAGAAATAATTGGAAAAAAAATGCAATAAAAATTAGCTTCTGTTTTTTCCTGTTGACATAAAGTTGAAAATAGTGGTAGAGTGTGAGTATGATAAACACAACCCGTTGGGCGCAGAAAATCAATAATTCCTCGTTGGCTTACCTCTATTATGGCTTTTATTGGTTCTCATTTTCCTTTACAGGATTGCGCTGTATGCGGAAGGCATAGTGCCTGCTGATTGTGTTTGCTTTTTGGGTGAATAACAAGGACCTTCCGTAAAGGAGGGTTCTTTTTTTTTGGCTTACGGCTTTTGGCATGCGGAAAGGCCTACCGCAAATGTCTGGCAAGCCGTAAGGTAAGAAGTTAATAATTATAGGAGTATAGATTATGATTATCGTATTAAAGAAGAACACTGCAAAGTCAGACGTGGATTCTTTCGTTGGCGACGTTAGGAAGATGGGGCTTGACGTTCACATTTCAACTGGTGTGGACAAAACCGTCATTGGTCTTTTGGGAGACACATCAAAGCTTGACCCCGAGGATTTTCTTGCAAAGGACATAGTTGAATCTGCCGAGCGTGTTTCTGCCCCCTACAAGATGGCAAGCCGCAGCTTTCATCCGCAGAACACAGTCGTTACGATTGGCGGCGGTCAGAGCGGAGTAAATTCCTGCACGATTGGCGACGGAAAAACTGTTCCTCTTATTGCAGGCCCATGTTCCGTTGAATCCGAACAGCAGATTATGGATGCGGCCCGCGCTGTAAAAAAGGCTGGTGCAAGGATTCTCCGCGGTGGTGCATACAAGCCACGCACTTCTCCATACAGCTTCCAGGGCATGGGTGTGGAAGGACTAAAGCTTCTTTCCGCTGCAAAGAAAGAGACTGGTCTTCCAATCTGCACAGAGCTTATGGCAATTTCTGAGCTTAAGTATTTTGACGACGTTGACCTGATTCAGATTGGAGCCCGCAACTTCCAGAACTTTGACCTTCTAAAGGAACTTGGCAAGTGCGGAAAACCTGTTCTTCTAAAGCGCGGTCTTTCTGGTACTATCACTGAACTTTTGATGAGCGCAGAATACATTATGGCAAACGGAAACGAGAACGTGATTCTTTGCGAGAGGGGAATCCGCACTTACGACAACTATACCCGCAACTGCCTTGACCTTAGCGCGGTTCCCTATCTGCACAAGGTTAGCCACCTTCCTGTTGTAATTGACCCGAGCCATGCCTGCGGTATCCGCTGGATGGTTGGCGAGCTTGCAAAGGCTGCGGTTGCAATTGGCGCAGACGGCCTTGAGATTGAAGTCCACTGCGATCCGTCAAAGGCTCTTAGCGACGCTTCCCAGCAGCTTACCCCTGCCCAGTTTGAAGAGCTTACGGTAAAGCTTGGAAAGATTGCAGCGGTTGACGAAAGGACTATTTAGGACGTAGTCCTACTTGCTCTACCATTTTGTTTTTGGCTAACTCGACCGTCCATGCCATTTTTTACGGGCTTTGCGGGGTTCCGGCTTTCGCCTTCATTGCTGGCTGGCCTCCAGCAACCCGCCTTTGGCGGGCCCCTCCAATCCCTGCCGGGAGCTGCTTTTTTTAGCGGGCATTTTTTTTGCTAAGTGCTAGTTGCGGGAAATATTTTTTGTCTGGGTTTTTAGGTAGTCTGCTGCCGCTGCTGTGTCGTTAAGTCCTGTAACTGTATTTCCGTCGCTGTCTGTCCAAGTAGAAGGAGCGCTAAATGTTGCGGATGTAAGGTTTGTGCAACCATAAAATGCTCCATGCCAGACTCCAGCTTCAACTCCCATAATGCTTGTTACAGATGAAGGTATAGTTACACTAGAAAGCATTGTACAATTGTTAAAAGCTCCTTGTTCAATCTTTGTAATGCCATTAGGAATGATAACGGAAGTAAGTTTTGTTCCTGCAAAATCTCCCATTCCAATTGTCCCTAGGTTTTCTGAAAGTGTTATGTTAGCAAGATTAGTACAACTTTCAAAGATATTTCCTTCCGATTTGGTAACAGAATTTGGAATGGAGATGTTTGTAAGTCCTGAACATCCCCCAAAAGCCCTCAGACCAATAGTTTTTATTCCGTCTTCCATTGTTAGGCTTGTTAGGTTTGTGCATCCGTAAAATGCCTCGTCATAAATTTTTTCAACGGAGCCTGGGATTGTAATTGTTTCAAGACCGGTGCATTGGTAGAAAGCTCCACCGTAAATGTTTTGCACTGTGCCTGGCAGAATTACTTCCTTTAAGGTTTTGCAATCGTGGAATGCTCCTGTTGCATAATTATCACCGGTTTGTCCAATTGAGGTAATGCTTGTTTTTGACAAGTCGAGTGTTATTTTTACGCTTGGATTGCTTTCTTGGTGTGCTGTAAGGGCCGTTTGCAGTCCAGAGAAATTTGAAATGTCTCCTGCTATTGTAATTGACGCATCTGAACTTAGATAAGGTATTTCTTGTACAGCCTTTGAACGGCTCCAATAAATTAGTCCGTCATTACCGAGTGCATAGTCTGAATTACCAAGTTCAAAGTGTCCGTAGTTTGCGGCAATTGTATTGCCAGAATTGTTGTCCGAAAGGACCCTGTATCCAACAGTATATGAAGGCGGGTTGATTTTTGCAGCAGGTGTAGCCGTAAGTGGGGCTGTAATGTTTATCTTTATGTTTCCTGCCAGATAGACATTTTTAGCTACGGCGCCGTTTGCCATGTTGAACGTACTGCCGTCGTTTACGCTTACATCATAAAGGTTGTGATTTTTTACTGTGCCGTAAAGATTCAATGTACTGCTGGAGCCTGTTAGGTATATTCCTGCATTTGAACCGTTGTTGCATACTGTTGCCGAGCCGGAAGACGTTGTGCCTATGGTTACACTTCCTCCTGCTATATATATTCCATGTCCGCCTGAATCGGCATAGTTGTATGAGACTTTTGAACTTCCTTCCATATTAAATGTTCCGCTTTCAACGTAAATGCCGCCGCCGGCTCCGCTTGCCTTGTTGCTTGCATTTGTTGTGCTTGTAGGAAATTCTGTGCCAGAGGCTTCCCTTCCAACAATTGAACTGCCGTCTATTGTTACTGTGCAATTTTTCATATAGATTCCGCCGCCGTTTACAGCCGAGTTACCGCTGATGGAGCTGTTGCTCATTGTGAATGTGTTGTTTTCAATATACACACCACCACCGTCTCCTGTAGCCGTGTTTCCGCATATATCTCCGCCGCTCATCGTAAAAGATGAATAGGACCTATTTGGTATGTATACGCCGCCGCCGGTTGCCGCAGTGTTGGAACTGATGGAGCCGCCTGTCATAATGAATATACCGCGACCACCAACATATATGCCGCCGCCGCCATAGCTATCTGAGTCATTTTCGCTTATGGAGCCACCGCTCATCGTGACATATGCGCGATTTGAGCTACTGCTTGCGTTCCCTACATAAATGCCCCTTATAGAGTTGTATGAGACTGTCCCCGAATCTATATAAAGGGAGCTTTCCCTAACGTAGATTCCACCGTTGTCAGGAGAGTAATTGTAGCATACTCCACCCGTAAGTTCCGCCGTATGGCTTGCATCAGAATATCCTAGGTAAACAGAACCGCCCATTGATTTGATTCCGCCACCGCCACCACTAGTGTTAGTGGCTTTGTTTGAGTATAAGAGTGATGTTGCGCACTCATCCTTTGAGATGTCTCCGATAACCGCAGAACCGTACAGGAACACATTACCCGTGTTATATATGCCGCCACCTTCGACCGCTGTGTTCCCACATATCTCTCCTGCGCTCATCGTTAGCGTGCCCGTGTTGTATATGCCACCGCCGTTAGAAGTTGCGATATTGCTTTCTATTGTAACGCCTTCGTTAATGGTAAGATTTCCTGCGTTATTGATTCCGCCTCCGTTTGTGGCGCTTCCGCTCTTTAGCGTAATGTTCTCTAATGTTACGTTTGTACCTGAAGGGATGTTAAGTACGCGTCCTCTTGTGTTTGCGTTTATTGTGGCTCCGCTTCCTTCTCCCACGATTTTTAAGTGGCCCACACCAGACGGTAGGTTTATAAATCCGCTTCCGCCAATGCTTGATGCCGTGAATGATCCTGTAAAATGAACTTCCCAGGGCATTGTTTCGCTTATGCTTAGAATGTTTTTCTCTACAAGCGCGTTGAGCCTTGCCATTGCGCTTTCTATTGTTGGGAATGGGTGCTCAGACGTTCCGTTTGCATCTGTTGTGCTCGCATCTTGCACCACGTAGATTTTTCTGTATACGAATGTTTCCACGCAGGATTTTGTAACGCTAAAGCTGCCGCTGGAAGTGACGTGGGGTGCCGTTGCTACAGTCCAGCTGTCTGTTGTTAGCTCGGGGTATATTGCTACGTATTCAGTGCATTTGTAGAGTGGGGTTGTGCTTGAGTTGTCCGTAAAGAAGGAAATTGTTACTTCGTAGATTCCGGAAGGAATGTTGCTGTCGGTAATGGTGAGCGACCTGGAGCCTGAACTTCCGGTAGCTCTGAATTTTGGTTCGCTTGCACATTCGGTTTTTATGAAGCCGATGCCGCTGTCTACTGTGCCGCTTATGGTAAGGTTTATGCTTCCAGTTCCTTCTGATGAAGGTTCTAGCATAAGGCTTGTGCTTGCGTCCGGTGTTGTACTTGAAAGGGTTACAGTTTTTGGTTCGCTCTGCATTACTGTAGTGTCGCCGTTCTTTGCGTAAGCGGTGATTTGCCAGCTTCCGGCAGTGAGTGTTCCGTTGAAGGCGTAGGATTTGTTGTCGCTGCTTACGCTTGCATTAACTGTAGTGATGCCCCTTGTGGCGGTTACTGAATATGAAAGTGAACCAAGTCCGCTTGGTACTGCGCTTCGTGAGCCTGGGTTGAACTGAGTAGGAGCGGCTGTTGTTTGTCTAAAGTCAAATGTTCCCCTAAGGCTAAGTCCCTGTGCCTGTGATGCTTTAGGACTGTCTGGTTCTGAGGGAGGTATTATACCTGAGCAGGAGGAGAGGGCAAGTAATAAAAGCAATGCTGCTGCAGTGGGAAATAAAAGCAAAAAAATCTTTTTTCTCATAGCAAACTCCGTTTTATATAAAACAACGCTATTCTATATTATATGTGCAAATAGATTGCCGGGTCAAGTCAGACAATGGTGGTGGGCGTAAAGCAGATAAAGCCTAGCCCCGATTGGAGTGGGCACGAAGTGCGTGCGCAGCACCGCGCCCGTAAGGGGGCAAGCCACGGAAAGCGGGGAATGCAAATGAGCTGACCGGACACGGAGTGCCGGGCCGGTTAAAAAATGAGCTGGCTCCAGAATAGAAGAAAATGATTTATGATTGGACAGACCCTGAATCGAGTTCAGGGTGACGACGGGGGCGGGTGGCGCTAGAAAAAAGATATTTGATTGAGTCGGCTTTTTGTGCTATAGTGAACTTAGTTGAACTAGGATAATAATATGAAGGAACTTGAACATTTTACATACGGTATTGTTGGAATGGGGCTTATGGGAGGCTCTCTTGCAAAGGCTATAAGGGCAAACGTGCTTTCTAAAGAGGGTGCGTCCGGAAGGATTTATGCCTGCGACATTAACAGGGCGTCTTTGGACATGTGTCTTGAGCAGCACATTGCAGACAAGGTTTTTTCTGTGGAAGATGCTCCGCTCATGCTTTCCCAGTGTGACTTTGTTTATGTTTGTCTTTACCCGCATGCAACTGCGGATTTTTTGTGCGCCCACAAGAAGGAATTTAAGGAAGGTGCAATTGTTTCTGACATTAGCGGTGTTAAGGCCTTGATTTTTGAGCGCATGGATGAGCTTTCCGGCTGCGGCTTTGACTTTATTCCGGGGCACCCCATGGCCGGTAGCGAGCGCGAAGGGTATGCCTCTTCCAACGGCAGCGTTTTTGAAAACCACAACTACATAGTGATGCCGCTTGAGCATACTGATGCAGAAAACCTGAGGCTCTTTAAGTGCCTTATTGAAGCTATGGGATTTACGCGGATTGTAGAGACCGGTGCCAATGTTCACGACCACAAGATTGCCTTTACAAGCCAGCTTTGCCACGTTATTGCAAGTGCCCTAGTTGATTCTGCGGAAGATACGGAAGTTACGGCTTTTGGTGGCGGAAGCTTTGAAGACCTTACCCGCATTGCCCTGATTAACGCCCCCCTTTGGACTGAGCTTTTCCTTGCCAACAAGAAGGAGCTTTTGGGGCACATAGAAAAATTCCAGCAGTCCCTTGAAGTTCTTAAGAATGGAATAAAGAATGACGACTCTGGCGCAATAAAGTCTTACCTTGAGAACGTGCGAGTTAAGCGTACTGCCATGAGCCGTATAGACACAAAGAAATTTTCATAATAAAATAGAAAGCATGGCACAGAATAAAGATTTTGAAGTATTGGACAAGGTAATCGGAAGAATTCCTGACTTTCCAAAGCCGGGGGTTTTGTTTTACGACATTACAGGAATATTGCGTCATCCCGAAGCGTTCAATTATTGTATTGACCGCAT
>JAILHV010000035.1 GCA_024695625.1 Treponema sp.
GGAGGGGCGGGCGGAAGCCCGTTGCGTTAGCAATGGAGCGGGAAGGGACCCGCGAAACCCCGGAAAGCCCACACACAAGGCACAGTTTCTTTGCATTTAAAATATTCGCGGGAAAGAGGGCAGTGCCGCAAAAATAAAAAAATAAGAAAAATCTAGAACTGGCGTATTGAGTAGTGAATTTTTCCGAGGATGCGGATGTCTGTGCTTTGGACGCTTTCCGTCATTTCCTTGTAATCCGGGTTGTCGGATATGATGTGCCACAAATTGTTGTCGCGGTGCAATCGTTTTATAAAGCCCGAGCCCTTGTACTGGAGCGCGTATATTCCGTCCTTGTTTTGCCAGCCGATGCCGTCGCAGATTACGATGTCGCCGTCAAAGAGGGTGCTTTCCATGCTGTCGCCGTGGACAGTGAGGGCTGCGGCTGTGGAGGCGTATTCCCTTAGCCGGCTTGGAACCGGGATGTAGCCGCTTATGCTGTCTTCGTCGGGGAGAAATTCGCCTTTTCCTGCGCTCAGCAGCTGGTCGTAGAGCGGGACCTGTAATATGGAAGAAGATTCTCCGTTTGCGTATTCTTCACCGAGCAAGTCCTCTATGCGGCAATCAAGAGCCTGGGCGATTCGGTATGCGGTGTCAACACCGGGAAAGCGTTTGTAGTAAATCATGTTCCTGAGGGTTTGCAGGTTTACGTCTGTTTTTAGGCAGAGCCACTGCTGCAAAAGTCCCTTTGCCTTTAGCTGCTGCTTTACGTTGTTCCAAAAAATAGAGCTTTTTGAATCCATAAGAAAACTATAGCATAATTTTTTATTTTTGAAAATCCCTTTTTTGTGAAAATAATATACTTTTTTGAGGATTTTCTATTGACAAATCCCTAAAAAAGGATATAATGATAATTGTCCTGTTAAAGCAAGATGAATCCCATTTCTTCTTTGCTGACCCATATATATTCCACTGGCCGCATGAGGCGGAGCTTTTATTCCCACGGAAGCGAAGCTTCTTGCGGCTGATTTTTTTTACGGCTATTTTTTTGATTCGCGCGGAAGGCTTGCATACCGTTGCAGGTGAACACCCACTTGGGGTAAAATAGGGTGATTTATACCCCTGTCTTGCTGCGGGTGCGTTGATTGTAAAGTGCTTTGTATAAAACTTTTTGTGCGGCTTGGATTTTTCTTTTAAAGGTGCTAGATTCAATTTTGGATTCAATTTAAGGATATAGGTATGGGCTTGGACGGTGCAAAAATCATTGATAGCGATTTGGCAAATGATATTTATAATGATTTTATGTCTCTTTATGATGAAGGCTATAAAATTGAAGAGATAAAATCAAAAATAAAAGAGTACAAAGTAGAACTAACAGATGATCTTGAGCTTGAAATATATCTTACGGTTTTTGCCCAGGCTTTGTGGGAGATAGGGGAAAATGTTGATGAGCTAAAAGAGCAAATAGAGGACTTGCAAAAATCGGATAAAGCGTTTGCAATATGGAATAAGGTGGACAAAAATCTTGCAGGAGAGCGAAGGAAAGTTGTAAGCAGATTCTTAAATAAAATTTCAGTAAAAAGAAAAAGTCCACGGCCACGCAAAAAATATAGGAAGGTAAAGAATGTAATTTTTGCCACAGGAGACCTATTGTCTTTGGAATGCAAAGGTAAAAAGATAATTGTTTTGACGGCGGGAAGTTTTCAGAATGGGAACAGCTTTGTCTATAAGTTTGCTTTTTGCAATGAAGTGTTTGATGAAACGCCAAAAGAAAAGGATATAAACAGATTGGAATTCTTTGGGCGCAAGATTCCGAGCAGCTTGGATGAATGCGGGTTTGTATTGGGACTTGAAGAAATTTTTGTTGAGCATTCAGACCTGGTAAAGATAAAAGATGAATTTGCAAAGTTTGCACATGTAGAATTGGATAAGGAAAAATATGGCGACGGTTCATTCTCTTATTCATCTTCTACAGAGGAAATTATAAAAGATTATGATAGGATATCTTCTAATAGCAATGAATTAAGGTATAATATTAGCCTTAGGGAAATAAGCTAGGCTACAAAAAATGTTGCAGAACCAATATTATAGAGGAAGTTTGGAGAGATAAAGATGAAAAAAAAGATTTTGTTTATAGCATATTGTCTTTGCGCAATTGCATCCTTGTTTGGCAAGAGTGTGGATAATTCTTTTAGCTTGGGCAAGGCAGAAGATATAAAGGAGATTGTTGTTAGAAAAAGAAATATAAATGACCGCCAGCAGGATATTGTCGTAAAACTGAATGAAAGTCAAAAAAATGAATTTCTTGAAAGAATAAAATTTTCAAGACAGGAACGCTATCTAAAAGTAATGCTTTTATATGAAGCTACTATTTATTATAGCAACAATGAAAGTACAAAAATATGGTTGAACGGCAGCGTAATTAAAGATGAAGGTGGAATGAAATACAAGCTTGAAAATAATATGCACCTCTTCATAAACTCTTTGTTTTCAGAAGAAGAGCATTCAAAGCTTTATAAAGAAAAGATTGTAGAAAATGGCGGACGCAATATTCATGTGTATCAGGCAAATTATTCAAGAAAGGATTTGATCCGCATAAATGGGGTTACTTCAAATGCAAACCCGGCAGGCACTTACGACCTTGAGTGGAAAATTGGACAGGAACTTATTGATGCGCAGACCAGCTTTTTGAAGAAAAAATATCTGAAGGATTATATCAAAAGAGAAAAGCTAAGGGAGCTGGCAGATTCATATATAAAATTGATTTTTGATTCCGATGTGGCATGGAATTTTTCATCCTATAAATTGCTTCCCCTTGATGACAAAAAAGAAAAGTGGATTATTTATTTTATCTATGTAACGAATGAACATAAAGGAAAAAAGAATTATTGGGATGAAGTTGTATTCATGATGCCGGACGGTACGATTGTAATAAGCGACGCTAATTATGAGAACATTAAATTTGAAGAATAATTTGCATGGACAGTGAAGGAGGGATTGTGAAAGACAAAAAAGAGATAGCTAGGCAGCAGGCAGATTTTATTGAAAAACAAAAGATTGAAGCTAAAAGTTTTATTGATAAAATTGATAAGTCGGAAATAGAAACAATATTGCTGGCAGGAAGTGTGGCAAGGGGAGACTTCTTTCCTGGAAAATTTGGCGGCATGATTGACCTTGTTGTGATGAGAAAAAATGGAAGCAAGGTGACTGCGGAAGATATTTTTGGGCCTAACCAAGAACCGGACATTCCTTTTCATTGCGTAAAATCGGGAGCTTGCTGGTTTGAGATTCTTTTTACGGATTTTATAACTGCAAGTGATTTTGTTAAATTTGATGAGCCTAGAAAATATTCAATATTGGAAGCGGAGATTGTATATGATGCAGATGGAAGCTTTGGAAATGAACTAAACAAAATAAATGAACTCAAAAATGAAGAGTGTGCCTTGGAGCTTAAGAATAAAATAGGTTATATCAACTATTTGCTTTCGGATTACAAAAAGGACAGATGGTTCAGAAGGGATGCCTTTTTGCAGATGCATGAAAATTTAAATACCGCAATCAGGATGGGTGTCTGTGGCTTGTATTACAAAAACAATAGCTATGTCCCTGCGGAAGACAGACAGTTATATTATTCCCTGAGCCTGGAGAAGCTTCCTTGCAACTATGAAAAAGTGCTTGTAAAATTAAAAAGTCAAACGAGCAAAAGCTTTTCTAATTATAAAAAAAGAGAAGAACTTTTTAGAAAGACAATACTTGCCTTTATTGAACAGGAAGATGCGCACTTATGAATTGGAGATGTAATTGTGAAAAGACGGAAACCTGTGATTTTAAATAAGGGAGATGTAATAAAAACTAATCCCCAGAATGGATATTGGGGCTGTGCCATCGTGCTTGATGTTCAGGAGCATAATGATGAATTCCAGCCTCTTTGCCTAGTTGCGGTTACGGACTTTGTTTCTATGGAGGATTTTTCTTTTGAACTGCCGGAGATTACGTATAAGGTCGGCTACGGGAAGGGTGACGGTTATCCTCTTTGCGGTCCAATAACAGAAGGCTTGGGCTTTCAGGCTGTAATTGCTTGGAGGAAGGCTAATGAAAAAGAAGCTTTTATGTTAGATGTGGAAGGCACTAGGCAGATAACAGAGAACGTGTTAAGGAGATGAGCATGGGTTTGTTCAACAAGTATAAAATAAAGGCCAAGGATATAAAGCCGTATGTTTTAAATTACGGAGCTTGCCTTGCCAGCAAGATGATTACCCAGAAGGGGTTGGGACTGAACTATATGTACAGGGAAGAGCCGGACAATGACGTTGACAGCGGATGGAGATTTTTTTCTGGCTGCGAGACTGATGATTACGTTAATAACCCAAAGAACATTGAACTTTATGATGTGAACACGATAGCAAACTATTCACCGGACATAATTCCTTTCCTTGATATTGCAGAAGGATTTGCTCTGGAAAGAGATTCAAAAAGCGGCAGGTTCTATCTTTTAAAGGATAATGAAAAAACAAATTTTGATTTGGACTATGCGATAGGTCAGTTAAGAAAAAGAGACGAGGAAGTTCCAATTCATGCTAAGCTGCCTGAAAAAGAAGATCTTGAAAACTTGGCAAAGGAATTGGGGCTGGACTTGGGGAGCGACATTCCATTTGATTACGTTCACTATTTGTTTACTGCAAGCGATGTGACTTTTGGTGTGTTGGAGCCAGTTCAAATTCTTAATGAAAATTCAAAGCAGAATTACCTTCCCTGTTTGCTGGAAGACATGGAAAGTTTGGGAATTGGTGGGAAGGGGATTCCTCTTTGCAATGATAACGGCGACATTTACTATATGGCAAAAGACGGAAAGGTTTTCCTCTATTCAGCAGACAGTAGCCGGGATGTTGACCAGTGGGATAATCTTGCAGATTGGATTTTGAATGAATGGATTTTAAACAGGGGCTAAATATGAATTTTGTAATACAGCATATAGTTATTTTATGTTCTATTCTTTTTTCTATTTTTATACTTGAATGGATTTTGCTGGGCTTTTGGAATAAGGCCTGTTTTTCTGTGGGCATTCCAATCTTTTTTAAGAACTTTGCCTTTAGGGATTCGGGAAGGGCCTTGGAAAAAATTGAAGGACTTGTAAACTCTTTTGGGGAAGCAAAGGGTTTTAGAAATTTGACGGGCAAGAAAGTAGAAGATAATGTCTTCTTTTTTAGGGTCAGGATGGACAAGAAAAACTCTGTATTTTTTCATGGAAGTATAAGGTTTGATTTTGAGAATAGAATTATTAAGCTAAGATGCTTACTGGGGTTTTCTGACCTGTTGGCTGTTGTGCTTATGATTTTTTTGCACTTTAGCTTATGTAGCTATATTGGATTTTTTTCTCCATTCCTGCTTGGAGCGGTTGTTATTGTGATAACCGAAGGATTTAGTTTTTGGAAATGCAGGAAAATAGCCAAAAAAATAGAGGAACTGCTTTGTGAGACAGAAAATTAACAAAAATATGCAAAAAAATCTTATTTCATATTGACAAAAGTTTTTTAAGTCAATATAATACGATTATTCAATTTGCAAAGTTCTTTTGCTGATGAATGCTCCCTTAGCTCAGTCGGTAGAGCAACGGACTGTTAATCCGTGTGTCGCTGGTTCAAGCCCAGCAGGGGGCGGATAAATCAGGGTACCTTTTTAGGTGCCCTATTTTTTTGCCCTGCAAGCATTTACGTGTTTCCAAGGCATTAATCTACATTCTTTTCAGCCAGCCTTCCGGGCGAGGAGGACGCTGAAAACCTGGGACTTTCCCAAAGAGTTTCCCAAAAACCTTCCCAAAGGTTTTGCGAATCTGCTTTGGCCTTAGTTCCTCGCTACAGAAATATGACAGTAGCGGGAGGTTTTTGTGCGTCCTTATTACATTACCAAAAGGGCAAACGGCTATTACAGAATCCGTCTCATAGACCAAAAAACAGGCCTCATTACGTGCGACAAGAGCTCACACACCAAGGACAGGAGCACTGCCGAGTCTATTGCCGTGGACTGGATGATTAGCGGAATGCCGGACGGTATGATTAATGCACGTAAAATTTCCCTTCATAATTACAAGAAAAGACAAATAACAGTTTTTATGCTATACTGGTGTAGAAGCAACAAAAACAAAGGGAGGCTAAAAATGTCATATGAACTTGTAGCTGAAAAGCTAAAGTCGCTTCCTGAGCAGGCCTTGGAAGAAGTCGCTCATTATGTCGATTATATCTACACGGTTTATGTAAAAGAAGCGGATTTTGAAAAACATGATATTTCTCACCGGCTTTCTTTGCTTGATGGTTTGCAAAAGTACCGGGGTAGACTGCCAGCTGATTTTAATGCGGAAAAAGAACTGGCAGATGCAAGGGAGCAGAAATATTCATGATGAATGTATTGGTTGACACAAATATTTTATTGGATTTTATACAACACCGGGAGCATTTTTCACTTTCAGAACAGATTTTGACATTTTGTGCAAAAAAAGAAATAAATGGCTTTATGGCAGCTCATTCTATTCCTAATATGTTTTATATCTTGCGCAAAGATTTTACAGACGATGAACGCCGCGAAATATTGCTTTCGCTTGCAGAGTTAATCCCGGTAGTAAAAATTGACCAAGAAAAGATTGTTACTGCCTTGAATAAAAAAGCATTTACAGATTTTGAGGATTGCTTGCAGTCTCAATGTGCAAAAGAGGTCAATGCAGAATACATAATAACACGAAATGTAGGGGATTATTCAGAATCAGAGATAAAAGCGATTTTACCCGCTGATTTCTTGGAT
>JAILHV010000060.1 GCA_024695625.1 Treponema sp.
GTAGTATTTACGTTTGAAAGGTTGTTGGAGATTGTGTCGATATTTGTCTGCTGACCGTTCATGCCGGTTGCTGCATTCCATAAACTTCTTACCATAACTTGCTCCGTTTACTCTATAAAATCAAAATTGAATGTATGCCGCTGCCATTTATTAGCGGTTTACCGTTACGACCTTGCTCCAGAGGGTGTCCATCATGTCGTCCTGAGTCTGGACAGTCTTCTGGTTTGCCTCGTAGGCGCGGTTCACTTCTATCATCTGAACCATTTCGTTTACAACGTTCACGTTGCTGGTTTCTGTATAGCCCTGGAGGACACGAGGGCGGTTGTTGCCCTCTGCAATTGTATAGTTTCCGGCAATGTCGTTTGTGTTCCAGAGGGAAGAGCCCTGCTTCTTAAGGTAGCGCTCGTTGTCAAAGCGGACAATCTTCATGCGGTCAACAAGTGTGTTGTCCTGCTTTGTGTATACCATTCCGTCCTGGTTAACGATGAATTTGTCGTCCGGAACAGAAATTGGTCCGTTTTCGCCAAGAACCGGATAGCCTTCTTTTGTAAGGAGAATGCCTTCCTTGCCGAGGTGGAAGTTGCCGTTGCGGGTAAAGCGCTCGCCGTCCGGTGTCTGAACAACAAAGAATCCCTTGCCGCCAAGAGCAAAGTCCGTGTGTGTGTCCGTTGACTTGAAAGAACCCTGGCTAAAGTCTGTGTAAAGTTCGTTTGTCTCTACACCAAGGCCTAATTTTCCTATAATAGGAGCACTGTCTGCGGAGCCGAAAGGTGTCTCGTAAACTCCGTCTGCCTGTGACCTGCGCAAAAGAAGGTCGCTGAACGCCTTGCTTACAGGGATTTCCTTTTTAAAGCCGGTAGTGTCTACGTTGGCCAAGTTGTTAGAAATAGTGTCAAGCCTTGCCTGCTGGGCATTCATGCCGCTTGCACCGATATACCATCCTCTAATCATTTCGCACCTCTTTATAAGTATCGGCAAAGATTAAAAAGTATTTAGCAAAGTGTTTGCAGCAAAGCAAAGAATTTTATGCCGCAAAGAGGCCCTTTTCCAGTTTTTTTAAGACAAGTTTTTACATAATTAAGTTTTTTACGGCTTGTTTTACTTTCAAAGATGTTCTATAATGAATGAAAATAATATTAAGGATTAGCCCAGTGGATTTTCCGTTGAAAAATACCGCAAGAAAGAACTTTCGCTTTATTTTTTTAATATTATTTTCAGTGTTTATTCACAATTCCTTTTTGCCAGCCCAGGTCACACTGAACCAAGCCCCTAAAGAAGAAGAAAGCCTTTTTACGGACGAAGAAATTCAGTTCATAAAGAAGAATCCAATATTCAACGTTTCTTTTGCCCCATCCTGGCCGCCTTTTGAATATCAATATGAAATAAACGGCTACCCACAGATTCAGGGGATAAACGCTGCCCTGCTCAAGTGTGCGGCGGAAAAAGCAGGCCTAAAGTTGCAGTTTGTTCCTATAAAAAGCACGGAAGAAGGCCTTTTGCTTCTGGAAAGCTCGGGAATAGACATACTGTCAGGCTATGCAGATTCAATAGAGGAAAAAAAGAAATTCATCTTTACGGATTCCGTCTACAGCATAAACTACATCCTTGTTTCAAGCCAGCCAGAAATAGATTCAAAGCGTCCGACAGTTGCAGTTTCCGGCATTTCGGGTGCAGGGGTGGACAAAATACGGAGGGAACTTCCGGTAGAGGAATATGGATTTACATTTTACGGCAGCGTAAAGGAAGTCTTTAGGGCTTTGGAAAAGAAAAAATGCGACTATGCCCTTGTGAACCGATTTGACTGCGACTCCTACTTTGGCGCACCGAATTTCTACAAAACGCAGCTTGAGTCAACCTATGCCCACCGCTATGCCCTAAGGGACGACGCTGCCCTACTTGCATCCATACTGAACAAGGCATTTTCTCTCATACCGCCGGGGGAAAAAGGCCGCATAATCTACGAAAACCTTACGTCGCAAAAATACTACAACCTTGAGCACGAAAACACCACGGTATTCCTAAGAAAGACATTCCTTTACATATTCTTCCTGCTCGTAATAGCGGGAATCATAACGGTAATACTGATTACGCTTGTAATAAGGCGCAAGATCCACGTTATTGAATACGATGAACTTACGGGAATGCCAACCCCGACAAAATTCAAGCATGACGTTAGAAAGGTTTTAAAGCACGCTGAACCTAATGAATACATGCTTATCTCCCTGGACATAAACGACTTTAAGTTTGTGAACGACAGCTTTGGCTATTCCCAGGGAAACCTTATACTTATTGAGCTTAGCAACCACTTTATGCAGAACAAGTACAAAGACGAGCTTGTTTGCCGCTACAACGCAGACAACTTTATCTTCTTTGCAAAGCGCACGGAATTCATCTTTATAGAAGACCACGTATACAACCTTACGGATGTTAGCAAAAAGCTTGTACCCTACCTGCCGGAAAAATACGACCTTACCTTTAGCGCAAGCGTTTACTACATAGACGACACAGCCCAGGACATAACGCTCATGGTGGACAAGGCTAACATGGCACGCAAATTTGCAAGGCAGAATTTTGCCACCCACCGCGTAATCGAATACACAAAAGAAATGAACGACAGCATGGAGTGGAACAAGGAAATAACCCTGAACATGAACAATGCCTTTGCAAACAACCAGTTCAAGGTTTACTACCAGCCCAAGTATTCATTCGAGACGGAAAAGATAATAGGTGCGGAAGCCCTTATACGCTGGAAGGATCCGGAAAAGGGGCTTTTGCCGCCGGACAAGTTTGTGCCGCTTTTTGAACGCAACGGCTTTATCCAGAAAATAGACATGTATGTGTTTGATTCTGTATGCCGCTTCCTTTCTGAATGGAAGAATGCAGGACCTGGCAGCATTTGCCCCCACCCTCTTACAATATCCTTTAACCTTTCGAGGAACCACCTCTACAACCCGGACCTAATAAAGGAACTCTGCTCCATAAAGGACAAGTACGACATTGGCCCAAACCACATAGAAGTTGAGCTTACCGAAAGCATAATGTTCGACAACCAGAAGCGTCTTATAAACGTTATGAACCAGATAAAGAACGCTGGCTATTCAATCTCCGTAGACGACTTTGGCTCTGGCTACTCTTCGCTCAACCTGCTAAAGGACATTCCTGCCGACGTTCTAAAGCTGGACAAGGAATTCCTTAGCAACGTGCCGGAAGACTCAAAGGAAACCACAATCATTTCTTCCGTAATCGAGATGTCCAAGAAGCTGAACATGAAGACTGTCGCAGAAGGTGTTGAAACGCAAAACCAGGCAAAGCTTCTGCGCGACATGGGTTGCGACATTGCCCAGGGCTATTACTACGCAAAACCGATCACGGAAGAAGAATACAGAAGCCTTTTGGAGCATGACTTTATCCAAAACAATGAAGGCGAAAAGAAAATAGGCTAAAAGAGAAAAATCCCTATTGCAAATCCATTGCCCCACCACAAGCCCTCCTCTATAAGTTTTTTTTGTTGCATTTATGGCAAAGCGGGCTTATAATATTATTTATAAGTTTTGGAGGAATAATAATTATGGCAAAGCAACAAATTCAGGAACCCAGGGTTCTTTCTATCATTTTGGGCGGAGGAAAAGGAACAAGACTCTACCCCCTTACTAAAGAGCGTTCAAAGCCAGCCGTTCCGTTCGGCGGAAAATATAGAATCGTAGACATTCCGATTTCAAACTGTATCAACAGCGGATATAAAAAGATTTACCTGCTTACCCAGTTCAACTCGGCATCACTTCACCTTCACATCATAAACTCATACAACTTTGACCGTTTTAGCCACGGTTTTGTTGAAATCCTTGCGGCAGAACAGACGCTTGAACATTCAGGCTGGTACGAGGGAACGGCAGACGCAGTACGCAAGAACCTTGCCCACTTCCGCGTTCAAAAGCCAACCCACTACATCATCCTTTCCGGTGACCAGCTTTACCGCATGGACCTTAAGGCCTTTATGAACGAGCACATTGCTTCCGGTGCAGACATTACGATTGCAGCAAAGGCGGTAAACCGTGAAGATGCATCAGGCTTTGGCATCATGCGCGTTGACGATTCAAACAAAATCACAGCCTTTATGGAAAAGCCAGCCAAGGACCTTAACATTGACAACTGGAAGATTCCTGAAAAATCACGCGGCGACCTGGATCCAAAACTTGAATACCTTGCTTCCATGGGTATCTACATCTTTAATGCAGATGCAATGGAAGAAATGCTTGCAAACGAGCGCAATGACTTTGGCAAGGAAATCATCCCCGATGCAATCAAGAACAAGAAGGTAAACAGCTACATATTCGACGGCTACTGGGAAGACATTGGTACAATCCGTTCCTTCTACGAGGCAACGCTTGACCTTACAAACCCCTTCCCCCACTTTAACTTCTACGATGAAGACAGCCCAATTTACACCCACATGAGAAACCTTCCGCCAAGCAAGATAAACCATGCAGACATGACTGGAACACTTGCAAGCGAAGGATGTGTAATCACAAACTCAAGGCTGCAGCGTTCCGTAATCGGTGTGCGTTCCATAATCAACGAAGGATGTGACTTGGACGGCGTTATCATGATGGGTGCAGACTACTACGAGAATGCTGAACAGCTTGCAGACAATGCAAAGAACAAAATTCCAAACATTGGAATTGGCAAAAACTGCAAGATAACAAAAGCCATTATCGACAAAAACGCTCATATTGGAGACAACTGCTGCATAAACGTAAGCGGTAAAAAATATGAAGACGGAGACCACGGAACCTTCTACAGCGCAGACGGCATTATTGTAATCAGGCGTGGAGCAGTGATTCCGGCTGGAACAGTAATTTAAAATTGGCTGTAAAGTTTTTTCTTGAACAGCCGATATTAAGTTAACGCTGCGGAACTAAGGTTGCCGCAGCATACAAGCGCGTATTTTCAAAAAAGGCACACGCAATCGTGTAACACAGCTTTTTTGAAGCCGCGCTTTTTT
>JAILHV010000027.1 GCA_024695625.1 Treponema sp.
AGCTTATAAGGGAATCGGGCATTTCTTCCGCCTTTCTGGATGAATACGAAAAGTTGACCCCATCTTCCAAGAACCAACTGGCCTATACCCTTTGCAGCGAATCAGACGAAATTATTTCCGGCAACTACGACAATTGCAGTAAGCTTTCCGGCCTCACGGTAAAAGTTCAGGGCAGCCACAGCACCATAGAAAACCTGAACCAGCACTTGGCAGCGGCCTTGGAAAAAATCAAGAGTCTTTAGCATCCCTTTTGCACGAATCAAAGGGCAGCTCTTCGCGTATATTTTGCGGAAGCACACCGGCTTTTTCCATAAGTTCAGCGGCACGAGTACGGCACAAACCACATTTTGAACGCTCATAAAAAATTGTAAGCGGTTCAAGGCAATCAGGCGTTACATTTTCGTTGTAGATATCTCCAAGCTCAAGCACATCGTAATGGGCGTCTTCAAAATCTTTTATTTCTTTTAGCTTCCGGGCAATTTTTGCACCGTCACCTTCGCGGTAATTTTTTGTAAGCAGGGCAAGATAAAAAGGCGAATATTTATTGGAATCCAAGGCCTTTTCTGCAAGCGAACGAATTTCTGGGGAAGTCAGCAAAGAAAGTGCATCAACCAAACGATCGTTAAAATTTGAATTCTTCCGTTTTGAAAGTAGCGAAAGTAAATCTTTGGCATCATAGGGATAAGGAATGTCAGAAAACATCCAGAGATATTTTATAAGTTCCTTCTGACTCTTTACAGTTTTCATTTCATCGGCAAAATATTTTGCTTCGTCCAAAGTCAATTCTTTTACGTAGCGCCGGGGGGCAAGGCCACGACCGGTATGAAGGGCCTTTTTTACCCGCTCAAAATTGCTCTCAGGCTCGTTCTTTTTTCGTTCTGCTTTTCTTTCTTCCGCTTCCTTTTCACATTCTTCAATTCTCTCTAAGTAGGCGCGTATGTCTTGGTCTGATTCTGCAAGCTCTGCAAGTTTTGCCCGCACACTTTCACTTTTCATGTTTGGAACACAGCATGTATAATAATCGTCTTCAGCCCAGTCATCGTGCACTTTGAATGCCTTGCCCAATTTTCTTGCCACACGAACCATGCCGTCAAATCCGTCAAGTTTTATAACCGCCGATGAAGGAAACCCTTCAATCAAAGCATCATCATCACATTCATCAAAACGCTTCCGTAAAAGCTCAGCAAAAGAAGGGTCAAATTCATGCGCAATTTTTACCACCACAGAGAAAAAATGAATGCAATCCCAGTCGTCCGAAACTTCGTCATTTTCAAGATGGGGCTTTATGCTTGCAAACACGCACTCCCTCTCCTTTTGCGGAAGGGCACGAATAAACTGCATTGCATATTCACTTCTGTCACCTTCACACTGGGGGTCATAGGCATAGCATTTTAGGCAAAGCTGAATTATTTCCTGCGTAAAATCAACTTCCTGGTGCTCGCGGAAAATAAGAAAGGTCCGCCCGGAGCCAAGCTGTGCATACTTCCAAAATTCTGCGTGTATCTCTTTTGCTTTTTGCATATTCTGATTATAGTAGAAAAAACGCTGTTATGCATTAACTTTCTCATTGATGATTCAGGCAACATCTGATATTCTCTTATTACTGCCACCGGGTAGGAATGCTTTTAGGCATTCAGTCTCATCGTTAGGTCTTAGAAGATGGACAATCAAACTAAAAGGAGTGTCCATAGTGTTTTCATACATCTGGCCAATTTTACTAATCGTTACAGCAAACACCGTTTATCAAATCTGCGCAAAAGGAATTCCTGTGGCAATGAATACTTATGCCTCAATGACAGTTACTTATGCCGTAGCATCTGTCTTCTCTTTTGTCATGTTCCTCGTCTCATCAAAAGGACATCCAAGCTTTAAGGATTTTGCACTCACAAACTGGGCAACCATAATTCTTGGAATTGTAATTACAGGGCTTGAAGTTGGATTCATCTGCGCTTACAAAGCCGGATGGAAAGTAAATACGCTTGCACTTGTGGCAAATACATTGCTTGCAGCTGTCTTGATTTTTGTTGGTTTCTTTTTATACAAAGAGCAGCTTAGCATTTCAAAAATTGCAGGAATTGTAATTTGTCTTGCCGGGCTTTATTTTATCAACAAGTA
>JAILHV010000123.1 GCA_024695625.1 Treponema sp.
CAGCGGGTTTATCAGACGTATTTACCTGGGAGCGGAGCCCAAAATTGATTCCCGTGTTTTTTGTATGGCGGCGCTGGGCTTTCTAGTCCATCTGCTTCTTTGCTGCCGGGCATTTCCCGTGTGTGGCGCTTGCAGGGTTCCGGCATTCGCCTCCATTGCTCCACTTCGTTCCGCAACCCGCCTTCGGCGGGCCCTTCCAGCACCTGCCGCGCCTTTTTTTGCATACCGGATTTCCCGCGAACTAGTATAACGAATATACAATATGGTAATCTTGTCGAACCACGGATGAATGGTGGAACAGACCCTGAAACGAGTTCAGGGTGACGGTTAATTGTTATTCTGCAATCCTTCCGAAAATCCATGGAGGGATTTTCGGAAGGCCGAGTGCCGCCCAAAAAATTTAAAAATCCCTTGAATTTAAAGGAAAATATGGCATAATAGGAACTATGGCAGAGAATAAACAGATTAAAGTCGGATTTTTTACGCGCCTTCTTAGTTTTATAGTAGGGCATGACATAAGCCCAAACAGCGGATCAAGGGCTCTTAAGTCCATACAGAGGCAGCTCAACAAATCCGGATATAAATATTTCAATTTAAAAAAAGATTTGGTTAACGCACAGTTTGCAAAATTTGTCTACCAGGTGTATTCAGCTGTGGCACCTTTCCGTGAGTATTTTATTCAGAACACACAGGATGATTTTTATGCGGCCCAGGTTTTGAACTATTCGCTGAACGATGAACAGCACGAGATAGTCGTAAAGCTGTCTGAGGAGTGCATTCAGGAGCTTGCAAAGAAGATAGAGCTAAAGAACCTTGCCGAGCAGGGGATGAATTTCTTTGTTTCCCTGCGCGACGGACTTGAGAATGAGCATGCCGGCGAGATTAACGGCACCTACAATTCCCTTGTGCGCCTTAAGCAGTTCTGCGTGATTGACTACTATGCGGGGCTCAGGAAATTCCACGGTGTGTTCAGGGAAAATTCATTTGAGGAAATTCCGCGCTTTGACAATGTGCCCACTCCCTATGTCAAGGATTTTGTGGTGGATTTTTTGAATGCTACTAATCTTTTGCTTGGCGTTAGCGACTGGGGCGGGGTCTTTGCCTTCCTAAAGAAGCTTTCCGGCTTGGAAGACCAGCATTTCTTCCGCCTTAAGCAGCAGGTTGACATAATGCGCTCAATGGAGTCCAAGCGGGTCTTTGAGAGCATGATAAGGCTCGTCAACCACAATCCCGACGCTGAATTCCCGGAACCACCCAATTCCCGCGACATATTAAAGCCCTATCTTGAGGGAATTTACCAGGGCTTTAGGTCCACAATAGAGGAGATTCACCACAAGAGGGTTATAGAAAGCCAGAAGAAGCTTGTTGACGATGTTTTTGCGGGGCATGCCCTTGTTCCGCTCAAGTTCTACAATGCAAAGGAAAACGAGAAGTACGTGGAGAGCGAGGCCCACTGCTTTGAGCACTGCAACGCCTTTATGTACCTTAATTCCTTCTTTGCCCTTTATTTCCGCGATGAATTCTCCAAATTCGTGGAGAATTTTGAGATAATCGCCAACTGCAACCGGCAGAACTATGTGTCGGACTTTTCCAAGCTCTATCATGAGCTGAGCGACCTGCAGGCGGCAGTTACGGAGCTGGACACAAAGCTTGACACAAAGTTTGCGGAGGGCTACAAGCTAAATTCCCTTTACCTGCGCCTTGGCGTTAACGAGGGCGTGGTTGCAAATTTCAACATGGAAATCGACTCCATAAACATAAAGGTCAGGGCAATCATTGAGCGTTCACTAAAGGCACTGCAGAAGATTCTGGTCTACTACGAGGAGATGGTGCATGAAAGGACTCGCGGCACATACGACATTATCTCCAACTGGGATGAGCTTAACAACAAATTCGAGAACGGCTGCCTTCCCCTTCTTAAGCGCACGAAGAACCACATTTCCACCTTCCTTGCGCTAATGAAGAACTTTAAGCAGCTTGAGTAGCGGGGACTGGTGCGTATAAAGCCCTTGAAGCAAGTTCAGAGTGAAGTACTGCGTGGCAGTAAAAAAAATGCAATGAAAACAGCTTCGTTTATTTTTCCTATGCGAAAAAGACCGGAAAACATCCTTCGAGTACACAGCATGCCCTTGCTAAGGTGTATGTGTGCCGCGGAAGGCCGTTTCTTGTAAAAACAGGGGGCGGCAAAGTCCACAGACGCAAGCATAAATATTTGAAAAATAAAAGAGTATGTTAACTGAGAAATAACCGTAAAAGATAAAAACTGGGTTCTTAGGGCGTTAGCCCTAAGCCGTGCCGGGAAAGGGTGGGGTTTAAGGGGCGGGGAAACCCTCGCTTCGGAGTAGGGGGTGTCCCCGCCCCTTTCTCATTGCAAACCCTCGCTTTTTTTGCTACAATGGCCTCATGTTCAACAGTTTTACAGGCACCATCACTTTTAAGGGCCCTCAAAAATTATGCATAGACACCCACGGAATTGAATGGGAGCTTACGGTTCCAGAAAGCTCTCTCTTGGACATTCCGCCTGTAGGACAGGAAGGCCGTGTCTACACCTGGCTTCAGCATACGGACACTCTTATGAACCTCTACGGTTTTGCCTCCGAAAGCGACAGGGAACTTTTCCTTAACCTCTTAAAAGTTGACGGAATCGGGCCAAAGGGTGCGGTAAAGATAATGAGCAACATTTCTGCCGCAGACCTTGCATCCGTTCTGGAAAGCGGGGACGTGGACCGCCTGCAGAAAGTGCCGGGCGTTGGAAAAAAGACCGCGGGAAAGATGCTTCTTGCGCTAAAGGGAAAGCTTTCTTTGTCGGAAGATTCATCCGTGTCCCTGCTCAAAAAAGACGCACTTCCATTTGCAGACGTTGCCCTTGCGCTTTCCAACATGGGCTACGACAAAAAGACTGCCGAAGCCGCCGTTGCAAAGATAGCCGGAAGACTTGCCGAAGACCCCTCTTTTGCCTCGCAAAGCCAGGTTCAGAAAGAAGAATATGTTTTCCGCCAGGCAATTGTTGAGCTTGCCTAGGAGATGCGGCCATGAATAAAAGCGTTACCCACAAGACATCATATACAAGAAAGTCAGACGACACCCTTGACGAAATGAACATAGCCGCCCAGCTTGCAAGCCAGGCCAGCGCAAACGTAGCAAAGGAAAGCGCCGGTAAGACAAAGATTGTCCGCGCACAAAATGCCTCTTCCGCTAGCTCAGATGACATGGGGGGTGGGGGTGCAGTTTCCGGGGCAAATGCAGCCGCCCAGACCCGCATTGTAAGGGCAGACCTTGCTTCCTTAGATGACGCACAGGACTCTTCCCTAAGGCCAAAGTCCCTTTCGGAATTCCTTGGACAAAGCGCAATAAAAGAAAACCTCGGCGTTTTCATAGACGCAGCCAGAAAAAGGCAGGAAGCCTTGGACCACCTCTTTTTGATTGGTCCGCCCGGACTTGGAAAGACAACACTTGCCCAGATAACCGCCTGCGAACTTGGTGCAGACTTTAAGGTAACAAGCGCCCCGGCTCTGGACAAGCCAAAAGACTTGGCAGGAATCCTTTCCACCATAACGCCAAGAACCGTATTCTTTATAGACGAAATCCACCGCCTAAAGCCAGCAATAGAAGAAATGCTCTACATAGCCATGGAAGACTACGAGCTTGACTGGGTAATAGGACAGGGGGCAGCAGCAAGAACTGTCCGCATACCAATACCGCACTTTACCCTGGTCGGTGCCACGACAAAGGCCGGCATGGTAAGCTCCCCTCTAATTTCCCGCTTTGGAATAATACAGCGCTTCAACTACTACAGCCGGGAGGAACTTGCCTCCATTATCCACCGCTCGTCAAAGATACTGAACGTAAGCGTAAAAGAAGATGCCGCCCTCCTTATGGCAGACTGCTCAAGGGGAACACCCCGCGTTACAAACAGGGTCTTGCGCAGAATGAGGGACTTTGCCCAGGTTCAGGGAAAGGGAATAATCACAAAGGCAATAGTGGAAGACGGACTAAAAAAACTCGGCATAGACTCACTCGGACTTGAATACGCCGACCGCCAGATTCTCCTTAGCATAATAAACAATTTTGGCGGAGGGCCTGTTGGTGCCGACACGCTTGCAATCTCCATCGGAGAAGGACAGGACACACTGGAAGACTACTACGAGCCATACCTCATCCAGTGTGGACTTTTGCAGCGCACGCCAAGAGGACGAATCGTAACAGAAAAAGCATACAAACATCTGGGGCTCACCCCAAAGGAAAAGAATTTTAATGAAGACCAGCGACTTTTATTTTGACTTGCCACAGGAACTTATTGCTCAGCGTCCGTCAGGAAAAAGGGGAGACGACCGCCTCATGCTCTTGGGAAAAGAAAGCGGAATCGTAGAGCACCACCTAATGGCAGAACTCCCGGACTTGGTGGAAGAAGGCACCCTCATGATTTTTAACAACAGCCGCGTAAGAAGAAGCCGCTGCTACGGAATAAAAACGGACACAGGCCGCGAACAGGAATTCATGTTCCTAAACCCAATGAGCACAAGCACTTCCACCGCCAGCAGTTCTACAGGCAGTTCTAACAGCAGCACTTCCACCGGCAACCCGGACGGCACATCCTGCGAATGGAACACAATGGTAAAGGGAGCCAAAAAAGTAAAGAACGGCAACACCTACCGCTTTGCAGACGGCAGCGAAGGAACAATCGTCCTTAACCAAAGCGACGACGGAACCGAATTCCGCACAATAAGGTTTCCCTTCCCCCTGGACGAAAAATGGTTCGAACGCAACGGCCACATCCCCCTTCCGCCCTACATCCGCCGCGAAGACGACGACACAGACAGCGAACGCTACCAGACAATCTACGCAAAAGAAACAGGAAGCGCAGCCTGCCCAACCGCAGGCCTCCACTTTACCCAGCCGGTCTTGGACAAACTAAAGCAGAAGGGCATAGACCTTGAATGGATAACCTTGCACGTAGGCCTTGGAACCTTCCTCCCGGTAAGAGCCCAAAACATAGAAGAACACAAAATGCACCTTGAATACTACACCGTGCCCCCAAGCGTTGCAGACAAAATCAACGCCGCCAAAAAAGAGGGCAGGCCAATCCTCGCAGTAGGAACAACAAGCGTCCGCACACTGGAAAGCGCCGCAGGCCAAAACGGCATCGTAAGGGCAGGAACCGCAGGCACAAACATCTTCATGTACCCCGGCTACAAATTCAAAGTGGTAGACCAAATGTTCACAAATTTCCACACCCCCGAATCAACCCTCATCATGCTGGTAAGTGCCTTTGCGGGGCGGGACAACATCATGAACGCCTACCAAAAAGCCGTCGAACAAAAATACCGCTTCTTCTCCTACGGCGACTGCATGCTAATAAAGTAAAGAATATGCGCCAAGGTGGGGGAAGTCCGCTGGAAGCTGCGCCCATGGGGCTTACTGCGAGTTCCCCCTCGCTCCAGCCACGAGTTGCTCCGCAAATGCCAAAGCAAGCGGACAACGCCTGCTAGAATTTAATGGATAAATTAAAATGCAAAAACAATATAAACATAAAATTAGAATCAGTATGAGAATAATACTTATTCGATAGTGTGCAATAAAATTCGCAATTCGCTTTGCAAATAATTAATTGTATGTGTAACTATAACCATACATCCCGCCCCCATGAAGCCGGGAGTAGTAAGCAAGATTTTTGACATTCCAAAAATTGCGACTCAAATTTATTCATGGAAGTTTGAGCCGCAGAAAAAGGTTATTCTGTAAAACATCGGAATATCTTTTTTCCGCGGAGCAATTTGCATTTTGTGCAAAATGGGCTTGTCTTTGAATACGCTACAGATAGCGTTTTTGCAGACAATAAAAACAATCCCTTTCTTCTTACAAATAGGTATTTGTTGGGGAAGTGCGGAAATTGCCTCATTTTTGGGGCAGTTTGCAGTAAAAATTTTGTAAAAAGAGGAGTTTAGGAACAAAAAATGGAAAATTCCTGCCGGAAAAAATACAAACCGTCCTCCAAAAAATGGATTCTTGCGTCTAGGCATCCAGAATTCCGCAGAAATTCCGCCTTAATCCCAGCAAATGCCGGTTTGTTCCATTACGCAGGCAACAACCCGGTACGCTACATAGACCCGGATGGGAGGGATATTAAACCCCATTTTGGTTGTAAAGTTGTTAAATCTACTGAAACAAAAACTTATAGCTATAATGAATATATGGAATATTCAAATATGAGGCTTAGTGCTTATATAAAAGCAAAAGATAAGATTAATAATGAATTCAACCGAAAAAACTTTTTTGATTCTTTTGCATCGTCAGTATCTAATTTAGATTGTATGAATACAATAATGGGTACGGGATCATCATCTGGTTCGGGATTTGCCGCAACGATAGGTCTTATAAATGATTTTATTAAAAATTCAAATGAACAAAAAAAAGAAAAAGCAGAAAAAGTATTAAATTTTCTGTTCATTGATGTGCCATGCTTGATTGATATTAACGATCAAATAAAAGAAACACTAGGTCCAAGAGAAATTTTAGATATAACTGCAACAATTACACAATCTAAAGAATACGCAAAACTAGTCTTCGAAGAACGCTATGTTGAAAGTGGTAGATGCGAACGAAATATCAAAATTTCGATTACTTATAAGGGGCCTGATAATATGGTAATAACATATATAAGTGAAAAAACAATTTTAATGGAGTAGTTATGAGAGGTTTTAGAAAAAATTTTAAACTAGCAGTATTTTTATTATTCTTTATAAATACCAGTGTATTTTGTGATTCTGAGAATGATAGAGATATGCTAAAAGCAATAGAAGAAGAAAATTTAATTCAAATATCGAAACTTATATCTGAAAATCCTGATATAATAAAAGATTCCTATGAAAAGATATCAAGAAATCAATTTGTTATAAAATCGGTACTGGGGAAAAAATATAAATCCATGACTGAATTATTGAGATGTGGCTTGAATCCGAATGAGAAAGATGACTCTTGTGCTACTCCATTGTTTTTCTTGGCAACTAATTGCTGCTATCCAGAAAACAATGCAAATAAAATAAAATTTTTGGAGTATTTACTTTCTAATGGTGCTAATCCAAATATAGAAGTAATTCGAAAGAATAAGCTGCCAAAGACAACCCCATTAATGAATGTTTGTGGATATCTGGTTTATGATTTTTCTGAAAACGCATTAACGGTGGCAGAACTTTTAATAAAATATGGAGCGGATATAAATTATAAAAATGAACTTGGCCAGACACCATTATCTACAGCTCTTGAGAATGCAAATATAGATATTGCGTATTTTCTGATAATTAGTTGCAAATGTGAAATAGAGGGGTTCCATTATGATTCCTTTGAAGATTATAATAATGATTGTAATAAAGTTTCCAATTTGCAACTATTAAGAAGAATTGTTATTGATCTAAGAAGTCCAAAATATAAAAAGAAAAAGCAAATTATTAAGGAATTTAAAAAGAAGGGGCTTGATTATAAAAAAGAACCTATACCGAAGGAAGCATTAGATTTAATAAAACAATTCTATCCAGAAAAGGAGGAACTTTATTTAAAAAAATACTAAAATTTTGTGATTCATAGTCCTTGCAAATTTACATAGAGTTGGGAAAAAACAATATTTTCCTTTACGCTACGTATAGCGTTTTTGCAAAGTGTGAAAATACCCCAACTTCCCCCGCCAAATAGGTATTTGTGGGAGAAAACAGAAAATCAGCCTACGCCACCGTGGAGGCCCTTTAGTCCCGCGCAAGCGGGATGACCGTTAGGGAAGGCCGGAAGGGTGGTGGCGCAGAGGCATGGCGGCCGATTGTAGCCGGGGAATGAATGGTGGAGCAATTGGAGTATCGTCCTGAGACTTATTCTTGACAAAAATTCCCCACGGATATATAATTTCTACATTCTTGCTCGCTTAACTCAGCGGTAGAGTGCCACCTTCACACGGTGGAAGTCACTGGTTCAAATCCAGTAGCGAGCACTTAAATCTGCGAAAAATTCCTGTTGTTAAAAATCATTCTTTT